>CAIYZT010000253.1 GCA_903930735.1 uncultured Paracoccaceae bacterium | reverse complement strand
GCGGACGGCGCAGGATCGGGATCAGGCGCGAAAGCGCCTCGAACTGCCGTTGAAACCTCGCGTCGGTCCGCGTCATGGGGCCCTCTTTTGCAACTGTCCGACCATGACGCCCTATTGCGACCGTTTCACGACAGGTCGAAACTGGCGGGATTTTTCAGCGGCCCAAAGCCTTTCGCACCACATGCCGCCGCGCGCCGACGGCCGCACCGGATAATCCCTACCGCCAAAGCACGCACCAGCAGGTTTTTGGCCCGCCGCGCCCGCCGAAAAGCACGGCCATGTCGGGTCAGTTTTCAGACGTAACGGCGCGAAAATGCCACTCCGCGCCGGCCATTTTCAGCCATCCACCCGGATACGGGCGTTTGTCGGGTCAAACGGGCTGTCTTCGACGACCACACAATCCCAAAGCTCGCGGTTCATCCGCACTTTCAGTTTGGTGCCGACTTCGGCCAGATCAGGGCGTACGTAGGCCATACCAATCTGCTTGCCAAAGGCCACCGAATAGCCGCCCGAGGTCAGCCGCCCGATTTTCTCGCCGTTCAAAAGCAAGGCCTCTTTGCCCCAAGGATCGGTGTCCGAGGGCCCGTCGATCAAAAGGGTGCAGCATTTGGACCGCACGCCAATCGCAAGCATCGCCTCCTTGCCCTGAAAGTCCTTTTTCAGGTCCACGAACCGGTCCAAAGCGGCCTCGAGCGGGCTGGCATCGCGGCCAAGCTCGTTGCCAAAGGCGCGGTAGGATTTCTCCTGCCGCAGCCAGTTTTGCGCCCGCGCGCCGACCAGCTTCATCCCGTGCTTTTCGCCCGCCTTCAGCAAAAGATCCCACAGATAGCGCTGCATCTCGATCGGATGATGCAGCTCCCATCCCAGCTCGCCCGTATAGGCGACGCGGATCGCGTTGACCGGGCACATGCCCAGCTCAATCTTGCGCGCCGAAAGCCAAGGGAAACGCTTGTTCGACAGCGCGGTTTCCGGCTCGGCATCCTTGATGATCTCGGCGAGAATCTTGCGGCTGTTCGGCCCCGCAATGGCGAAAACGCCCCATTGCGTGGTGACATCATGGATGTCGATATGGCCAAAGGTCGGTTCCATATCCTCAGCACATTTGCGAAGGTAATCCGCATCATAGGCGGTCCAGGCCCCGGCCGAGACCAGGTAGTAATCATTCTCGCCATTGCGCACGATGGTATATTCGGTGCGCGTGGTGCCTTGCGGGGTCAGCGCATAGGTCAGGTTGATGCGGCCCACTTTTGGCAGGGTGTTGCAGGTGAACCAATCGAGGAAAGCCGTCGCCCCCGGCCCGCGCACGATATGTTTGGTAAAGGCGGTGGCGTCGATCAGACCCGCCGTCTCGCGGATCGCGCGTGCCTCATCGACGGCATATTGCCACCAGGCGCCCCGGCGGAAGCTGCGGGATTTGTGATCGAAATCCTCGGGCGCATTCAGCGGGCCGTAGTAGATCGGCCGCTCCCAGCCGTTGACCTGACCGAATTGTGCGCCAAGCGCCTTTTGCCGGTCATAGACCGGGGCGGTGCGCAGGGGTCGGGCCGCTTCACGCTCTTCATCGGGGTGGTGCAGGATGAAGACGTGGTTGTAGCATTCCTCATTCTTGCGCGCCGCATATTCGGTGGTGATCCAATTGCCATAGCGCTTGGGATCAAGGCTCGCCATATCGATCTCGGCCTCGCCCTCCACCATCATCTGCGCAAGGTAATAGCCCGTGCCGCCCGCCGCCGTGATGCCAAAGCTGAAACCCTCAGCCAGCCACATATTGCGCAGTCCCGGCGCGGGGCCGACCAGCGGGTTGCCATCGGGGGTATAGCAGATCGGGCCGTTGAAATCGGCTTTCAGCCCCACGGTTTCGGACGAAGGCAGGCGGTGAATCATGCTCATGTATTCCGCCTCGATCCGCTCCAGATCTAGCGGGAACAGATCGGCGCGGAAGCTGTCGGGCACCGCATATTCAAACCGCGCCGGGGCGCCGTTTTCGTAAGGGCCCAGAATCCAGCCGCCGCGCTCTTCGCGGACATACCATTTGGCATCGGCATCGCGCAGCACAGGATGCTCGCCATTCTTCTTGCGCCATTCGACCAGCATCGGATCGGGCTCGGTCACAATATACTGATGTTCCACGGGAATCGCCGGGATCTTGATGCCCAGCAGCTTTGCCGTGCGCTGTGCATGGTTGCCGGTCGCGGTCACCACATGCTCGGCATGGATCTCGTATTTCTCTTCCGAGGCCACCAGCCGCCCGCCGACCTCCACCATCCGCGTGCAGGAAACGATCCATTCCGACCCGGTCCAGCGGTAGCCATCGACCTGAATTTTCCGCTCGATCGCAGCGCCATGCATCCGCGCGCCCTTGGCCATGGCTTGGGTCACATCGGCGGGGTTGATATAGCCGTCCTGCGGGTGAAAGAGCGCACCCACAAGGTCTTCGCTGCGCACAAGGGGCCAGCGCTCCTTGATCTGCGCGGGGGTCAGAAATTCGTGGTAAACCCCGGCGGTTTCGGCCACCGAGGAATAGAGCATATACTCATCCATCCGCTCCTGCCGCTGCGCCATGCGCAGATTGCCCACCACGGCAAAGCCGGCGTTCAGGCCGGTCTCGGCCTCCAGCGCTTTGTAGAAATCGACCGAGTATTTGTGGATATGCGTGGTGGCATAGCCCATGTTGAACAAAGGCAAGAGCCCCGCCGCGTGCCACGTGGAGCCGGAGGTCAACTCGTCGCGTTCGACCATCATCGTATCCCAGCCCGCCTTGGCCAGATGATAGGTGATGCCAGTGCCAACCGCACCGCCGCCGACAACCAAAGCTTTGACATGAGTTTTCATCGGGCGCTCCAAAATCTGCTGTTCCATATCTGCCAAATGACGGGGGGCAAGGGCAAGTCCGCGCGACCGATGCCAGACAAAAGCGACAAATGGGTTAAAAAGCGGCATCGCTTGGGGCCGATCTGGCGGCACCTGCGTGGATCTGCTTCGGCTCAGCGATCGAACGGGCCCCTAGCCCTATGTCCGCGCCTAACCCCTTAACCCTGTAAAACCGCCCGAGGCGCTGATTTTTCGAAGGAAAATCGTAGCGCCGAAAAGCCGCCCGCGCTCAGCGCCTGATCGCGCCGAAAACCGCCGCCCCGGCAAAAATCAGTGCCGCCACGGTCACAATCGACGGCCCGGCGGGGGTATCTTGCCAAAGCGACATGCCCAAACCCAAAAGGCTCGCCAGCGCCCCCAAAGCCACCGCCCCCAGCGCCATGGCCTCGGGCGTGCGGGCAAGCGCGCGCGCAGCCGCTGCCGGGATGATCAGCATGGCCGCGATCAGCAGAGCGCCGACCACTTTCAGCGCCACCGCCACCACGATGGCCAGCGCGATGGTCAGTGCCAGCCGCTCGCGGCCGGGATTGATCCCGCTGGCATGGGCCAACTCCTCGCTCATCGTCGCGGTCAATAGTGGCTGCCAGCGCCAGATCAGCAGGCCCAGCACCAGCCCCGCCCCGCCCCAGATAAACACCAGATCACCCCGCGTCACCGCCAGAATATCGCCGAAAAGATAGTTTTGCAGATCGCCCCGCACCCCCGGCACAAAGGAAATCGCCACCAATCCAAAGGCCAGCGCCCCATGCGCCATCACCCCCAGCGTGGTATCCATCGCCCAGCCCCGCGCCGCCAGCGCCGAGACCACCAGCGCCATCGCCAGCGCCACGACCAGGACCCCCACCCCGATCGGCAGCTGAAGTGACAAGGCAATTGCCACCCCCAAAATCGCCGCATGCGAGGTCGCATCGCCGAAATAGGCCATCCGCCGCCAGACCACGAAGGAACCGAGCGGCCCGGTGGCCATCGCCAGCCCGACCCCCGCCAAAGCCGCCCTAACCAGAAAATCATCCAGCATGTTTGTGCTCCGCATGGTCATGGCCCGAATGCCCTTGATCATGCCCCGAATGATCATGGTCATGGCTATGGTCATGTTCATGCTGATACAGCGCCAGCGCGCCTTGGGTGCCAAGTCCGAACAAGGCCCGATACTCCGGCGCATTCGACACGACCCTTGGCGTGCCCTCGCAGCAGATATGCTGGTTCAGACAGATCACCCGATCGGACGCCGCCATCACCACATGCAGATCATGCGAAACCATCAATATCCCGGCCCCGCTCTGTTCGCGCACCTCAGCGATCAAGCGGTAAAAACCCGCCTCGCCTGGCTGGTCGAGCCCTTGGGTCGGCTCGTCCAGGATCAAAAGCTGCGGCTCGACCAGCATCGCGCGCGCCAGCAGCACGCGCTGAAACTGCCCGCCCGAAAGCCCGGTCATCTGCTGCGCGCCAAGCCCCCGCAGCCCGACCCGCAGCAGCGCCGCCTCGGCCTGCGCGTCACTCACCCGGTGGGGCAAGGACAGGAACCGGCGCACGGTCATCGGCATGGCCCGGTCAATCGCCAACCTTTGCGGCATATAGCCGATCCGCAAGCCGGCTGCCCGCGTGACCTTGCCCGCGCTGGGCGCGACAATCCCGAGCAAAGCCCGCAAAAGTGTACTTTTTCCCGATCCGTTCGGCCCCAGCACGGTCACGATCTCGCCCGCCGCGACGCCCATCGAAACCCCGGTCAGCGCCTCGGCCGCGCCAAAGCGAACGGTCAAATTCTCTGCCGACAGGATCATCATGCCGCCCGCCCCCGGCAATCGGCGCATTGGCCCATAGCCTCGATATTGCTGCCCTCAACGGTAAAGCCAACCATCAGGGCCACCGCCTCCAAGGCGCCGCGCACGGCCTTTGCCGGGGCCTCGGCTACGAGGTCGCAGGAGCGGCAGATCAGAAAGCTCGGCGCATGGGCCTCGCCCGGATGCATGCAGGCGGTAAAGGCATTGAGCCGGCGAATGCGGTGCGCAAGCCCTTGTTCTTCGAGAAAATCCAAGGCGCGGTAGACGACGGGCGGCTGATTGCCAAAGCCCTCGGCGGCCAGACGGTCCAAGACGACATAGGCCCCCACCGCCCGGTGAGTCTCCAGCAAAATCTCCAGCACCCTTTGCCGGACCGGGGTCATGCGCAGGCCCCGTGCCGCGATCAAAACCTCGGCGCGGCCCAGCGCATCCGCCTGACAATGACCGTGATCATGACGCGAAAACGCAAGGTCCGGTGCCTCGCAGCCCGGACAGCCTTGATCATCATGCGCCATCTTCCACCCCATCTGTTATAGTATCACATTAGCCTTGACCATGTTATACTATTACAACTATACCCCTCAAAACCATCCGGTGAAAGGAAATTCGATGCGTATGGCTGCCCTTGCCTGCCTGCTTTACACTCCCGCCCTTGCCGAGGTGCCCCTTGTCGTCACCGATATCCCGCCGGTTCATGCGCTGGTAGCCCAAGTCATGGGCAATCTCGGCACCCCGGTCTTGCTGCTGCAGCCCGGCGCGGATGAGCATGATTTTCAACTGCGCCCGAGCCAGATGCAGAGCATTTCCGATGCCGGTCTGATCGTCTGGATTGGCCCCGAGCTGACCCCCTGGCTCGCCCGCGCCAGTCAAAGCGTCACGGTACCGATTCTGCCGCTTTTGACCGCGCCGGGCACTGTTACGCAGGATTATACCAAAGCATATAGCGAGGAGCATGGCGAAGAGGAACATGCAGAGGAAGAGCACGAAGAGGAAGGCCACGATGCCCATGGCGGCACCGATCCGCATGCCTGGCTCGACCCCGGAAATGCTGCCCTCTGGTTGCCTTTGATTGCCACCGAGTTGGCCAAAATCGACCCGGACAATGCCGATACCTATGCGGCCAATGCCGCCGAGGCCGCAAAGGAAATCGCCGCGCTCGATGCCGAGTTGGCAGCCCTGCTTGCCCCCGTCGCCACCAAGCCTTTCGTGACCTATCACAATGCTTACGGCTATTTCGCCGCCCACTACGCCCTCGCCTTTGACGGCGCGATTGCGGACGGCGAGGCGGCTGAACCGGGAGCGGCGCATCTCGTGGAGTTGCGGCAGCTTTTGGTCTCTCAAAGCATCCTCTGCGTCTTTCCCGAGGCGCAGCACGATCCCGCCCTTGCCGCCCAGCTTCTGGAGGGCACCTCGGCCAAGCTCGGGCCCGCGCTTGATCCGGTCGGCTCGACCCTGCCCGAGGGCCCGGGTTCCTATACGGTTTTGATGCGCGGGCTGGCCACCACTATCGCGGGCTGCTTGCAGGGTTGACCTTGGCACCGCGGCATCGCAAATCTGGCGCGGCATAATCGGGGGCGGCACATGATCGAATTGTTTGGCTCAGGCCCGAGCGGCGAGACCGTTAAGGCCGTGACGATCCGCGCAGGAGGATTGACGGCCCGCATCCTGACCTGGGGGGCGACCTTGCAATCCGCCCGGCTGGCGGGGGTTGCCCATGATCTGACGCTGGGCTCAGACGATTTTGCCGATTACCTGGGCGATCTGCGGCACCACGGCTCGCTCATCGGGCCGGTGGTGAACCGGCTGACGGATGCGCAGGCGGTGATCCGGGGGGTTCAGCGCCAGTTCGAGGTGAATTACAACGGGCGCCACACCCTGCATTCGGGCGCCGTGGGCTGCCATTTGCAGAACTGGCAGATCCAATCCGCCAGCGAAAACGCTTGCGATCTCACGCTAGAGTTGCCGGACGGCGCAGGCGGTTTTCCGGGCAGGAGGCAGATCTCGGCCCGTTTCGAGATCAGCGCCCCGGCCTGCCTGACCATGACAATCACCGCCGCGACCGATGCCGAAACCATCCTGAACTTTGCCAATCATTCCTACTGGAACCTGGACGGCACCCAAACCTGGGCCGGCCACCAATTGAAAATCGCGGCCGAGGCCTATCTGCCCAATGACGCCGATTTCAAACCGACGGGCGAGGTCGCGCCGGTCGCGAACACCCCGATGGATTTCCGGCAGGCGCGCGCGATTATCCCCGGCGCGCCGGAAATGGACAATTGCTTGGTACTCAGTCGCGCGCAGGCGCCGCTGCGCGATGTGCTGTGGCTGACCGGCACTTCGGGCGTTACGATGACCGTAGCGACCACCGAGCCCGGCATTCAAATCTATGATCAGCGCGGCGTTCAAAGGCGGGGCGCGGAGGCCTATGAGGGCATCGCGGTTGAGGCGCAGGGCTGGCCCGACGCGCCGAACCAGCCTCATTTCCCGCAGATCACGGTGAAACCCGGCGCGCCCTTGACCCAGATCACAAGGTGGAAGTTCGCCCGCTGATCAACGCTCCGCCCGCCGCGCCATCATCGGGGCCAATATCAATATCATGCCCAAAAGCCCCGCCGCGACCACGAAAGTGGTGCGCAGTCCCAGCCCCGATGCCATGAACCCAAAAGCGGGCGGTCCGACGAAATAGCCCAGATAGCCGATCATCGTCGCCCTTGCGACGGCCCTCGCACGGGCCTCGGGCTTGCTTAGTGCGCCGACCATCGAGAACGCTGTCGGCCCGATCAGACTGGCGCCGATCCCGGCCGTGATGAACCCCAGATAGGCGATGCTCGGCCCCATCGCGCTGGAGGCCAGTACCAGCCCCACCGCTCCGATTGCTGCCGAAACCATCAGCAAACGCTCGGGCGCAAAGCGGTTGGCAAAGCTCTGCCCAAAGAGCCGCGCCACCCCCATCGTAAAGGCCATCAGCGCCGGCCCCATCGCGCCCTGCGTGGGCGAGCCGCCAAGCGTCTGTTCGATGTACAAAGCCGACCAGCTTTCCGAGGCGTTTTCGGTCAGAAAGGCGATAAAGATCATCGCCCCGCCGATCACCGGCACCAGCCCCAGATGGGCCTCGGAACGCTCCTTTGGCCGGTCAAGCCCGGTCACCGCGCCGTTCCTTTCATAGGATAAAAACGCGGCGGCCACCGCCAACATCCCGACGGTAAACAAGACCTTTGAGGGCGGCCACCCTTGGGCCCGCAGAACCCCGGTGCTGATGGCGCTGCCCGCATAGCCAAAACTATAGGCCGCGTGGCACAGGTTCATCAGGCTTTGGCCGCGCTCCGCCTCGATGGCCGAGACGCGCGCGTTCATCAAAACATCGGTCAGCCCGGTCGTGGCCCCGCAAACCATCATCGCCAGCGCAAAGGCCCAGACCGCCGTGACCTGCCCCGGAAGGATAAAGGCCAGCGCCATCAGAATCGTCATCAACAGCAGCGCGCCCTTGCCCGCCGCCCGCGCGACAAAGGGCGCCGCGAACATGGCCAGAACCGCCGCCACGGGGGTTGGGAACATCAACAGGCCCAGCGTCGCCTCATCTACAGCCAGCATCGCCATCAGATCCGGCAAATCCGCCGCGATCAGCCCCCACATCACCCCCATGACTGTAAAGCTGGCCAAAGGCGCCCTTGCGGCGAAAAGATTGATACGGAACGACATGCGGCTCTCCTGAGTACGACCCTTGTTTAGGCGAAAGACCCGTGGTTGACTGTTCTTACCCCGACATGCGCCGCGCGCCCAGCGCCGCATGCCCCGCGCTTTTGCTCTTCCCACGGCGATGATTCTGGGCTAATCGCCCCCAGTCGCGCCATGCACCCTTGGAGGATGGCGGACTTATTTATGGAGATTACCAATGGCACGCGAGATCATGGATCTTACCGCCGAGGTACGCGCGGGGACAGGCAAGGGGGCCGCCCGCTCAGCTCGTCGTGAGGGCAACGTACCTGGCATCATCTACGGCGGCGGGATTGATCCCGTTTCCATCCAGATGAACTACAACGCTTTGCTGAAGCGCCTACGTCAAGGTCGCTTTTTGTCGTCGCTGTTCAACCTCAAGGTTGAAGGCCATGCCGATACCCACGTTATCTGCCGCGCGGTTCAGCGCGACGTGGTTCGGGACGTGCCGCTGCATGTCGATTTCATGCGCATCCACGACGACAGCCGGATCAACCTGTTCATCCATGTTGATTTCATCAACCACGAAGCCTCTCCGGGCATGAAGCGCGGCGGCACGCTGACAATCGTGCGCCATGAGGTCGAGCTTGAAGTTCTGGCTTCCGATATCCCCGATCACATCACGGTCGACCTGACCGGCAAGCAGATCGGCGACGTCATTCACATCGAAGACATCACCCTGCCAGCAGGGGCCAAGCCCACCGTCGCGCGCAACTTTGCCGTGGCGAACATCACCGCTTCCAAAGGTCTGGTTTCGGCTGAAGCTGAATAATCCGGGGCCTCTGGCACTGGGACGCAAGGGCGGGGGAAACCCCGCCTTTTTGCTTGGGAGGCGCGGGAGAAAAACGAAAATCTTTTGATTTTCCTGCATTCCCTCCCCGTTTTTCGCCAGTATTGGCGTTTTATCTTGCCCTTTTCGCATCTTGCCCGCCATTCTGACGTCAAAGGGACCGCTCATGAAACTCTTCGCAGGCCTTGGAAATCCCGGCGCGAAATATGCCGGTAACCGCCATAACATCGGCTCCATGGCGGTGGAGCGGATCGGCGCAGACCACGGCTTTGGCCCATGGCGCCGCGCCTATCAGGGGCTGGTCTGCGAGGGGCGGCTGGGCATTGAAAAAGTCATCCTGCTGAAACCCGAGACCTTCATGAATCTCTCAGGCCAGTCGGTTCAGGCCGCGATGACCTTTTACAAGATCCATCCGGCCGATCTGGTGGTCTTTCACGACGAGCTGGATCTTGCCCCCGGCAAGCTGAAGGTCAAGACGGGCGGCGGTCATGCCGGGCATAATGGGCTGCGCTCGATCTCAGGCACCATAGGCGAGGCTTATGTCCGCGTCCGTCTTGGCATTGGTCATCCCGGCCACAAGGACGCCGTGGCGAATTATGTGCTGCACGACTTTGCCAAGGCGGATCAGGAATGGCTGGATCTGATCCTGCGCGGCCTGTCCGACGGCGCCGAGGCGCTGGCACTGGGGGATGCGGCCAAATTCCAGAACACCGTGGCCCAGCGCGTAACCCCGACGCGCCCGCACCAGCCCGCACCGGAAAAAGGCCCCCGTTTGCCCCCCGAACCAAAGACCGAACCCGCCGCGCCCCCCGCCCCCACAGAACCCGAAAAATCCCCGATGCAGCGCCTGATGGACAGGTTTCGCTGAATTGGGCGCCGTGCCCATCTTGCGGCCCCGCACGTTCGCAAGGCATCTGTTCAAAGTAAACCGCAACACCTGCCGCGCATTCCAGGAATTGCATTGGCGGATCGGGGAGTATGCTGTTAAACGGCTCCCTTGCACAAATCAGCTTCTGACCGGACTTCCCCTTTCCCCGGACGGACTCATCCTACGGCTTCAGTGATGGGTATGCCGAGTGCGGTGAAGCCGTTCAGAACGGCAACACGGACCTGAAACTCGGCCACCTGACGGTCGAAGTCCCGCGCCATGCGTTGCCCCCTTCTCGAGCATGCTCGCATGCCCTGCCAGGCAACGGGTAATGGTTTGCAAGCAAACCATGTAAGGGAGGCGCTGACCCAGCAGTTTGACACGTTGCATCTTTGTTTCG
>CAIYZT010000252.1 GCA_903930735.1 uncultured Paracoccaceae bacterium | reverse complement strand
GGCAGCATCGTGATCCGCCCGCCCGCCGACGCCAGCTACCAAAGTCAGGATGCCGTGATCCTCGGCAACGCCTGTCTCTACGGCGCTACCGGCGGCAAGCTGTATGCCGCCGGTAGCGCCGGCGAGCGCTTTGCCGTGCGCAACTCCGGCGCGCAGGCGGTGCTCGAGGGGGCCGGTGATCATTGCTGCGAATACATGACGGGCGGCGTGGTCGCCGTGCTCGGTCGCTGCGGGCTCAATTTCGGCGCTGGTATGACCGGTGGCTTCGCCTACGTGCTCGACCGTGAGCGGCTGTTCGTCGATTGCTACAATCACGAGCTGGTGGACATCCTGCGCATCTCGCAAGACCACATGGAGCATCATCGTCAGCATCTGAAACACATGGTGGAACGGCACGTCGAATTGACCGGCAGCTGCTGGGGCCAGCAGATCCTGCGTGATTTTCGCGGCCTGCAATACAAGTTCTGGCTGGTGAAACCCAAGGCGGCGAGCCTGGAGGCGCTAGCCGAAGAACTCACCAGCGCGGCGTAAAGGGATGCCTCGATGATCGACAAAGATCTGCAATTTCTGGAACAGACACGCCGCCTACCGCGGACCTTGCCGGTGGACATCCGGGTGATCTCGCATGCCGAACCCCAGGGCACTTTCGAGCCGCGCGAAGCCGGCGAACAGGCGGGGCGCTGCATGGATTGCGGGAATCCTTATTGCCAATGGCAGTGTCCGCTGCACAACAATATTCCGTACTGGCTGCGCCTGGTCGAACAAGGGCGGGTGCAGGAAGCCGCACGCTGGATGTACGAAACCAATCCCCTGCCGGAAATCTGCGGTCGTGTCTGTCCGCAGGATCGTTTGTGCGAAGGCGCCTGCACACTGGAAGAAACCCGCTTCGGTGCGGTCACCATCGGCAGTATCGAACGCTGGGCCACCGATGAGGCGATCCTGCACGGCTGGCTGCCCGATCTCTCAGGGGTTCCGGCCAGCGGATTCCGGGGCGCCGTGGTTGGCGCAGGCCCTGCCGGCCTATCCTGCGCGGACCGCTTGCGGCATGAAGGCATGGCCGTGGACGTTTACGACCGCTACCCGGAGATCGGCGGCTTACTCACCTACGGCATTCCATCGTTCAAGCTGGACAAGGCGGTGGTCAAACGACGCCGGCAGATACTGGAGAACTTGGGAGTGTGTTTCCATTTGGGCGTGGAGATCGGGGCCGATCTGCCCTTCGAGAACTTGCTTGCCGAGTATGACGCCGTGTTCATAGGTACCGGCGCATACACCTATGTCGAAGGCGAGATTCCCGGCGCGCAATTCGAAGGCGTGCACGACGCCCTGCAGTTCCTGATCGCCAGCATCGAGAATTTGCTGAATCACACACCGATACCAGCGGATCTCGATGTGCAAGGCAAGCGTGTGGTGGTGCTGGGCGGCGGCGATACCGCGATGGACTGCAACCGCACCGCGATTCGCCGCGGCGCCGCTTCCGTCACCTGCGTCTACCGCCGCGGCGAGGCCGACATGCCCGGCTCGGCACGTGAAGTGGCCTACAGCCGCGAGGAAGGCGTGAATTTCCGCTTTCACCGCCAGCCCTTGGCAATCCACGACCACAAGGGGCGCGTCGCGGCCATCCGTCTCGGCCGCACCGCGCCAGGCGGCGGACGCGGATCAGCCGGCACACTGAGCGGCGACGAGGAAATCATGCCGACCGATCTGGTGATCAAGGCCTTCGGCTTCCGCCCGAGCCCCGCACCCTGGTGCACAACCCAGGGTATTGCGCTGGATGCGGCGGGACGGGTCAGAGTCGCCGAGGATCGCCGACTCCCCGGCCAAACCTCCCACCCGAAGGTGTTCGCCGGTGGCGACAACGTGCGTGGCGCGGATCTGGTGGTGCGCGCCGTTTATGACGGTCGGGAAGCCGCGGCGGCGATGGTGCGCTATCTCAAAAGGGCTTGAACAGCACCAGCGTGATGATGGCGAACAACGCCAGTACCGGCAATTCGTTCAGCACACGCAGGCGGCGGGCGGACGGCAGCGGCGCGCCCTGTTCGCTACGCTTGAGAAGCCGACCACTCCAGATGAAATAAACCAGCAGCAGCAGAACCAGCGCAAGTTTGGGGTGTAGCCAGTGGGTCACGCCGACCACATCGGGCAAGCTGCCCGGAAACACGCGCCAGCCCAGCCAGAGTGCGATTCCGAACAGGAGGGCCAATCCAAACAGGATATGACCGAAGCGATACAGTCGATGCCCCATCAGATGCAGGCGTGCCCGCACCGCCGCCTCGCCGCCGGCCTCGGCCACATTGACCAGGATGCGCGGGAGATAGAACACCGCGGCCATCCAGGCGATCACGAACAACAAGTGAAAACTCTTGAACCAGAGGTAAGCGGTCATGCCGGCACTCCTGCTGTACGCAAACGAAAACGGCACACCGCTGCCGATATGCCGTATCGATGATAACTGGTGGGCGGTACAAGGATCGAACTTGTGACCCCTTCCATGTCAAGGAAGTGCTCTACCGCTGAGCTAACCGCCCTGGAGAGCTGGGAATTCTAAGCGGAGGGGGGGACGGGAAGCAAGCATATTTACTGCCCTCTAGATGTCCGTAGTGGTATCTCCTCCGTACCAAGCAATGTGGTCCCAAACACGAAGCCTTTTTTCTTACTGTACAAAGAACACTGTACGCTTTCATGGGCACCGTTGGTTGTCAACGATTCAAGGCATTGTCCCAACGTGACCGGCGTATCGGTCAGGCTCATTACCAGCGTGGGAGCCCAGGCTACATCAACATTATTCGTCGTAGGCGGCGTGCTTCCTTCGTTTTGAAGCCGGTATTGCCTGGATGGCGCCTGCAGCCTCTGCAGCCTCTGCACCCCCTGCAACTGTTGTTTGGCAACTATCCTGCCGCCTGGCTGCGACAGCCGATAATGTAACATGTCCCAAAGGGATGGCACTTGCCGGGTATCTCCTACGAGGTGTGGTAGATCTCCACGCTGCAGGCCAGGTATCGACCCTGAGGAAACACCCGGGGCCGCGGGTGATCCGGGCGTCAACGGCGGGTTGACCGGTATGACGGGATTGACCTGCGTCGAATTTACGTCTACCGGGTGGTCCCCTGATATCGAGATGGGCGGCGCCTGGGGAGTGGTCACCAGCGTCGGCTCCGGAGTCAGTATGATACTCGAGCGCGGTGACTCGGCCTTTGGCGGCGTGATTATTGATACTCCGGGAGTCTCGTGATTTGTCCAACGGTTGTTGTTGTTTAGCCTCTTGCGGGGTGGCACCGGCGCCTCCTCGCGGATGGGGCGGCGGGGGAGTGGCAAATCCTCATCCGCGTTGGAGAGGCGGCGGGGGGGCACCGGCACCGCCGGGTCATCCACGCTGGGGCGGCGGCGTGGCACCAACCCTCCCTCGGGACCTGACGGTATCAGCGCCTCCCCGCGCTCGCTGGAGGGCCGCGGCGGGGTCTCTTCTTCCCTCGGCTTCACCACATCCCCTCTTTGCCCCGGCCTGCGAGGCAGATTCTTCACGATAGGCAGAAACCCGGGTTTGTCCGAGGCTCCCGAGATCGCATAATTTTCTTCCGCCACACTCTGCGCCGGAGTCGATGACACTCTCTGATCTAACCATTCTTGCGGCTCTTGCGGCTTGGTCAGGATCGGACCTTCTTCCCTGCCCTGTCTGGGGGATTTGTTGGGTCGCTCTGGGCTATTTGTTTTCTTAGGGGCAGGAACGAAGTTATGATTAGGGGCAGGAACCCACGTCAGCCCGGGCCCAGGCGACAACACAGGAAGGCCTAATCCCTTTTCGATCCT
>CAIYZT010000251.1 GCA_903930735.1 uncultured Paracoccaceae bacterium | reverse complement strand
TAAGCGGGAAGCCCCCTTCAAAACAAGGTCTCCCTTGAGAGCCGTGGAAGACCACCACGTCGATAGGCCAGAGGTGTAAGAGCGGTAACGCTTTCAGCTGACTGGTACTAATTGCTCGATAGGCTTGATTTGATCCAGTAAAAGCACGGGTGAGTGGCGCAGTCGCGCAACTGATCATGCAACTGGAAAGACAATCAGAAAGCACAAAACCAGCCGTGTCTTCCGAAAACGGAGGTCCGGCTTGGTGAAATGACGAGAAACAAGCGGACTGCGACAAGCAAACCGACTGATGTTTATCGCTGTAATCCCAAAGAGGGAAAACAGCGCCTGTTTTTGCTTCGGTTTGGTGGTCATAGCGACGACTAAACACCCGATCCCATCCCGAACTCGGCCGTTAAGGGCCGTCACGCCAATGGTACTGCGTCTTAAGACGTGGGAGAGTAGGTCACCGCCAAACCTAAACAAAAACAGTCTCTATATATGTGATCAAAATCTACAAAACAGCCTTCCCAGTAGTGGGGAGGCTGTTTGCGTTTGTGAAGACGGACAAAATGAACGTAACTGTCCGGCCTGGCTGCCCTGCCGGTGATGGGTAAGCGTCCGGCCTGACTGCCCTGCCGGGGATATAGTGGTTCGGATAGTGTCCGCTATGGATAGTGGACACTATGGGGTTGGGGGTGGTGCGTCGAGCGAGGCGGCTTTGGTCTGACGACGAGAAGCGGTCGATCTGTCTGCAGACGACGGCGCCGGATGTATCGGTTGCGCGGGTTGCCCGGCGATATGGGTTGAATGCCAATCTGATCTTCAAGTGGCTACGTGATCCACGGTTTGCACCGGGGGCGGCGCAGTCTGCGGGGCAAGTTCCATGTTTCCTCCCGGTTGAGATTGTCGAGCGCGTCCGTGTCGAAGAGCCTCGGCCAGTCAAAACGGGCGGGCAGATCGAGGTCGAGCTTGCCGGTGGACACCGTTTGCGGATCAGCGGGGCTTATGATCCCGAGGCGCTGACCCGGCTGATCCGCGGCCTTTCGGGATGATCCCGGTTCCGATGAACGCGATGGTCTGGCTGGCGGTAGGGGTGACGGACATGCGCAAGGGCTTTGCCTCGCTGGCAGCCCAAGCCGAGCAGACGATGCAAGCCAACCCGTTCACTGGCCATATGTTTGTGTTCCGGGGGCGACAGGGTGATCTGATCAAGATCATCTGGTGGGATGGGCAAGGCGCGTGTTTGTTCTCGAAGCGGCTGGAGAAGGGTCGGTTCGTCTGGCCAGCTGCCAAGGAGGGCAAGATCGCCCTGACCCCGGCGCAGTTGGCGATGCTGCTCGAGGGGATAGACTGGCGGTTGCCGCAGCGCACGTGGCGGCCTTTGACGGCGGGATAAATTGAGGGCTTTTGCGGTTTTGGGATTCCCGTAAAAGGCTTGTTTTGCTATACTTTCGCCATGCTGGATGTCACCAAATCGCTGCCGGAAGACCCTGCGGAATTGCGGGCGTTCACCGCAGTTTTGCTGGCCGAAGTGAAGTCGCAAGCGGTTCTGATCACGAAGCTGCGGCATCAGTTGGCAGGCCACCGCGCCCATCGGTTTGGGGCGTCGTCGGAGACCGCCGAGCAGTTGCAACTGGCGCTGGAGATGAGCGAGATCGCCATTGCCGCTCTGACCGCCAAGCTGCACCTGCCCGAGGATACCCCCGCCGACAAGCCGAAGCGCAAGCCGATCCCGGATCACATTCCGCGTGTGGAGGTTGAGCTGAACCCCGGCAACACGGCCTGCGCCCATTGTGCTGGCAAGCTGCGCCGGTTGGGCGAGGATGTGACCGAAGAACTGGAATATGTCCCCGGCCGCTTCATCGTGAACCGGATCGTGCGGCCCCGGATGGCCTGCTCGGGCTGCGATTGCTTCACGCAAGCCCCGTTGCCATCGCGCCCGATCGAGCGTGGGCGTCCCGGTCCGGGACTGCTCGCCCATGTGTTGGTCAACAAATATGCCGACCATCTGCCACTCTACCGCCAAAGCCAGATCTTCGAGCGCGACGGGCTCGACATCGACCGCTCGACACTGACCGACTGGGTTGGCAAATCCACCGCCCTGCTGGAGCCGCTGGCCGACGCCATCGGGCGGCACGTTCTGGCGGGGCAAGCGATCTTTGCCGATGACACGCCGGTCGCAATGTTGGCACCCGGCACCGGCAAGACCCAGACGGCGCGGCTTTGGGCATACGGGCGCGACGAGCGCCCCTGGGGCAGCGCCATCCCGCCCGCCAGCTGGTATCGCTTCTCGTCCGACCGCAAAGGTGAACATCCCAAGGATCACCTGTCCGGATATGGCGGCTGGATGCACGCTGACGGCTATGCCGGTTTTGAGGATCTCTACCGATCCGGCGATATCCACGAGGTCGCCTGCATGGCCCATGTGCGGCGCAAGTTCGTCGACGTGCATAAGGCGCAAGGCTCCGCCATCGCCGACGCGGCCATCCGGCGGATCGCCGAGCTTTATGCCGTCGAGAAGGCAGCCCGGGGTTTAGCCCCGGACAAACGGGTTCTTATCCGGCAGGCCGAGGCCAAACCCGCCTTCGACAACATGGAGGTCTGGCTGAGCACCCAACTGACTGACATATCCGGCAAAAGCCCTCTGGCCGCAGCGATCCGCCATGCCCTGACCCGAATGGCACGGATGCGCCCCTACCTCGATCACGGCATTCTGGAGCTCGATAACAACACCGCCGAACGCGCCATGCGTGCGGTCGCCTTGGGTCGCAAGAACTACCTCTTCGTCGGATCGCAAACCGGCGGTAAATCCGCCGCCATCGCCTACACCCTGATCGAAACCGCCAAACTGAATGGCGTCGATCCCCAAGCATGGCTCGCCAACACCCTCGCCCGCATTCCAGACCACAAAATCAACCGGATCGATGATCTGCTGCCCTGGAACGCACGGTAACCGCAGTCAGGCCCGACGCTTACCCGCCGCAGCCTTCCTGCGCAATCTGATCGCAGCCGTGACCTACAGGATTCACATCGTGCTGACGGATCGAGCCATTGAAACGCCATTGGTCCGAGAGACAATGGCGAGGGGCATCCAATTTACCAATCACGACCGGCACATCTATGCCTTCGAGCACATCTTTCACCGGGTCTGCCGCGAGCATCAGATCGACCATCGGCTTACCAAGATCAGGCACCCTTGGACAAATGGCCAGCTCGAACGCATCCCTCGCACGGTTTGCAGGCAAACCGCTGCCGGGCAACGGAACCGGACGATCAAGGAAGCGACCGTCAAACGCTTCCACTACGACAGCCACGACCAACAGCGAAATCACATGGCCAACTTCATCAGCGCCTACAACTTCGGCCAAAGACTGAAGACCCTCAAAGGCCTAAAACCTTACGAGGTCATCTGCAAACAATGGACAATCGAACCCGAAAAGTTAATCCTAAATCCTATCCATCAAATGCCAAGACTGAACACCTAGACCGGCAGCACAGTCGTGGATTTGATCTCTTCCATGCTTAGGAGTGCCGTGACGTTGTGAATTTTCACCTCGGCGATCAAAGCCTGATAAAACGTATCATAGGCCCGCGCATTCTTGACCCGGACCTTCAGGATATAGTCGATATCCCCCGCCAGGCGGTGCGCCTCCAGCACTTCGGGCCGGGCCTGCAGGACTTCCAAAAACTTTCTCTGCCACTCCGCCTCGTGTTCCGAGGTGCGGATAAGCACGAAAAAACAGGCCTCAAGCCCAAGGCTTTCGGCGTCCAGAATGGCCGTCTGCCGCAGGATCACGCCTTGCTCGCGCATGCGCCGGATCCGGTTCCAGACCGGGGTCTTGCTGCTGCCCACTTTGCGGGCAATTTCGTCCAGCGATTGGCTGGCATCGGCCTGCAGTTCCACAAGAATTTTCCGGTCTAGTTCATCCAGATGGCCTGACATTCGCGCTCCTTGCCGTTTCTCGGAACCGGGGTTCATGTTAGGGGACATATTGGAACAAATTTCCTTATTCGCAAGAGTGACTGGCCTAGATCGGGGAAAATATCCTATATTGGACCTAGAAATACCCGGACTTGCCCCATGAACCCCATCCCAATCATTACCGCACCCTTCGCCGCCGTCACCTTTGTTGGTGCGGGTCCCGGGGCCGCCCTGCATCTGACGCTCGGTGCTTTTCATGCGCTGCAAGGCACGGATGTTGTGGTGCATGATCGTTTGGTCGGGGCGCAGATTTTGGCGCTGATCCCGGCCCCTATCTGCCGTATCGATGTTGGGAAGGTGGGTTTCGGTCCCTCGACCTCGCAGGCCGAGATCAATGCCATAATCGTTGCCGAGGCGCTCGCCGGGCGGCGTGTCGTGCGACTCAAGGGCGGGGATGTCGGCATTTTCGGCCGGTTGGACGAGGAAATTGAGGCGCTGGAGGCGGCAGGCCTGTCCTTTGCCATTCTACCCGGGCTGACCTCGGCCTCGACGGCGGCGGCGGCCATCGGCCAGGGCCTGACCAGGCGCGGCCGCAACCGGTCGCTTCGTATCCTGACCGGCCACGACATGGAAGGTTTTGCCGAGCAGGATTGGCGCGGCCTTGCGCAACCCGGTGAAGTTGCCGCGATCTACATGGGCAAGAAATCCGCCCGATTTATCCAAGGCCGCCTGATGATGCATGGCGCGGATCCGGCCACGCCCGTCACGCTGGTCGAAAACGTCAGCCTGCCTGAACAGCGCGTTCACAGTGGAACTCTGGCCAATCTGGCCGAAATCGCCCTATGTGCCAGCGGCCCGGCCGTGATTCTGTTCGGCCTTGCCCCCCGCCGCGCTGCCTTGGCGCTTGAAACCCTGCAGGAAGCCCGCGCATGAGCCGCCCCTTCATCCCCAAAGTCGTCACCGCCAATCGTCTGCGCGAGGGGGACGTGGTCTATCTCGCTGCCGACAACGCCTGGACCCCGCATCACTACGAGGCAGAGCTGATCGCGGACGAGGCGCAGGCCCAGCTGCGCCTGCACTTTGCCGCCGCGCAAAAGCTGCTGATCGTCGGCGCCTATCTCGCCGATGCCAAAGCCGGCCCGAACGGCCCCGAACCGACCCATTTCCGCGAAGATTTCCGCACCCGCGGGCCCTCCAACTACAACCACGGCAAACAAGCCGATTTCGCGAGCTGACCGATGTATTCCTATTCCGACTTTGACGAATCCTTTGTCCGCTCCCGCGTCGCCCAGTTCACCGATCAGGTCGAACGGCGGCTTGACGGCTCGCTGACCGAAGAGGAATTTCGCCCGCTACGCCTGATGAACGGGCTCTATCTGCAGCTGCATGCCTATATGCTGCGGGTTGCTATCCCCTACGGCACGCTCTCGCCCGATCAGATGCGCCAACTCGCGATGATCGCGGACCGCTGGGACAAGGGCTATGGGCATTTTACCACGCGGCAAAACATCCAGTTCAACTGGCCTGTACTGCCAGATGTGCCGGCAATTCTGGGCGCGCTGGCGGATGTCGAGATGCATGCGATCCAGACCTCGGGCAATTGCGTGCGAAATGTGACCGCCGATCATTTCGCAGGTGCCGCCGCCGACGAGATCGAAGATCCCCGCCCCTATGCCGAGCTTCTGCGCCAATGGTCCACCGACCACCCCGAGTTCCAATTCCTGCCGCGCAAATTCAAGATCGCCATCACCGGCAGCCCCAATGACCGCGCCGTAACCCGCGCCCATGACATAGGGCTGCGCATGCACCGCAATGCGGCCGGTGAGCCGGGGTTCGAGGTGATGGTGGGCGGGGGCCTGGGCCGTACGCCGATGATCGGCCGCACCACGCGCGAATTTCTGCCGGTGGACGACCTGCTGCCCTATGTCGAGGCGGTCCTGTCGGTCTACAACACGCTTGGCCGGCGCGACAATAAATACAAGGCGCGCATCAAGATCACCGTGCACGAAACCGGGGTCGAGGAAATCACCCGCATGATCGAAGCGCGCTTTGCCGAGTTGCGCCCGCTATTTGGCGGCCATGATCAACGCCTTCTGGACGATATCCGCGCCGCCTTTGCCCCGCCCGCCTTTCGCAATGCCGAGATCGGGGCACATGACGCCTTTTACAAGGCCGATCCGGCCTATCGCGCCTGGGCCGTTACCAACCTTGCCGCGCATCGGAGCGATCAATATGCCATCGTCACCGTCTCGATCAAGGCGCATGGCCAGACGCCGGGCGATGCTACCTCCGATCAGATGCGGGTTCTGGCCGATCTGGCCGAAGCTTACGGCCACGGCGATCTACGCATCAGCCATGAGCAGAATGTGATCCTGCCGCATGTGCATAAATCCGATCTGCCTAGCGTCCATGCGGCCCTCGTTCAGGCCGGGCTTGGTACCGCGAATGTGGGGCTGATCTCCGATATCATCGCCTGCCCCGGCATGGATTACTGCGCGCTGGCCACCGCGCGCTCGATCCCGGTCGCGCAGGAAATCGCGCTTCGGTTCAGAGAGTTGGATCTGGAGCACGAGGTCGGGCCGATCAAGATCAAGATCTCGGGCTGCATCAATGCCTGCGGGCATCACCATGTGGGCCATATCGGAATTCTGGGCCTGGACCGTGCGGGGGTCGAAAATTACCAGATCACGCTGGGCGGCGATCACACCGAAACCGCCGCGATCGGCGAAAAGATGGGGCCGGGCTTTGCCTATGATCAAGTGGTTCCCGCCATCGAACGCCTGGTGCAGGCCTATCTGACCCTGCGGCTGGAGCCGGGTGAGACCTTTCTGGAGTCCGTGCGCCGCGCTGGCCTCGGGCCGTTCAAACAAGCGCTTTACGGCTCTGAAGGCACGCAGGATGCCGCGTGATCTGAACCAGGGACCGGTAGCCGAGCGGGTAGCTGCGCTGAACGCGCGCTACCGGCACCATTCGGCCACCTCGGTTCTGGAACTGGCGCTGAAAGATCAGGATCTGGGCCAAGTTGCGCTCGTGTCCTCTTTCGGCTCGGAATCCGTGGTTCTGCTGCATCTGGTCTCAGTCATCGCGCCGCAGACCCCGGTCCTGTTCATCGACACCAAGATGCTGTTTCCCGAAACCCTGCAATATCAACGCGATCTGGCCGATCATCTGCATCTTTGCGATCTACGCACCATCCGCGCCGCCCAACCGCGTCTGAGTTTTGACGACCCGGATGGCACCCTGCATCAGTTCAACACCGATGCCTGCTGCGCTTTGCGCAAAGTGGAGCCGCTGGAGCGGGCCTTGGGCGAGTTTGACGGCTGGATCACCGGGCGCAAGCGCTATCAGGGCGGTCAGCGCGAGGCGGTAGAGTTTTTCGAGGCCGAGGGCGATCTGCGCATCAAGGTCAATCCGCTGGCCCATTGGGGCCCCGAGGATATCTCGGATTACATGATCAACAACCGCCTGCCGCGCCATCCTCTGGTCGCCAAGGGCTTTGCCTCCATCGGCTGCGCGCCTTGTACCTCGCCGGTGAAACCAGGTGAAAATCCCCGCGCAGGCCGTTGGCGTGGCAAGCAAAAAACCGAATGCGGCATTCATTTCATCAATGGAAAAGCCGTACCCATGACAAAGGATTACGCCGCATGAGCGTGCTTGTTACTGATCAGGGCTTTAGCGCCCCGCCCGAATCCTCGCCCGTTCCGCTGGACCAGATTGCGCAGCATCAGGGCAGCCTTGACCTCGCCCACACCGATGATCCGGCGCTGGTCCTGCCCTATCTCGGCGCACTTAGCCTGATCCGTGTCGCCTTTCCGGCCTTTAACGATGGCCGCGCCTTTACGATCGCGCGGCGCTTGCGGATGATGGGCTATGCGGGCGAGTTGCGCGCGTTTGGGCCGGTGATCGCCGATCAATATGCCATGGCGCGCCGGGTCGGGTTTTCCTCGGTCGAGATCCCGGACGAGTTGGCGCTGCGCCAGCCGCAGGACCAATGGCTCGCGCGGGCGGACTGGAAATCTCACGACTATCTGTCGCGCCTCAAGGCCTGAATTCAGGCTGTTCTGAGCGCCCCCAAAGCCCTATTGCGAAAGCTGACCGAAATGACCGAAGCGGCCCCCATGTCCGAGACGATTGCAAAACCCGCCAAGCCGCATCTGCCCGATGCGCAGATCGTGACCTCCGTGACCCATTGGACGGACCGGCTGTTTTCCTTTCGCGTCACCCGGCCACAAAGCCTGCGGTTCCGCTCGGGCGAATTTGTGATGATCGGGCTGATGGGCGAGACTGGAAAGCCACTGCTGCGCGCCTATTCCATCGCCTCGCCGGCCTGGGATGACGAGCTGGAGTTCTATTCGATCAAGGTGCCCGAGGGCCCGCTGACCAGCCGGCTGCAGCATATCGTGGTTGGCGACGAGATCATCTTGCGCCCCAAACCCGTCGGCACCCTGGTCCATGACGCGCTGTTGCCGGGCAAAAGGCTGTGGCTTTTGGCGACAGGCACCGGTTTTGCCCCCTTCGCCAGCCTGCTGCGCGAGCCGCAGACCTATGAGAAATACGAACAGGTCATCATGATGCATACCTGCCGCGAGGTGGCGGAGCTGAATTATGGCCGCACGCTGGTCGAAAATCTGGCAGAGGATCCGCTGATCGGCGAGATGGTCGCGGGCAAGCTGCTGTACTATCCCACCACCACGCGCGAGACCTTCTCCCATATGGGCCGCGTCACCGATAATCTGTCCTCGGGCAAGGTCTTTGCTGATCTGGGCCTGCCGCAAATGAACCCGGCCGAGGACCGCGCCATGGTTTGCGGCTCGCTGGCGTTCAACATCGACGTCAAGGCGATCCTCGAAGGATTCGGTCTGCGCGAGGGCGCCAATTCCGAGCCATTGGAATTCGTGGTTGAAAAGGCCTTTGTCGGCGACGGCATCTGAACCGTC
>CAIYZT010000250.1 GCA_903930735.1 uncultured Paracoccaceae bacterium | reverse complement strand
CGTCCTCCTTTGTGGATCCTCACAGAACCACCTTGGCACATTGATGCCGTCGGGGGGCGGTCACATCATCAATGCCGTTCTGACCGCAGCCATCGTTGGCCTCGGCATGGTCGTGATGACCCAGGTCGGCACCTCGATCACCGGCCTGTCGGGCGAGATCGTGGCAGACCTGGACGCTCGTAGCGCAGGCTACGAAAACCAGTAATCCTCGGCGCCTTGCGACAAGAAAACGGCCGCTTCCGAAAGGAAGCGGTCTTTTCCTTTTCCGGAGTCCGGCCGAACGGGCGCCCCGGAAAGAAGATCAAAATGTACCAAAGATACCTTTTGATCGCCCCAATCCAGCCACGATCCGGGGCGATAAAGGTCTCACACCAAAGCGAGGCCACGACACCCTTGCAGCGGAAAACCAGGGCGACTGACCTCATTCAAAGGAATAACACCATGAAACTGATGAACATCTTAAAATCCTTCATGAACGACGAATCCGGCGCAGTGACCGTTGACTGGGTCGTTTTGACCGCAGCCATCGTTGGCCTCGGCATGCTCGTGATGACCCAGGTCAGCACCTCGGTCACCGGCCTGGCGGGCGAGATCGTGGCTGACCTGGACGCTCGTGACGCCGGCTACGAAAACCAGTAATCCTCGGCGCCTTGCGACAAGAAAACGGCCGCTTCCAAAAGGAAGCGGTCTTTTTCTTTGGCCCCAACTGTCTAGGGATTTCCCCAGTGCGGCCACGCAGCAGCCACAATCAGCGCCTAACCTCAACGGTAATGAAGGCAACTTTGATCTTCTCATAACAATTCACGGAGTCACGTTCATGCCGCTTTTTGCGCGAAGTGTTATCAAGACTTTCTGGAGCGACGAGCGCGGCGCAGTTACGGCCGATTTCGTTGTTTTGACCGCGGCGGTGGTTGGCATGGCCTTGCTGGCGCTGGTCCCCGTTGCCACCGGGACCGAGTCGATGTCAGGCAAAACCGCCAGCTACATTGAGACCGTTTCTGCAGGTTTCGTGTCCGAGTAGCGCTCGGGCACTAATGTTTCTTTTTAAGTGGGGCTTCTCATGAGAATGGTTTTCGCGTTGGTCTTGTTCGTCGGCATCGCTTTGGCGGGCGCGGCGGTCTACATCACCCAAGGCTACATCAGCCAGATCCAGACGGCCTTGGCCAAGGAGCGTGAGCTGCGCGTCAAGACCGGCCCGTTGGTCGAGGTTTTCGTTGTCAACAAGGACAAGCTCTATGGCCAAGTCCTGAAAAAGGAAGACGTCCAGGTCATATCCAAGAATACGCCCTGCCCCAGGGCATATTCTGCGATATTGAAACCCTGTGCCCGGCCGAGCAGGACGGTGAAAAGCGGTTTGTGATGCGGGACATCTTCAAATTCGAGCCGATTCTGGCCAGCAAGGTCACCGAGCCGGGCGAAAGCGCGGGCCTGACGGGCTCGCTGGACAAGGGCATGCGGGCTTTTGCGATCAAGGTTGAGGCGGCCGATTTCCTGCAGACCAGCGACCGGGTCGATATCTATTGGACCGGCGCGACGGAAAACGGCTCGGGCGAGGTTACCCGTTTGATCGGCAACGCGGTCGAAGTTGTGGCTGTCAACCGCGACGAAGCGGGCGGTCTGTCCGATGGCACGATCATGAAGCGCACGATTACCGTGGCCGGAAACCCGCAGCAGATCGCTGTTCTTGCCCAGGGTCAGGCGACCGGGCGGCTGGTAATGTCGCTGGTTGGCATGGGCGATGATACCCAGACCGGCACCGTCGAAGTGGATGCGAATGCCCTGCTTGGGGTCGCGGATGCGGCGCCGGAAGTGGCCTCGATGCCGGACAAGGTTTGCACGATCCGCACCCGCAAGGGCGCCGAGGTTCTGGAAATTCCGATCCCCTGCACCAACTGATCGCCAGGGATCCTTTTCCGCAAAAT
>CAIYZT010000249.1 GCA_903930735.1 uncultured Paracoccaceae bacterium | reverse complement strand
AGGGGTCGATGGGGCGGCCATGGGCGGATTCGGGGCAAGCGAGGGCGTCCCACTCGGCGGCGGGCATATCGGCCATGGCGTTGAGCAGGGAGATATCGGTCTGTGTCATCGGCTGCCGGGGGTTTTCCACCCCCGGACCCCCGAGGATATTTGGGTCAAGATGAAGTGGGCCGTTTGGGCTGGAGGTCAAGCCGGAAAGGGGGCGGGGTAGGACTCAAAAGTGATGTTCTGCGCGATCTGGCGGGCCTCGAGCTCGGCCTTTGGGGAACGGATGGTCCAGCACAGAATGGAGGCTCCTTGGGCCTTCAGTTCGGCAACGCGCGGTCGTGCAAGGTCACTGGCCTGATGGGAAATGAAGCTGGACTGTGTCCGGTCGTAATCGCGGATCTCGCGGAGCCGGTCGCAGACCTCTGGCGGAATTGGCGCGTTGAGAGCGGGATCATAGGCTTCGGTCGTCAGACCGCGCGGAACGCCGGGGGCCACGCGGGCCATATGGGCGATGCAATGCGGGTTGAACGCCATGACGGCAACCGGGCCAAGGTAGTCGGCCAAAAGCGACGCCACGGCCTTTTCCAACTTGCCGTCGGTATTCTCCATCGTGTTCCAGTTTTCCTTGATCTCGATCAGCAGCGGCACCTGGCCTGCGACAAGGGCCAGAACCTCTTGCAGGGTCGGGATCGTGTCGGTGCTGCCGCGCAGGCGGATACGGCCCAGCTCGGCGGCGCTAAAGCCGCGCAGATCGCCGGTCTGGTCGGTCAGGGGGCCAAGCTCGTCATCATGGAACACGACTGGCACGTCATCGGCGCTGCGCTGCACGTCCAGTTCGATCCCGTAACCAGCCGCGATTGCGGCGCGGAAGGCCGAGGCCGTGTTTTCGATGATGCCCCGGGCGCGGTCGTGATAGCCGCGATGGCAGATCGGAATCGTGCGGAAGCTGTCCGGAAGGGGTATACGCATCATTTGATCTCGAAGATGGCTTCGATTTCGACGGCGACGCCGAGCGGCAAAGAGACCGCCGAGACCGCGGAGCGCGCGTGGCGGCCGGCCTCGCCCAAGGCGGCGACCATGAAATCGGAGGCGCCGTTGATCACCTTGGGCTGGTCGATGAAATCGGCGGTGGAATTGACAAAGCCCACCAGTTTGACCGCCCGCACTACCCGGCTCAGATCACCGTCGCAGGCCTTTTTCAGCTGCGCCAGCAGGGAAATCGCGCAGGTTTTGGCGGCTTCGGCTCCCGCCGCCACGTCCATATCAACGCCGAGCCGGCCCTTGATCAGCCCGCCCGCATTCTGGCTGATCTGACCCGAGATATGCACCAGATTGCCGACCCGAACGAAGGGCACATAATTGGCGGCGGGCGCCGGCGCATCGGGCAGGGTGACGCCCAGCGCGGCCAGACGGGTTTCGATTTCGGACATCGGGGTACTCCTCAGTTTGGCGACGATGCGGCGGGACGGATTCAGCTTTCGCGGAAAGCCACCATGAAATAATCGGTGAAGGGTTTCAGCAGATAGGCCATCGGCGTGCGCGCGCCGGTTTGGATCATCGCTTGAACTGGCATTCCGGGCAACAAGATCTGCGCGCCCAGCTTTTCACGCTCACCCGGATCCAGCACGATTTCGGCCCGATAATAGGCGGCTTTGCTGGCCTGATCGACCAGAGCATCGGCGGAAACCGAGACCAGTTTGCCCATCAAAACCGGCGTCGTGCGCGAGGAAAAGGCCGCGAAAGTGATGGTTACTTCTTGGCCGACATGCACCTCGTCCACATGAATGGGAGAGATTTGCGAGACGATCACCAGGTCGCGATCCTGCGGGATCAGGTACAGCACCGGATCGGCGGGCCGAAGAACGGCGCGCGGCGTGGTGACCTGCAGGCCCAGAACGATGCCCGAGACCGGGGCCCGAATCTCGAGCCTCAGGATACGCTCCATCAGCGCGCGGCGACGTTCAGCAAGCTCCAGGATCTGCGGGCCGATTTCACGCAATTGCGCATTGGCCTCTTCGCGGCGCTGCGCCTCGATGCGCAGAATCTCTAGTTCCACCTCGGTGGCGCGCCCTTCGGAAGCGGCTTTGGTAGCCGCCAGCTCGCCCATGGTGCCGTCCAGCGCGGCAACCTGCCGTTGCAGTTCTGAGACGGTCGCAGATTGGGTCAAACCCTTTGCCAACAAGGATTTTTGGTCTTCGAGCTGCAGCTTTATCAGCCCCAGCTGGATCTCTTGCGAACGGATTTGGGCATTGACCCCGTCTACCTGCGCCGCGATTTGTTCCAAGCGGCGGCCAAGCTGATCAAACTGGCGGGCCAGCGTGTCTTTGCGGGCGGCGAACAGGCGGTTCTGGCCTTCGATCTGGACGGCAACCTCGGCGCGCTCGGTGGCAAGGGCCAGCAATTCTGCGGGATAAGCAGGCTCAGGCTTGTCGTCACGCTCGGCCTCCAGTCGGGCGCTGCGGGCCTGATTTTCGAAAAGCTGCCCCTCGACGATGGAGAGTTCGGAGCGCAAAAGCGAGCCGTCCAGCGTGATCAGCAGATCGCCCGCCCTGACGGTTTGCGCCTCGGTGACCGAGATCGATTCCACAACGCCGCCATCGGGGTGCTGAACGATCTGGCGGCTTTGATCCACGTCGATCTGGCCAGGCGCGACGATGGCGCCCGAAATCTCGGTTCCAAGCGACCATGCGCCAAAACCAAAGACCAAAAGCGCAACGGTGCCAAGCCCGAGCGCGACCGATCCACGCGCGGAAAGCACCGACTTCTTGGGACTATTCGCGGCTGGATTGTTCATGACACGCCTCCGGGTCCGGAAGAGCGGACAATATCGGTATGGTTTTTCACCATTTCGCGCAGCACGGTATCGCGCGGGCCAAAGGCGCGGCGCGCGCCGTCTTCGAGGACCAGCAGCATGTCACATTCCTGAATGGCCGCCGGGCGGTGCGCCATGATCAGGATCGAGCGGCCCTTGTCCTTCATCGCGCGTATGGCGAGGTTCAAGGCCATGGAGCCGTCATTGTCGAGGTTGGAATTCGGCTCGTCCAGCACCAGCAAAATCGGATCACCATAAAGCGCCCGCGCCAGCCCGATCCGCTGCATCTGCCCACCAGACAGACGCCCGCCAATCGCCGAAATCTTGGTGTCATAGCCGTCGGGCAGCCGGGTGATCATATCATGGGCGGCGGCAAGCTGCGCTGCGGCCACGATATGGACGTCGTCCCTTTTGGGCGAGAGCCGCGAGATATTCTCGGCAATCGTGCCCTCGAACAAGGTTATGCGCTGCGGCAGATAGCCGATATAGCTGCCCAAGATGTCTGGGTCGTATTGATCCAGCGTGGCGCCGTCCAGCCGCACATTGCCGTTGGCCGGTCGCCAAGCGCCGATCAAAGCGCGCGCGAGCGAGGATTTGCCCGCCCCTGACGGACCGATCACCCCAAGCGCCTGCCCCGGCTCCAGCCTGAAATTCACCACCTTCAGCACTGGCATGTTTTCGCCCGGGGGCACGACGGTCAGGTTGGTCACTTCCAGCAGCGCTTTGGGGCGCGGCAGGGCGGTGCGCTGCGGCTCGGGCGGCACGCGGCTGAGAAGTTCGGACAGCCGCCGGTTCGCCTCTTGGGCGCGGGTCACGATGCCCCATTGGCCGATGGATTGTTCAATCGGGGCCAGAGCGCGCCCCAAAAGGATCGAGGCGGCGATCATCGCGCCGGCGCTCAGCTGACCTTCGAGCACCAAAAGCGCGCCGAGACCCAGCATCGCCGATTGCAGGAAAAGCCGGAAGGTTTTGGTCACGGCGGTAAAGGTGCCGGTCAGATCGCTGGCCTCCAGCGTGCTGCCCAGCGCCTGTTGACGCGCGCCCTGCCAGCGGCTGAACGCCGCACCCACCATGCCCAAGGCCTGAATGGATTCCGCCTCATGCTTGATCTGATCCGACATCAATTCGGCCCGCAGAGCATTGCCGTTTGCCTGATTGATCGGGCCTTGGGTCATGCGCTGGTTCATGACGGTGACCACCACCAAGACCAGACCACCCACGACCGAGGCCCATCCCAGAACCGGGTGAAAGACGAAAATCGTCGCGAAAAACAGCAGCGCCCAAGGGATATCGAAGACCGCCATCAGCACGCTAGAGGCCCAGAGCCGCTGGATCGCCTCCAGATCGCGCTGCGCGGCCGTGGCAAGCGGATCGCCCGGAAGATAGCCAATCCGCTTCAGCGCCGCCGAAAACACCCGCAAATCCAAGGAATCCTGCACCTTGGCACCGATACGGGACATGACCCGGGCGCGGACAAAATCCAAAATGCCCATGATGATGAACAAGAACACCACCAGTAAGGACAGCGCCAGCAAGGTCGCCTCTGATCGGCTGCCAAGGACGCGGTCATAGACTTGCAGCATGTACAGCGGCCCGGTCAGCAGCAGCAGGTTCACGAATACCGAAAACAAGAATACCGCCCAAAGCAGTCCGCTCTGAGATTTGATCGCCTTGCGCAGCTCTTGTTGGCCACGTCTGAACTCTACCTGCGTCATAATTCCACCGCCCGGCCCACCCGTCGGCGGGATTTCACTGTTTGATGTCCTGCGCAACGGCTTGCCCGTTGTCTTGCCTCACGCGGCAGCATATGCGTTATCCATCACAATGTAAAAGCTCGAACAGTTCTATTCTGCCTTGAGGCTATGAAGATGTTAGACAAACGGCTCCCTTTGGCAAGAATTGGACTTGTCTGCGGATTATTGGCGGTCCTGTCCGCCTGTGCGCCGGGCACGGCCCCCGTCGACATGCGCGACCCCGCCGAGGCGCAGAACCGCGATTTTCATGATTTCAACGTGGCGGTGGACAAGGCCCTGCTGCGTCCGCTCGGCACCGGCGTCGACAAAGTCGTGTCGGATCCGCTGCTGCAAGGCGTGTCAAATTTTGCCGATAATCTGGATGTTCCCAAAACCGTGGTGAACAATATTCTGCAATTGCGGCTTGGCAAAGCGGTAGAGAACAGCCTGCGGTTCGCGATCAACACGACCGTCGGGATCGGCGGCTTGTTTGACCCGGCAACGGCGCTGGGCGTTGCGGGCGACGAGTCCGACTTTGGCGAGACCTTGCATATCTGGGGCGTGGACGAGGGCAATTACGCCGAATTGCCGCTGCTCGGCCCGACCACGGACCGCGATACGGCTGGCTCGATTGTCGATCTGGCGCTCAACCCGCTGCGTTTGGTTCTTCCCGGGCAATATGCCTATGTCCCCACCGCTGCGGGACTGGCTGCAACGATTGGTGATCGCGGCCGCTATTCCGAAACCTTTGATTCCATCCTATATGATAGCGCAGACGGCTATGCCCAGACCCGGCTTTTGTACCTGCAAAACCGCCGGTTCGAATTGGGCATGACGACCGACGACGCCGCTTATCTCGATCCCTATGAGGACCCCTATGCCGAGTGACAGTCTCTCTCTTTCCCGCCGGGCCTTTGGGGCCGGGCTTGCCGCTGGCACGGGTTTTCTAGCCTTTGCCCTTCCGGTGCGCGCGCTCAGCGTGGATCAGGCGCGCGGGTTGATCGATCAGGTCGTCTCCGAGGTGAATTCGGTGATCAATTCCGGCAAATCCGAAGCGGCGATGTTCGCCGATTTCGAACGGATTTTCGCCACCTATGCCGATGTGGCGACCATCGCTCGCTCGGCGCTTGGCCCGGTTGCCAAACAGGCCAGCGGCGCCCAGATGACCGCATTCACCAAGGCGTTTCAGGGCTATATCAGCCGCAAATACGGCCGCCGGTTCCGCGAGTTCATCGGCGGGTCCATCGAAGTGACCGATAGCAAACCGGTCAAGAGCTTTTTCGAAGTGGTCTCGGTCGCCAGCCTGCAAGGCGAAGCGCCCTTTGATCTGCGCTGGCACGTCTCCGACAAGTCCGGCAAGAACCTGTTTTTCAATATCATCATCGAGGGGGTGAATATGCTCGCCTCGGAGCGGACCGAAATCGGCGCCCTGATGGACAAGAACGGCGGCGATCTGAATGCCACGATCGAGATGATGAAGTCGATCTGAACGGCCTAAGGCCAAGGTGATCCGCGTCCCATCGGGGCGCAGATATTTCATTGGCGCTTAGTTGTTCTTGCCGAACAGCCGCTTGAAGATATTGGTCACCGGATCTTCTTGCTGCGCGGCAGGGGTGTTTTCCTGCGCCAACGGAACGCCCCGCGCCACCCCCTCTTGCGGCGGCTGGGGCATCGTACGCGGCAAGGGGATGATCATCGGCAGGGGCCTCGGCGCCATGCCTTCGGTGATCCGCGCCATGGTTTCGTGCCAGATTTCGGCGGGCAGACCGCCGCCCGTGACCCCGACCAAAGGCGTGTTGTCGTCATAGCCCATCCAGACCCCGGTCACATAATCGGCGGTAAAGCCGATGAACCAGGCGTCGCGGGCGGCCTGGGTCGTGCCGGTCTTGCCCGCCACCTGCCAGCCCTCCAGCCGCGCGCGGCCCCCGGTGCCGGTCTCGACCACCTGGTTCATCATATAGACCAGTTGCTGCGCCGCCTCCTGGCTGATCACCCGCTCGCCAATGCCGCCGCCGGGGCCGATCAACGCCTCGGTCTCGCCTTTCAGGCGCAGCGCGTTCATCCCGTAGGGTGTGACCGACGAGCCGCCGTTCAGGATCCCAACGTAGGCGCCTGTCATGGTTAGCAACGTCGATTCCGACGCGCCCAGCGCCAGTGCGGGGCCCAAAGCCAGATCAGAATTCAGCCCAAACCCCGCCGCAACCGCCCGCACCGCCTCGCGCCCGGCAGCCTCCGATACCTTGACTGCCGGAATATTCCGGCTTTCGGCCAAAGCCTCGGTCAGGGTGATCATGCCTTTGAATTCATTGTCATAGTTATCGGGCGACCAAGGGCCAGAACCGGGGGTGTCGATGGTCAACGGGCTGTCATCGACGAAATCCATCGGGCTCCACCCCAGATCCAGCGCGGCGGCATAGACAAACGGTTTGAAACTGGAGCCTGTCTGGCGCAGGGCCTGTGTGGCACGGTTAAAAGCCCCCGCCGCCTCGGTCTGGCGCCCACCTACCATCGCCCGCACCGCGCCGTCCGCGCTCATCACCACGATCGCGGCCTGCGCGTTCGATCCTTCCTTGATCTTGTTTTCAAACACCCAAGCCAGCGCCGCATCCGCTTTGGCCTGCATCACCGGGTCCAAAGTGGTGTCGATGATCACATCCTCAGTGGTCTCTGAGGTCAGAAAAGCTGGCGCGCTTTCCATCACCCAATCGGCAAAGAAACCGCCCGAGGATTGCGCCGCCGCCGCCGATAGCTGCGCCGGATTTGCCAGCGCCTTCGCGGCCTCATCGCCGGTCAGATAGCCCTGCTCTTCCATCAGCCCGATGATCACCGCAGCCCGGTCCTGCGCGCGCTTGAGGTTATTGGTCGGCGCGAAACGTGACGGTGCTTTCAGCAAACCCGCCAGCATGGCCGCCTGAGCCGGATTGACCTGATTGGCGCTGATCCCGAAATAGCGCTGCGCTGCCGCCTCAAACCCGCGCGCACCCGCCCCCAGATAGGCGCGGTTGAAATAGATGGTCAGGATATCGGCCTTGGAATACTTGACCTCCATCGCCATGGCATAGGGGATTTCCTTGATCTTGCGCCAGATCCCGCCCGCCCGGCAGTCGGCCTCGTAATCGGCCTCGGATTTCCATTGGCTGGCGTCATAGGGCACGCCCAGACACAAAAGCTTGGCGACCTGCTGGGTGATGGTCGAGCCGCCGTTACCCTCCAGAGGCCCGCGCCCGGCGGCCAGATTGATGCTGACCGCGCTGGCGATACCGCGCGGCGAGATGCCGAAATGACCGTAGAACCGTTTATCCTCGGTCGCGACCACCGCGTTCAACAGATAGGGCGAGACGGTATCCGAAGTGATCTGCCCGCCAAAGGTCTCACCCCGCCAGGCGAAGACCTGGCCATCGCGGTCCAGCAAGGTAACCGATCCACGGGCGCGGGCATCAAGCAGTTCTTCGGTCGGCGGAAGTTGGGCGTAGAAGTAAAACACCACCGCGCCAAGGCCCACCGTGGTAACAATGCCCGCACGCCATGCAATGCCCCAAACCACCCGCCAGATCCAAAGGACAAAGCGCATCAGAATTCCATGCCGGCGCTGCGGCGGCTTGCGGCGCCCACCCGATCCGCCCGCGGGTTTGCGTTTTGATGGCGGGGTCGGCGCGGTACTGCGCCCCGGATAGCGGCGATCCGCCACCAAGCCCCCTCGCCCTTTTGACGCTGCCGCCATGCCTGCTCTGCCCCTGTTGCTCTTTTTCGGCGAGTCTAACCGAACTTGGCGGGAATGTAGAGGGAGAGCCGGGGGGTAATTTTCCTCATCACAGCGCAAATTTATCCGGCAGCCAGCAAAGATAGCGGTGAATTTTGAGGCATGTGATGTTTCTGTGGTCTGATTTCGGTCCCTTTGGTTGCGCGCGCCGATCACTGCTCCGTTCATGAGGCGGTCCGCTGTGGGATCAGCCTGCGGCATAACAAGGGGGCTCCTCATGAAAATGATCATTGCCGCCATCAAACCTTACAAGCTGGACGAGGTGCGCGAAGCGCTGACCACGATCGGCGTTCGGGGGATGATGGTGACCGAAGTCAAAGGATTTGGCACGCAGTCGGGGCACACGGAGATTTACCGCGGCGCCGAATATGCCGTGAATTTCGTGCCGAAGATGCGTCTGGAGATCGTCGTCTGCGACGGCATGGTCGATGCCGTACTGGACGCGATCACCAAAACCGCGCGTAGCGGCAAGATCGGTGACGGCAAGATTTTCGTGATGGACGTCGAAAAAGCCCTGCGCGTGCGCACCGGGGAAACCGACGACGACGCGCTTTAGGTCAGGACAAGGGGAAATCAAAGAATGAATACCATGAGAAAACTTGGGCTGTTCGGGGCGCTTGCCGTCCCGACGCTCGCCGCGCTGCCGCTTTGGGCGCAAGAGGCCGCCGGGCCAATCAAGGCGCCGAGCATCAAGCAAATGGCCGGAATGGTCGACAAGGGCGATACCACCTGGATGCTGGTCTCGTCCGTATTGGTACTGATGATGAGCATACCGGCGCTGGGGCTGTTTTATGGCGGCCTCGTGCGGTCAAAGAACATGCTGTCGGTGCTGATGCAGGTCTTTACGATCGTCTGTATCGTTGCCGTGATCTGGGTGATCTACGGCTATTCGCTGACCTTTACCGGCGGCTCGCCCTATATCGGCGGCCTGTCCAAGATGTTCCTCGCCGGGGTCGGCACCGGCACCTATGCCGCTACCTTTTCGAACAATGTCTATATCCCGGAATATGCCTTTGTCATTTTCCAGATGACCTTTGCCTGCATCACCCCCGCCCTGATCGTCGGCGCCTTTGCCGAACGCATAAAGTTCTGGCCGCTGATGCTGTTCTCGGTCCTGTGGGTCACCGCCGTCTATTTTCCGGTGGCGCATATGGTCTGGTATTGGGCGGGCCCGGACTTCCTGTCCGACAACACCGCCGATGCTGGCCTTTTGTGGGGCATGGGCGCGCTTGATTTCGCGGGCGGCACGGTTGTGCATATCAACGCAGGCATCGCCGGTCTGGTCGGCTGCCTCGTGATCGGCAAGCGCGTCGGCTTCGGCAAGGAAAACATGGCGCCGCATTCGCTGACCATGACCATGATCGGCGCCGCGTTGCTCTGGGTGGGCTGGTTCGGTTTCAACGCTGGCTCCAATCTTGAAGCCAACGGTCTGACGGCACTTGCCTTTATCAACACCTTTGTCGCCACGGCGGCAGCGGCGCTGGCATGGGTGCTGATCGAGCAGATCAAACATGGCCGTCCCTCACTTTTGGGCGCGGTTACCGGGGCGCTTGCTGGTCTGGTCGCCATCACCCCGGCGTCCGGCTTTGCGACGCCGATGACCTCGATCCTGCTGGGCATTGCAGCGGCGGCGGCTTGCTTCTTCTTTGTGTCCTTCGTCAAGTCCAAGCTGAAGTATGACGACACCCTCGACGTCTTTGGCGTGCATTGTGTGGGCGGTATCGTCGGCGCTCTCGCGACCGGTATCGTGGCCGATCCTTCGCTGGGCGGTCAGGGATGGTACGATTACACCGTCTTTCCGGCGGTTGCGGGGGCCTATGACATGGGCGCGCAGGTGATGACCCAAATCAAGGCGGTTGCCATCACGCTGGCCTGGTCGGGGATCGTTTCCTACATCCTGTTCAAGGGGATCGACCTGATCTTTGGTCTGCGCCCGACGCCGGATGACGAGCGGCAAGGTCTGGACCAGACCTCGCATGGCGAAAGCGCTTACAACATGTAGGCGGTAGGGCAACCGGCAAATCTGGCACGGCCCGCGCAAGGGAAGCGCGGGCCGATGCTGCTTTCAGTGACCCGCCCGTTGCGGTCATCCAAAGATTGAAATCAAACCGGTCCCGGCCACGGCCATGCCCGCCCCTACCCAAGCCAGCGGCGGCGGTGGGCGGCGGCTGACGATCCAGACCATTGGCAGGATCAAAAGCGGCGTAGTCGAGGACAGGGTCGAGACGATCCCCACCTCGCCCACCGCCAATGCCGCCATCAGGAGCGACATCCCCAGCACCATGCCGAACAGCGCTGACCAAGCCACATGGCGCAGATCACGCAGGCCGGGCAAAGCCGGGGCGCGTCCAAAAGGCAAGGCGATGAGGGCGAGGAAGAACACGAAACCCAAGCCCGACCGAATCGCCATGGCGGTAAAGGGCTCCACCCCCTCGGCCATGGCGGGCCGCGCCAAAAGGCTGCCCACCGACTGCCCGAGCGCGGTGACAACGCCCAAGGCAATCCCCTGCCACAAAGGCCGCGTCAGCACCTGATCGCCGCCCTTTTCCGCAATTACCGCCAGCACGATCCCCAGCAGGATCAGCGCAATCCCCGCCAATTGCCCGAGGCTCAGGTGTTCGTCCAGAAACAGCCAGCCCAGAGCCACCGCAAAGGGCGAGGCGAGCGAAAACAGGACCGCTGATATCCGCGGACCCGCGGCTTGGATCGTCGCCAGATAAGTAGAAGTGGCCAGCATGATCCCAACGGCCGAAGAGGCGGCGAGCAGGCCAAGCTGGCCGCCCGTCACCGCCGCCCAGCCGCCCGTCAAGCCCGACAGCGCGGCAAGGGCGACAAAGGCCAGCCCCATCTGCCAGCGCGCCAGCTGAAAAACGCTGAGCGTTCCGGCGGTGGCCGCGACGAACATTGCCGACAGCGCAAAGGTGATCGCCGCCCCAAGCGATAGCAGGACGGCGGTCATTCAGGTCTATCCCGCGACACTCGCAATCGCCGCCGCCAAGATCGGCACCGTGCGCGCGTTCAGCCCGGCGATATTGATCCGGCTGTCACCGACCATGTAAATCCCATGTTCCTCGCGCAGTTGGTTTACCTGCGCCTCGGTCAGGCCAAGACGGCTAAACATCCCCCGGTGGCGGGCAACAAAATCGAAACGGTCTGAATTGGTGGCAAGGCGCAACGCATCCGCCAGCGACTGGCGCAGCGACAGCATGTTCAACCGGACCTCTTCCAACTCCGCCATCCAATCGGCGCGCAGGGCCTCGTCGCCGAGGATCATCGTCACCAGCCGCGCGCCATGGTCGGGTGGAAAGCTGAAATTCTGGCGGTTGAGAAAGTTCAGATTACCCTGCACCACCGCCTTGCGCTCGGGCGAGGTCAGCGCGATCAGCACCCCGGTCCGCTCACGGTATATCCCGAAGTTCTTGGAGCAAGAGGCCGCGATCAGCACCTCGGGGAACAGACCCGCGATCATCCGCGTGGCCGCCGCGTCCTCTTGCAGACCATCGCCAAAGCCCTGATAAGCCAGATCGACAAAGGGCACCGCGCCGCGCGCGAGCAGCAGCTTGGCGACAGTGTCCCACTCGTCCGCGTTCAGATTGGCGCCGGTCGGGTTGTGGCAGCAGCCATGCAGCAGCACCGCATCCCCGGCCTGCACATGGGCCAGATCCGCCATCAAGCCCGCAAAATCAATGCCCCCGCCCGCCGCATCGAAATAGCGGTACTCGGCCATGGGCATGCCCAGATACTTGATGATCGACGGGTGGTTGGGCCAGGTAGGGTTCGACAGCCATACCGATGCCGCAGGATTGGCCAGACGGATCAGCTCCAACGCCTGCCGGATCGCCCCGGTGCCGCCGGGCGTTGCGACCGCGGCCGCGCGCGCCTCAAACCCATCGCCAAGGATCATGCCGATCATCGCCGCGCTATAGGCAGGCTCGCCCGCAAGGCCGGTATAGGTCTTGGTCTGCTCGGTCTCCCACAGCTTTTTCTCGGCGGCTTTGACAGCGCGCATCACCGGGGTCAGCCCGCTCGCGTCCTTGTAAACGCCGACGCCCAGATCAATCTTGTTCTGGCGCGGATCATCGCGGTACATCGCGATCAGCTGCAGGATCTTGTCCTGCGGCTGCGGATTCAGGGTTTCCAGCATTCGAGACTAGCCTTTCTGGACTTCAAGATCGTCATACATGCCCCACTCGGCCCAAGAACCGTCGTAAAGCGCATGGTTGCGGTGGCCCAGACGCTCCAGCGCCAAGGACAGGATCGCCGCCGTCACCCCTGATCCACAGGTGGTGATGACCGGCTTGGTCAGCTCGACGCCCGCAGCGGCAAAAGCCTCTTTCAGCTCGGGCACAGGTTTCATCGTACCGTCGCCGTTCAGAGCATGGGCAAAGGGCAGGTTGCGCGCGCCGGGGATATGGCCCGAACGCAGGCCCGCGCGCGGCTCGGGCGCCTCGCCGCGAAACCGGACGGCAGAGCGGGCATCGACAATCTCGGCCTCAGCCAGCTTGGCGGCATGGGCGACCTGGGTGACGTCGCGGACCATCTGGTTTTGGCGGCTGACGGTGATGTGGCGGTCCTTGACGATCGGGGCCATATCTTCGATCTCGCGGCCCTCGGCGCGCCATTTGGGCAGACCGCCGTCCAGAACGGCCACATCCAGCTTGCCCATCAGCCGAAAAGTCCACCAGACCCGCGCCGCTGAAAACAGGCCCGCGCTGTCATAAACAACCACCTGATGCCCGTCGCCCACCCCCATCGCCCGCATCCGGCTGATGAATTTCTCGGGCGGCGGCGCCATATGCGGCAGGTTCGAACGGTGGTCCGAAATCTCGTCAATATCGAAAAAACGTGCGCCTGGGATATGGCAGGCGCTATACTCGGCCTTGGCGTCGCGGCCCTGCGCGGGCATGTACCAGCTGCCATCGAGCACCCGCAGATCGGGGTCCTTCAGATGAGCCGCCAGCCAATCGGTGGAGACCAGTGTGCGCGGATCGTCTTGAAAAGCAGCGGTCATCGGCATCTCCCGGACAACAAGGGTTACTTGCGGACCTACCGCCCCGCCTTTGGGCAATCAAGGGGGCATCACGCAATTAAATTACAACGGGGCTCAAAGGAAAGGGGTCGCATCCTGCGGCGCAGCCCCCAAAGACCTTTTTAGAGCGGATTGCCTTCAATCTGATTCAGATTAAGGGCAATCCAAGACCAGCACAGGCCCGGAATATTGCGGTTTCGCTCAATCGGGTGAAACCGATTGAGCGAAACACGCTCTCGGTGGCCCTATTTTTTCATCATGCCTTTGACGATGCCAACGACAACCATCAAAACGCCGCCGCCCACGCCACCAGAAGCAAGCGACGAGACGAACGATCCGATGTCCATTCCCGCCGCGCCTGCCGCCGCGTCCGCTATGCCCGCTCCGCCCATCATGCTCAAGACCTGACCGCCCAGACCGCCGCCAATCAACCCCACAAGCGTGTTGCCCATCGTGCCGAGGCTCTTGTCCTTCAACGCCGCACCTGCCGCATTGCCGCCGATTGCACCCGCAACAAGTTGAATTATAATTTCCAACATACTCGTATCCCCTTTCGGTTCTTGCGCCCCATGGCTGAATCGCAATGCTTTCGTGCGCCCAGAAACGGGGCCCACAAAGGGGAATTCGTCATGATGTTAACCATTCGGCAAGATTGTTACCGATCTGTAAACGCTCAGCCCTGATGACCCTGCTTCAGCAGACGGGCCTTCTGGCGGTCCCAATCGCGCTTCGCACTGGTCTCGCGCTTGTCGGCCAGCTTCTTGCCCTTGGCCACGCCGATCTTGATCTTCACGATGCCGCGCTCGTTGAAATACATCTTCAGCGGCACCAAGGTCATGCCCTCGCGCGCCGTGGCATTCCACATCCGCGACAGTTCCTTCTTTGAAACCAGCAGCTTGCGCTTACGCCGCTCTTCGTGGCCCCAGATCTTGGCCTCGTTATAGGGCGCGATATAGCCGTTTATCAGCCACAGCTCGCCCTGTTCGACCGATGCATAACTCTCGCCGAGGTTGGATCCGCCCTTGCGCAGGCTTTTGACCTCAGATCCGAGCAGCATGATCCCCGCCTCAACGTCCGACTCAATGGCAAAGTCAAACCGGGCGCGCCGGTTTTCCGCGATAAGCTTGGAATTGGGATCGGATTTTACCACCATGATCGGGCTGAAATAGGCGCTTGAAGGGCCAGAGTCTAGGGGCCTGCTGCCCGGAAATATTTTTGTTGAACATCGTTCACTATCAGAATAGGCAAGTGTGAACGATGTTCAACGGTAGGATCGCCCATGCATTACCTCGTGGATACCGACCAGATGCAGACAGAAGGCCTGCTTTCTGCCGCTTTGGTTCAGACCATCAAGAATCGTTCGCGCGCGGCAATGGTCGCGCTAGGGGTCAATACCGTTTTGGCGGGCGGCATCGCTGCGGCGGCTGGCGGTTTCATCTTTTGGCTTGCCGATACGCTGTCCGTCGCCATCACCGGAGGTATCTTCCTGGCTTTGGGCATAGCGATCCTGCTGCGGGCCGGGCCGCTTTACCGGATGTTGGGCAATGCGGCCGGCCTGATCGGCGGCGGCATGCTGATCGGGGGGGCGACGCTGAAACTGCTGGAAGAGGCGACGCCCGAAACCGCGGCCCTCTGCCTGTTGATCGCCGGGGCTGGGACCATGGCTGGCGCGCTGGTCTTGTTCCGCAAAACGCCCTCGGCGCGGTTCCTTTTGGGGGCCGTCACGCTATTGGGCGCCGTGATGCATCTGGTCGGTCTTTACTCCGGCATGACCCTTTACCCCTCCGGGTTCGGCCTGCCCAGCGCCGCGCATCTTTATGCCACGCTGTTGTTGCTGGCCTTGGGCTACCTGCTGGATCTGCGCTTTGTTTCGGCCCTCGCCGTCGTGCCTTTCGCGCAAATGCTGGACACCTCGACCAGCTATTTCCATGCCGCCTATGTGTTTTCCTCGCCCGAGCCCTCGCTCAGCATCCTGCAAATGGGCCTGGCGATGATCGCCGCGCTTTGGCTGGTTCAAAACCGGCACGAGCGCATTGGCCGCCACGCCGGCATCTTCGCCATCATGGCCTTCGTGATCGGAAATCTGTGCTTTCTGGTGGGCAGTCTTTGGGGCGATGTCCCGGGCCAAAGCTTTATCACCGCGCCGCTCTGGGAGGACTTCGCCGACGATACCGCCCGTGACGCCGCCTTTATGGTCTATTATGCGGCGATCGAGGCGTGGCAGACCACCGCGCTTGCCATCAGCGCCGATGCCTTTTCAATCATCTGGGCCCTCGCGCTGCTGGCCATGGCCGCCTATGCCGCCCATCGCGGCCGCCGGGGCCTGTTGAACGCCACCCTGACATTTGGCGCCATCCACGCCTACACCCAGATGTTCGAACGCTTTGGCGACGAGCCGCTGGCCTTTGTGATCGGCGGTCTTGCAGCGGTGCCGCTGGCTTGGGGGATGTGGCGGATAAACGAGCATTTCGCGGAACGGCACCCCGCCACGCCCGCCGCGTAAAGCCCTCAGCGGCGTGTTTGCCCCAATAGCAGCGCGCCGCAGCCGACGATGACCGCCGCGCCAATCAGCGTGGCGGGGTCGGGGCGCTCGGCAAAGACGGCCGCGCCCAGAACCATGGCAAAGAGCAGGCGCGTATAGCGAAACGGTGTGACGGCCGAGACTTGGCCAGTCCGCATCGCCACGGTCAGCGCGCCGTAGCCGAGCACGCCAAACAGCGTTGTCCCCGCAATCTGTGCCCAGGCGAGGGCCGAGGGCCAGATGGCTCCGCCGCTAAAGGAGATCAGGATCAGCCCGGCAAGGGCCAGCACCGCGAAACCGGCCACGCCCAGTTGCGCCATGGATAGCGAAGGCGCGGCGGCTCGGGTGGCCAGATCGCGCCCGGCAAAGCCCAAAAGCCCGGCAACGGCCAGCAGCGACAGCGCATCAAACCCCTCCGCTCCGGGACGAATGATGATCAAGACCCCGACAAATCCGCCGAAAATCAGCGCCCAGCGCAGTGCGCCGACTTTTTCCTTGAAGAGCAAAGCTGCGCCCAGAACCACGACCAAAGGCGTCGCCTGCAGGATCGCGGAAGCCGAGGATAGGGGCGTCAGCGCGACGGCCAGCGCATAAAAGAGCCGCCCCACAACCTCGAAAGCCGACCGAACGATCATTGCCCCGCGAAACAGATCGCGCGGCAGCGGGCTCTGGCCCTGCGCGCCCGCGAGCGCCGCAAAAAGCAGCGCCCCCGAAACACCCATGATCCCCATGATCATCCCCAGCGGCACATGGCCGGCGGCGGATTTCAGAAAAACGTCTTCAATGGCAAAACCGGCCATCGCCGCGCTCATCCACAGGCTGCCCGCCAGATTATGGCTGGCACCGCGTTTCATCGGCTAGAGGATGCCCGCGTGCTGCATGGCGGCCTTGATCCGTGCCTTGGTACCATCGGTCAGCCCGACCAGCGGCAGGCGCACATGCTCGGAGCACAGGCCCAGCAGGGACAGGCCATATTTCGCGCCGACCAGCCCCGGCTCGATAAAGATCGCCTCGTGCAGGGGCATCAGACGGTCCTGATAGGCCAGCGCCGCCGCGTAATCGCCGCGCAGGGTGGCCTCTTGAAACTCGGCACAAAGCTTGGGCGCGACATTGGCCGTGACCGAAATGCAGCCCACCCCGCCATGCGCGTTAAAGCCCAAGGCCGTGGCATCCTCGCCCGACAGCTGCACGAAATCCTTGCCGCAGGTATGGCGCTGCATCGACACCCGTTCGATCTTGCCGGTCGCATCCTTGACCCCGATGATGCGCGGCAGTGCTGCCAGCGTGCCCATGGTTTCGGGCGACATATCCACGACCGAGCGGCCGGGGATATTGTAAATCACGATCGGTAGATTGGCGCAGTCATGCAGGGCGGTGTAATGCGCGATCAGACCGGCCTGCGTCGGGCGGTTGTAATAGGGCGTCACCACCAAAGCGGCATCCGCGCCCACCTTTTGCGCGTGACGGATCAGCTCGATCCCTTCGGCGGTATTGTTCGAACCGGCGCCAGCGACCACCGGAATCCGGCCGGCTGCTGCCGTGACCACGGCCTCGATCACCGCGCCATGTTCGGCATGGGTCAGGGTGGGGCTCTCGCCCGTGGTGCCGACCGGGACCAAACCGTGGCTGCCCTGCGCCACATGCCAGTCCACCAGCCGTTTCAGCGTGTCAAAATCCACCGCGCCGTTCGCGAAAGGCGTGATCAGGGCGGGAAGAGACCCTTTGAACATGACAGGCTCCTTGGATTGGGCCCGAAGGCCGGTTGATTGCGGCTCTGATTACCCGCTGTCCGGCACTTTGCCAAGTCTGCGCGACATTATGCCGGAAATCCTTTCAACACGAGTTTGTGGGTTGAGCTGGCGACCCTATCTATCGGATAAATGAGCATGAGCAGCATAATGAAAAAACTCGCCTTTTTGACCTTGGGCCTTCATCTGTGGTCCGCGCCGGTTCTGGCCGATCAGACGGAGTTCTTGCGCAGCGCGCTGGCGGCCTCGGCGGCGGGCCACTGGCAAACCGCGCTGATCGCCGCGCAGAGCGCCGCCCCCGAAGGGGCCGATGTAATCTTGTGGCAATGGCTGCGCGCCTCGCAGGGCAAGCTGGGCGATTATGAGAGTTTTCTGGCCCGCCGCCCCGATTGGCCGGGCCTGCCGCTGCTGAAAGAAAAGGGCGAGCTGGCCGTCGCCCGCGCCACCGATCCCGCCCGGATTATCGCCTATTTCGGCGCTGATCTGCCCCGTTCGGGCGTAGGTGCGGTGGCCTATATCCGCGCTCTCACCGAACTTGGCCGCCCAGCGGAGGCCGAGGACGAGACCCTGCGCGCCTGGACCAGCCTGAAATTCACCGCTGAAGATCAGGCCGCCCTGATGGAAATGCAGAGTCCGGCGCTGGAAATCGTGCATGAATTGCGACTGGACCGGATCCTGTGGGACGGCGAACGGGCGGATGAGGCGGCGCGGATGCTGCCGCTGGTTTCCAAAGACTGGCAGGCGCTCGCCCGCGCGCGGCTGGCGCTTCGGGCCAATGAGGACGGGGTGACGGCGCTGATCGCTGCCGTCCCTGGCGCGCTGAAAGACGATGCCGGACTGGCCTATGAACGGTTTTTGTTCCGGATGCGCGCCGATGACTATGGCGCCGCCGCCGAGCTGCTTTTGGACCGATCTCAAAGCGCCGCCCGGCTGGGCAATCCAGATGCCTGGGCCGAACGGCGGGCGCTGCTTGCCCGCTGGCTGATGCGAAAAGGCAACGCAAAAACTGCCTATCAGCTCGCCGCCAGCCATCAGATGACCACCGGCGATCAGTATAGCGACCTGGAGTTTCTGGCCGGGTTCATCGCCCTGCGCAAACTCGACGATCCAAGCCGCGCCCTGACCCATTTCAGCCATCTGAAAAGCAATGTCGCCACCCCCATCAGCCTCGCCCGCGCCGATTACTGGACCGCGCGCGCGCTGGAAGCCTCGGGCGATACAGGCGGCGCGCGCACGGCCTACCAATCCGCCGCGCAGCATCAAACCGCCTTTTACGGTCTGCTCGCGGCCGAAGAACTGGGCCTCACGCTGGACGCGGCCCTGCTTTCCAACGCCCCCCCGAACGGCGATTGGCGGGCAGAGCCTTGGGCGGGCTCCTCGGTGCTCGCCGCCGCGCGCCAGATGTCGGCGGCGGGCGACCGGACCCAAGCCAAGCGGTTTTTCCTGCATCTGGCAGAGACGCTGGACAACCGCCAACTGGCCCTGCTCGCCGAAGCCGCCTTTGACATCGGCGAGCCGCATATCGCGGTTCTGGTCGGCAAAGCCTCGGCCGAGCGCGGGCAGATCCTGCCGCGCGCCTATTATCCGGTGCCGGACCTTGTACCCGATAATCTGCCGGTCAGCCGCGCGCTCGCGCTGTCAATCTCGCGCCGCGAATCCGAGTTTGACACCCGCGCCCGCTCGCCCGCCGGGGCCCAAGGGTTGATGCAGCTGATGCCGGGCACGGCAGAGGCGACCGCGCGCAATCTGGGGCTGGCGTATCAGGAGGAATGGCTGACCTCCGACCCTGCCTATAACGTGACGCTGGGATCGGCACATCTGAAGGAGCTGGCCGACCAGTTCGGAAATTCGATTGCACTGATAGCGTCGGGCTACAACGCCGGGCCGCGCCGCCCGCGCGAATGGGTAGCGGCCTTTGGCGATATCCGCTCGGGGGCGGACCCGGTGGACTGGGTCGAATCCATCCCCTTTGCCGAAACACGGACATATGTGATGAGGGTCACCGAAGGCGTGGTGATCTACCGGGCGAGGCTGAAAGGCGCAGCCGGCCCGGTGCAAATCACATCCGAGCTGACGGGCAGTTAGCGCCGCTCCCTCCCTTGGCAAGCGCCCCAGAGCGGATTGCGTTCAGTCGGTTGAACCCGATCGAGCGCAACACGCCCTAGCTGTAACGTCTCAATAAATAAACTGGCACAGGATCACGCGCCGCCGACAACCACCAACGACAACCAAACCGAAGGAGCAAACTGAACCAGACACGTCAATCTACGCCAACCCCATCGGCCTCAAACCGGCCAAGGTGGTTGTCGCGCCCGGACAAACTGGTTGACGCGCTACAGATGCGCTTGACTCAAAACGTTCAGCTGCCATCAAAGGACCCCAGTGGAAAATGGAGGTCTGGGTAATGGCAGATTGTATCGACTGTGGAAAAAAGATTGGCTTCTTGAACAGAGGCGACGTTGGACGGTGTGACGTCTGTACTAATATTCATTATGTTGCACTACTGAACGGAAGCAAAACGGACGCAATATCGGCAAAGCGCGAAGAAGAATCGCAAGTAAAAAAACAAATTGAAGCCATCCTTTTGACTACCGAAACGGCCCCAAACCTCAAAATCACGAAGCGCATCGAAATCGTGACAGCGGAAGTCGCCTACGGCATGAATATCTTCAAAGACCTGTTTGCGGGTGTCCGTGACATCGTAGGAGGCCGATCAGAAGCTGTCCAAGGCACCATGCGAGATGCGCGGCGAACTGCCCTGTATGAATTGAAAAAGGAAGCCCATTCAGTTGGCGCAAATGCTGTGGTCGGTGTCGATCTGGACTATGTGGAACTGTCAGGCTCAAGCAACATGGTCATGCTCGTGGCATCGGGTACGGCTGTGATCATCGAGGAAGAAGGCCAGTAGTGGGAATGGCTACATCTCTGGCAGACAACTTGCCCATGCGTGATGAACACGGCGACAGCTTACCAAAGATAGACCGATGGCATTCGGTTGTTCTCGATGTCCACAAATGGTCAGATCATCCTGAAATCAAAGGTCTGACAGATCGACTAAGTGATGAGTTGGGAGTTGGGAGTTGGTCGGCCTCACGGTTCGTTCAGACATCCCTGCGCGAATGGGCCTAGCGAAGCCCTACGCCCAGTCAGACCAACGCCGCGATACCCTCGAACCGTTCCTGAAGCACTAAAACCACCACCGCCCCCAATTCGGACTCAAAGGCAAAACCCCAATCTCGAGGATTCCAAGCAACTTCCTGTCGAGACATGACAGCTAGGCGGCCAAATCAGGCTTTAAGCTTCGCCCGAAAGGATCTGCAAAAAGGCCGCGCCAAAACGTTCGACCTTGAGCTGGCCCATGCCTGGAATATGTTCCATCTCACCCAGCGATCTGGGCTTTCGGTCGGCCAATTGGGCGAGCGTGGAATGGGTGCAGGACAGGAATTTGCCCGTGCCATCTTCGCCGCGCGACAGGGCCAGTTGCGCGTCGGCCAACAGATCAAACAAATCCGCCGCTTGCCGCCCCGCCAGTTTCATCCGGGCCGGATGCAAGGGCAGAACCGGCGCACCGGTCAGTATTTCGAGAAAGGCCGCGCCGTAGGTATCCAGTTTCTTCGCGCCGATCCCGGTGATGCCCATCAATGCATCCAAGGTTTGCGGGCGACGCTCTGCCATCTCGATCAAGGTGCGGTCCGTAAAGATGATATAGGCGGGCACTGAGGCCGCCTCGGCCAGCGCCCGGCGTTTCGCCTTGAGCGCGGACAAAAGCGGCGCGTCGTCTTCGCTGACTTGCGCCTTGACGACTGGACCCTGGCGCGCGGATTCCACCGTGTCACTGCGCAGGGTAATCCGTGCGTCGCCGCGCAGTAGCGGGCGCGCGGCCTCGGTCATCCGAAAGGCGCCGGCGCGGGCCATGTCGGGGCGGATCAGGTCCGCCCCCATCATCTGCCGAAACACCGCCTGCCACTGCGCCTTGCTCAGATCCCGGCCAAGGCCAAAGGTGGGCAAGCCGTCATGACCGCGCTCGCGCATCTTTTCGGTCATCGAGCCGGTCAGAATATCGATCAGATGGCCTGCGCCAAAGCTTTCGCCAGTGCGCAGCATCGCGGACAGCGCCTTGCGCACGGCCTCGGTGGCGTCAAAGGTCTTGGCCGGCGTGTCGCAAAGATCGCAATTGCCGCAGGGCGCGGACTCCTCGCCAAAATAGCCGAGCAGCTTTTGACGTCTACATGCGATAGCCTCCGCCAGGCCCAAAAGCGCGTTCAGTCGGGCGTGGTCGGCCTCTTTGCGATCGTCGGGCGCGATGCCTTCGTCGATCTGGGCGCGGCGCAGGCGGATATCTTCGGCACCGTAAAGAGTTAGCGTTTCGGCGGGCGCGCCGTCGCGGCCAGAACGGCCGATCTCCTGATAGTAGGATTCGATGGATTTGGGCAGATCGGAATGGGCCACCCAGCGGATGTCGGGCTTGTCGATTCCCATACCAAAGGCGACCGTGGCCACCACGATCAGCCCGTCTTCTTGCTGAAACGCACGCTCAACCTCGCGGCGGCGGTCCGATTCCAGACCGGCGTGATAGGCGAGAGCGGAATGGCCGGCCTCGCGCAGCGCCTGGGCAATCGTTTCGGTCTTGGCCCGTGAGGCGCAGTAAACGATGCCGGACTGGCCGATTCGCGCGCCGGCAAAGGCGAGGATCTGATCGCGCGGACTATTTTTGGCGGCAAAGGCCAGATGGATATTGGGCCGGTCAAAGCCGCGCAAAAAGCTGGCAGGCTGCGCGCCGCCGAACAGCCGAGTGACGATCTCAGTGCGGGTTTCTTCGTCCGCCGTTGCGGTAAAGGCCGCGACCGGCACGCCAAGCGCGCGGCGCAACTCGCCAATGCGCAGGTAATCAGGGCGGAAATCATGCCCCCATTGCGACACGCAATGCGCCTCGTCCACCGCGATCATCGAACATTGCACGCGGCGCAGCAGCGCGGTTGTGCTCGGATTGGCCAGGCGTTCGGGCGAGATATAGAGCAGCTTTAGGGTGCCGTCGTCCAACGCGGCGAAAACCTCTTCGGTTTCCTCATCCGTATTGCCCGAGGTCAGGGCCCCCGCCCCAACCCCGACCTCGCGCAGCGCGCGGACCTGATCGCGCATCAAGGCGATCAGCGGAGAGATGACAACAGTAATGCCGGGCCGCAGCAGCGCAGGCAATTGAAAACACAAAGATTTTCCGCCGCCCGTTGGCATGATCGCCAGCGTGTCATGCCCGTTAAGGACCGAGGTCGCAATCTCTTCCTGGCCGGGGCGAAAGGCCGCAAAGCCAAAGATTTCGGCCAAAAGGCCGTCCATAGGGCCCATGGGACGGGTCAGGAGAAGGCGGCCATATTATTGAAAAGGATCACTTGTAGCGCATAGAGCACGAACAGCACCACCAGCGGCGCCAGATCAACCCCGCCCAGTTGCGGCAGAACGCTGCGCACGCGGGCGTAAATCGGGTCCAAAAGCCGGTTCAGACCGTACCAGATCTGCGCAACCAGCGACTGGCGCAGGTTCAGGACCTGAAAATTGATCAGCCAGGACATGATCACATGGACCAGAACGATCCATTTGGCGAGGTTCAGCAGGGCGGCAAGGATCTGAAAAAGCGAGGTCATCTTCGGCTCCGGGGCAAGGCGTGATTTAGGTAACCCGCAAAACCCGCAAGGGCAAGGGCGCCTGCCGCAGGGTTGGGGCTTGACCTGCCTGCCGCGCGGGGTCAGGTCTGGGCAAAAGACCGGAGGCGAGCGAGTGTATCCCTATCTGCGCATGTGGCATCAGCTGTGGAAATTCCGAAACGCGCCGGAAATGGGCCTTTTGGACACGCATATCAGCAGGCACCGGGTCTGGCCCCATGATCTGGATCCCTGGCGCGAGCTGAACAATGGCCGCACGCTGACGCTTTTCGATCTGGGACGCATTCCGATGTCCGTCCGGCTGGGCTTTGAAAAGGTCGCGCGGGCCAAGGGCTGGGGCCTGACCGTGGCGGGCAATTCGACGCGCTACCGCAAAAGGGTGACGATTTTTCAGGTTTTGACCCAGAAATGTCGGGTTTTGGGCTGGGATCATCGGTTTATCTATATGGAGCAGACCTTTTGGCGCGAGGGGGAATGCACGGCGGCGATGCTGCTGCGGTCGGCCTTCACGTCCAAGGCGGGGCTGGTCGATCCGGCCGAGGTCGCGCTCGCGCTCGGCGCCCCGCCGCAAAGCCCCGAATTGCCCGATTGGGTGAAGGCTTGGATTGCTGCCGATGCCGAGCGTCCCTGGCCGCCACAGGTCTGACGCGCCGTCATTTGCCTTTTACTTGCCAGCCCCCCCGGTTTCGGGCTTGATGGTCGCAAAACAATCGGGGGATGGGTAAATGGCAACGCAGCGGCAACGGATTTGGGGCTGGTGGTTCTTCGATTGGGCCTCGCAGCCCTATAACACCCTGCTTTTGACCTTCATTTTCGGCCCCTATTTCGCCGAGACCGCCCGCGGCTATTACATGGGCACCGGGATGGAGGAGGAGGCCGCCAAGGCTGCGGCCCAGGCCTATTGGGGCTTCGGGCTGACCATCGCCTCGGTTTTCGTGGCGATTTTCGCGCCGATTCTGGGGGCGGTTGCCGACGGAACCGGTCGGCGGCTGGTCTGGGTCTGGTTCTTTTCGGCCTTTTACGTCGTGGGCGCTGCGGGTCTTTGGTGGGTCAGTCCCGGCGGCGAGGCGGGCATGCTGCTCTGGGCCGTGTTCTTTTTCGGAATGGGCTTCATCGGGATGGAGTTCACCACGATCTTCACCAACGCCATGATGCCCAGCCTGACCGACAAGGACGATATCGGCGCGATTTCGGGCAGCGGCTTTGCCTTTGGCTATCTCGGCGGGCTATTGTCGCTGATCATCATGCTTTGCCTCTTTGCTGAAAACTCCGCGACCGGCAAAACCCTGATCGGCATGGACCCGCTTTTCGGTCTGGATTCCGAGGCCCGCGAGGGCACCCGCGCCGTTGGCCCGTTTACCGCGCTGTGGTATCTGGTGTTCATGATCCCGTTTCTTTTGTGGGTCAAAGAGCCAAAAGCGGGCAGCGGGCGGATCAATATCGGTGCGGCGATGGGCTCGCTTGTTGATCTGATCAAATCGCTGCGCTATCGCAAATCGCTGCTGTCCTATCTTCTGTCCTCGCTCGCCTACCGCGACGCGTTGAACGCGCTTTATGCCTTTGGCGGGATTTATGCGTCGAACGTGCTGGGCTGGTCGATCACCGCCATCGGCATATTCGGCATCCTTGGCGGGGCTACGGCCATGATCGCCTCCTGGGTCGGGGGCAAAATGGATGCGAAATACGGGCCAAAGCCGGTGATCAAATGGTCGATCATCGTGCTATTGGTGGTCTGCACCGTGATCGTGGGCCTCGACCGCACCGCGATCTGGGGGATCGCGCTCGACCCCGCATCTAACACTCCGGACGTGATCTTCTACATCTGCGGCGCGCTGATCGGGGCGGCGGGCGGCCCGTTGCAGGCCGCCTCGCGCACGCTTTTGGTGCGCCACACGACACCAGACCGCGCGACCGAGGCCTTTGGCCTGTTCGCGCTGTCGGGCAAGGTTGCCAGCTTCATCTCGCCGCTGCTGATCGCGCTGGTTTCCTATTTCAGCCAATCGGCGCGTATGGGCATCTCGCCGGTGATCTTGTTGTTTCTCATCGGCCTGATCCTGCTAATCTGGGTCAAACCAAAGGGGGAACAAGCCGTCTCATGATCTTTAAGCTGTTGATGGTAATGGCATTTTTTGATTCTGCACCGGCTTTTGCCGAGCAGACGGCAGCCACGCTTTTCGCCGCGCAGGACACTCCGTCCAATCAAGAAACGATGCCGATTGGCAGCTATGCCAAGGGCTGCGCTGCGGGATTGGTCGAATTGCCTGAAACCGGACCGACATGGCAAGCCATGCGCCTGTCGCGGCATCGCAACTTTGGCCAACCCGTGACCATAGCCTTTATTCAGGATCTGTCGGCCTTTGCAGCGACGCAAAGGGGCTGGAACGGGCTCTATGTCGGCGACATCGGCAATCCGCGCGGCGGGCCGATGGATTCGGGCCACGCCAGCCACCAGATCGGATTGGACGTCGATATCTGGCAATTGCCCGCCAAAAGGTTGACTCTTTCTGAGTCCGAGCGGGAGTCGCTCTCCTCGATCCCGGTCCGCTCGGCCGACCAGTTAAGCGTGACCGCGAACTGGACCGCACAAAACCGCGAGATCATGAAGACGGCGGCGCTGGACCCGCGGGTCGACCGGATTTTTGTGGCCGCCGCCGTCAAGATCGAGATGTGCCGCACGGCCAAGCCTTCGGACAAGAAATGGCTGCAGAAAGTCCGGCCAGAGGCGGGGCACGACACCCATTTTCATGTCCGCCTGAAATGCCCCAAAGGGTCGCGCCTATGCCAGACACAAGTGCCTAATGTCTCGGAGTTGTCAAAGGGCGGATCGGGCTGTGATGACACCTTGATGTGGTGGGTTTCCGAGGCCTATTTGCACCCCGAAAGGTTTCCGAAACCGGAAAACCCCGAGCCACTGCCGCCGCCCAAAAAGCATCCCCGCCAATTCGTGATGGCCGATCTGCCCGAACAATGCACCGCCGTCTTGGCATCGGAATAATCGCCGGGCTGCTGCTGGCCACGGCCTATGTGAACCGCACGCCGGCGGCGGATAACCCTGGCCTTGTTGGGCAGTTCAACCTGAAATCTTTGGGCGCCGAGGGCCTTTCAGCCCTTTGGATTGCGCCGGACGGCCTGAGTCTGATCGCCGTTTCCGACCGCAGTTTTCTGATCAAGGGCGAGATCGGGCGCGATGCGCGGGGCCAGATTACCAGCGTCACCCTGACGCAAACGACGCCGCTGCTTGCTCCCGGCAGGCAAGGGACCGAGCCGGTAACAATTGATAGTGAAGGAATCGCGGTCAGCGCGCAGGGCGACATCTATGTGTCCACTGAAGGCCCCGCTCGGGTGCTGCGCTATGACAGTCAGGGGGAGAATCCGGTCATCGTTGGTCGCGCCCGCGATTTCGGCCCGCAGTTGCAAAACGGCGCGCTTGAGGCGTTGGCGATCGGTCCGGATGGCGCGATTTTCACCCTGGCTGAAACCGAAAGCCGCGCGCTTGGCCCGTTTAAGTTGTTCGCCGACACGGGCTTGGGCTGGCATATTTTCGCCACCCTGCCCCGCAAAGACAGCTTTCTGCCGGTCAGCGCCGATATCGGGCCGGACGGAAAGTTGTACATTTTATACCGCAGTTTCAGTGTCCTAAAGGGATTTGCCACCCGTTTGCAGCGAATGAAGCTGACCAAATCCGGACTCGCCCCCCCCGAGGACCTGCTGGAAACGGGCTATGGCCAGCACGGCAATCTGGAAGGCCTGTCGATCTGGCAGGACGCCCTTGGCCGGTTGACGGCATCGATGGTCACCGACGACAACGGGAGTTTCTTTCAAAGCGCCGAAATAGTCGAGTATCGTCTGGACGATTGACATCAGACCCGCCGCCGCGCTATGCGCCCTCGTCCCCAATCCCGGGGGCCAAGTCTCCGCGACCTTGTAAAAACGGATTCTGACATGAAAAAACTACTGCCAGGCATTCTTGCCATGGCCATGATTGTGGTGGCCTCTAACATCCTCGTGCAGTTCCCGATCGGGAACTGGCTGACCTGGGGCGCCTTTACCTATCCATTTGCCTTTCTGGTTTGCGAGTTGGTCAACCGCTTTCACGGCGTCGCCGCCGCGCGCCGCGTCGTGCTGGCCGGCTTCGCGACCGGGCTTTTATGCTCCTTCATCGGCACCCAGATCATGGGCGAGTTTGGACCCCTCGTCACCCGGCGCATCGCTTTGGCCTCGGGTCTGGCGTTTTTGGCCGGGCAATTCGTGGATGTTGTGGTTTTTGACCGCATGCGCCGCAAGGCCTGGTGGCGCGCGCCCTTTGCGGCCGGGCTCGCCGGATCCAGCGTCGATACCGCGTTCTTCTTTCCAATCGCATTTTCGGCCGCCTTCATTTGGCTTGAACCGAGCAACGACGTGTTTTGGGCCGCAGGCCCAGTGCCGCTTTTGGGGCTCGGCCCGCTTGTGCCGCTTTGGGCCTCGCTGGCGGTTGCGGACTGGGGGGTTAAGGTCTTGGTTGATCTGTTTGCGCTTATGCCCTTCCGGGCAGCAATCGCTAAATATGCTACGAAACCCGCGTAAAAGGTTTTGACAAACACAAAATCTGTGTCAACCTCCCCTTATCGGCAACCATTTGAAAGGAGGTGATCCAGTGTCTAGAGTGATATTGGAGAGTTGTGTCGGGACAGTCT
>CAIYZT010000248.1 GCA_903930735.1 uncultured Paracoccaceae bacterium | reverse complement strand
TGCACACCTCCTCCGAGGGCAAGGTTCTGGAGAATCCGGCCGAAGAAGCGCCCGAATACGTCTATCAGCGTGTCACTCCGGTCGAACAAGCGCCCGACAAGGCCGAAATGGTCGAAGTGACCTTCGAGCGCGGCGATGCGGTGGCGTTGGGCGGCGTGCCGATGTCGCCCGCCACCCTGCTGACAGCCCTGAACGAGATGGGCGCGCGGCACGGCGTCGGCGTGCTGGATTTGGTCGAAAACCGCTTTGTCGGCATGAAATCGCGCGGTGTTTACGAGACTCCGGGCGGCACCATCCTGCTGGAGGCGCACCGCGGCATCGAGCAGATCACGCTCGATTCGGGCGCGGGCCATCTGAAAGACAGCATCATGCCGCGCTACGCCGAGCTGATCTATAACGGCTTTTGGTTCTCGCCCGAGCGGGAAATGCTGCAGGCCCTGATCGACAAATCGCAAGATCATGTGACCGGCACGGTGCGGGTCAAACTGTACAAGGGCTGCGCGCGGACTGTGGCCCGCTGGTCGGATCATTCGCTGTATAGTGAAAAGCATGTGACCTTTGAGGCGGACGCCGGCGCCTATGACCAAAAGGACGCGGCCGGCTTTATCCGCCTGAACGCCCTGCGTCTGAAACTGATCGCGACGCGCAACGCCCGGGTGGCCCAAAAGGACTAGGGCAGCTTGCGCGCTGCCTGAATGTCCAGCGCACGGCCCAATTCCTCGGGCGGCCAATCCGCGGCCAAGGCGTCGGCGACCAGTTGGGCTTGGGATTTTGGGGCCATGCCGCCCAATGGCGGATCGCGGTCAAGGTTGGTCGGAAAGGCATAGCCTTCGGCGCTCGCCGCGATGGCGCAGGCGATCTGATCGGCGGTCAGACTGCCGTCCTTGCGGCCCCCGCGCAGCGCCGGATACAGCGCCTTGACCATCGCTGCCCGATTGACGCTTTCGATCGACCGCCCATAGGCCGAGCCGACCTGAAACAGATTGACCATCCGCCGCACATCCGCCGAGCGATTGGTCCCCGCCGCATGAAACAGCGCCGGCGAGAAGAACAGCATATCGCCCTTCGCCAGCGGGATCTGAACGTGATGGTCAAAAAAGTGCTGCCGCACGTCCTCGCGGGACATGGCCAGATAGCCTTCGGGCCAAAGCTGGCTATAGGGCAGCAATTGCGTCGGGCCGGTTTCGATCGGCGCATCGACATGGGCAATCGCGCCTTGCAGCGTCAAAAGTGGCGAAAGAAGTTGCACATGCAGCGGGAATCGGGCGATGTCAGAGGCGCTTTGAAAGCCCATATGATAATCGCGATGCGGCGATTGCGCGGCGCCGCCCGGGTTGACGACGTTCAGCTGGGCGGTCACCTGGTAGTTTGGACCAAGCCAGGCCTCTGAAATCGCGCACAAAAACGGGTTGCCATAGTAGCGGGCAAAGTTTTCGGGATCCGCGATGCAATGCTTTTCAAGGCTGTTCCAGATCCGGTCATTCGCCCCCGGCTTGGCGAAATGGTCGCCGCCGCCGGTCCCTTCGCGGTTCTGTTTGTCGATCAGATGGCTGAACAGCGCCGAAGCGCGGTCGATCATCGCATGATCCTTCTCGGCGCCTTTCAGCACGACAACGCCGGGACCGTACAGCATGGCTTGCGACCATTCGGCCATCAGCGCCCGGCGCAGGTCCGCATCCTGCAGGCCCGCGCGCAAAGCGCCGCAATCATAGATCAGCACGTTTTTCTGCACGTCGCAGGCATGGGGCCAGTCCGCCAGATCGGTCCGCCGTGCCGTTAGCGCGGCAAGGTCCGCAGCCGTACAATCCGCCGCCTTCAAATAGGTCTCGGCCGTCCTGCCGTCTTTATGCACAATCTGCTCTCCCGCGACATTTGCGCCGAGAATGCCAAGTTGGCGGCCCCCGCACAAGCGGGCGTTGACGTGATTTCGTCACAGCTTATGCGTCGCCAGCCTTTCGTAATGCGGCATCGCCTGCGCCGCGAGATCGGCATAGGCACCGCCGAGGTCGGGCAAGGGCCCTTCGGCCCCGTCAAAACCAGTGCTACGATGCACAGCGGCATACCAATGCGGCGCCCAAACCCCATCCTGCGCATTGCCGCCCGCCGGCCAGCGGAGCATCTTGAGCGTGAAGGGAATGTTGATCGCCGCGCAAAGCTTGCGCAGCATCGCCTCGGGGTCGGCGCGGATATCATCGCTGTCGATCACAACAGGCGTGGCCCCTGACCAACCCGCCACCTCATCAAAAAGCGCGGCCTGCTGCACAAAACCAATATCCTCCTGCGTCACGCCCTGCCGCTTTTTGGCATAGCTGGCCACCACCCGCGCCGGATGGCGGATCAAGAAGACATTGGTGCAGGACCGCATCCAGCGCCGATCAAACGCGTCGATCATGTGCAGGGTCATGTGTTTTTGGTAAAAGAGCTTTTGCCCCTGCGGGATCGGCCCCTTGCAGGCCGAGGCCACGACATCCGGATCAGGCTCATGCGCGGCAATGATCTGGGCAGCCATGGGGTGATCGATCCTCGTCGCCTCCAGATAGGCAGCGTAAAAGGGTTCGTCCCAAACCGCGCAATCGCCGCGCGCTGAAAAGGCATACATCATCGCCGTGGACAGATTACGCGGGCCAGACCACATGGCGATGCGATTTGTGTTCGGGCTCATCCGCCGACCAGCTCCTTGTAAAGGTCGCGCAGGCGCTGCGTCATCGGCCCCATCTGACCGTTTCCGATCATGCGCCCGTCGATCGCGCCCACCGGCGTTTGCGCGCCGAAGGTGCCGGTCAAAAAGGCTTCATCGGCGGAATACGTCTCTACAAGGCTGAAATTGCGCTCGAAAACCGGAATGTCATTGGCGCGGCACAAATCAATCACTTTTTGCCGGGTGATGCCGTTCATGCAATAATCGCCCGTGCTGGTCCAAACCTGCCCCTTGCGGACGATGAAAAAATTGCAAGCATTCGTCGTGTTCACAAAGCCATGCACATCCAGCATCAAGGCCTCGTCCGCCCCCGCCTTATCCGCCGCGATACAGGCCAGAATGCAGTTCAGCTTTGAATGGCTGTTCAGTTTGGGGTCTTGCGTCATCGGCAAACCGCGCAAATGCGGCACCGTCGCAAGCCGGATCGGTCGCGGCAGCTTCTGGCGGCTATGTTCCATGATGATCACCATGGTCGGCCCCCGCTGTGCCAGTCTGGGATGCTGAAACGGCCGCGTCTTGACCCCTCGCGTCACCATCAGCCGCGCATGGGCATCCGTGGTCATGCCATTGGCCTTTTGCGTCTCTAACACGGCAGAAAACACCTGATCAGGCGTCAAACCGATGTCGATATCAATGGCCTTGGCAGCCTCGAACAGCCGCTCGATATGGTCGCCCAAAAAGGTCCAGCGGTTGTTGTACAGCCGGATCCCCTCCCAAATGCCATCCCCCAGCATGAAGCCGGCGTCATAAACCGAAACCACGGCCTGCGCCTTGGGAACGATCCGGCCATCGACATAGATCAGGATCTCTTCGTTACGGGCATCTTCTTCGGCTTGATGCGTTGAAACATGGTCGGTCATATCGGCCCCCTTTTGCGTCAGGCTATGCGCAGGCGCGGGCAAGGCCAAGGGGGTGCATCACTGTTTTGTGAGGTAACGCAAGCGTGGGTGGACGCAGAGCGCCGTGGTTGGAATTAGTCTTTCAAGCAAATAGGAGGCTTGAATGCTACGGATCATGATGCTTGCGGCCAGTTTGGCAGGGGCGATGCTGACATCGTCGCCCGCCCTGGCCGAAACCGAAACGGCCATCGTTGCCGGCGGTTGCTTTTGGTGCGTCGAATCAGATTTTGAGCGGGTCAAGGGCGTCAAGGATGTCGTCTCTGGTTATTCCGGCGGCTCGTCACAAAATCCGACCTACGACGATCATACCGGCCATTTCGAAGCGGTAAAGATCACCTTTGACAACTCCGTCATCTCCTACGACGAGTTGCTCGCTAAATTCCTGCGCTCGGTCGACGTCACTGATGCTGGTGGCCAGTTTTGCGACCGGGGCAGCGCCTACAGGACCGCGATTTTCGTCTCTAACGCAGCCCAAAGGGCATCAGCAACGCAAGCTGTCGCCGATGCAGAGGCGGCATTGAACGTGCGTATCGTGACGCCCGTTCTGGCTGCGAAAACCTTTTGGCTGGCCGAGGATTATCACCAGGATTACTACAAAAGCAGCGACCTTGTGCTGACCCGTGCCGGCCCAAAGCAAAAGAAAAATGCCTATAAGTTCTACCGGGACGCTTGTGGCCGCGATGCGCGCGTCAAGGCTGTCTGGGGCGATCATGCGCTCTCGCACTAGAGCCGGTCAAACCAGCCTGCGCATCCAGGGCCGATCGCGGACCAGGTCTTCGAATTTCTCGGGGAATGCGCTGCGCAGGCGATTGAGTGCGCCGTTAACCTCGGCGCGGTCATTCAGCCTTTGCGCACACCAGACGGTTTGCATGACCGTAAACGCGCGCGCGAGGTCCGCCTAAGACGCGGCTTTGAGCGCCGCCAGTTCAGCGCGACCATCTCCGCGCTGACGGTGGCAGTC
>CAIYZT010000247.1 GCA_903930735.1 uncultured Paracoccaceae bacterium | reverse complement strand
TGGGGCTGCGTTTGCGCAGGCCGAACAAGCGGTCGGTGAACTCCTTGCCATTGTCGGCAAGAATGGTGCGGATGCGAAGGGGGCAGGCCCGTTCCAGGTCGCGCAGCAAGCGACGGGCGTGGTTTGTAGCCGGTGCCGCGTGTGGCTGCGGTCATGCATTCTGTCCCGGTGCTTCCATTTGTAGATGGTCTGCTCCGTCGTGCCGAACCACCGCTCCGCCAGCGCCGACGCAGGCTCCGTGCTGGCCTGGATCGCCGCCCGCACATTCGGCGTCGTCGTCGCTTGGCTGTGAAGATGGATCAGCATGTCCGCACCCCGCTACGAATGCCCCTCCGGATCGAACTTGCCATGAAAAATGCCGAGCGCCGAGGGGCTATGTGATCATCCGGGATGGAACAGCTAGGCCCAGATGACCTCAAAGCCCAAATACTCGCTTAGGACGCCCCGAATGATGATTGAACCGCTCCCCACAGCCATGAACCTGTATCTTCCAGCCTGAACAGACAACCAGCCACCAACGGACAGCAGGCCATCTTCAAAAGAGAGCTTCCCCACGAGGGCCTGTGTTAGGTTGATCGTCACGTTCATCCTCCATTTTCAGGCTCTGGTCTGGACCATCTGAGAGACCCGACGTTGACTAAGACACCGGAAGGCTGTGTAAGGGATTATGACTTTTTTTCACGGACTTCCGAACCATGAAGCAGGCTGGAGAAGGCATCAGAAAACTCATGCCGGAATACTTGAAATCTCCCGCCTTTGGGCTTGCCGGTTCGATGCCGGCCGTGGGGACGGATCTGAATGCATGGGGCCGAACGCGCTGTGGCCCCCCCTTTGCCCCCAATGCCTAAATCCGCTATAGGCCTGCCTATGACCCAGAACCCGCCCTCGCTCCGCCCCGATCTCGCCCGCTCTTTCATCCCTGATACCCGCCGTTTGGGTCAGCCGACCATTGGAATGGTTTCGCTGGGTTGCCCCAAGGCTTTGGTGGACTCGGAGCGGATCCTGACGCGCCTGCGCGCCGAAGGCTATGCGATCTCGCCGGATTACAAGGGCGCGGATGCGGTGATTGTGAATACCTGCGGGTTCCTCGATTCCGCCAAGGCGGAGTCGCTGGATGCCATAGGCGAGGCGCTGGCGGAAAACGGGCGGGTCATCGTGACGGGCTGCCTCGGCGCCGAGCCGGAATACATCACCGGCGCGCATCCCAAGGTTCTGGCCGTCACCGGTCCGCATCAATATGAGGCGGTTCTGGACGCGGTCCACCGCGCCGTGCCGCCCAAACCCGACCCCTTTATCGATCTTTTGCCCGCCTCGGCTGTCAGCCTGACCCCGCGCCACTATAGCTATCTGAAAATCTCCGAGGGCTGTAACCACAAGTGCAAATTCTGCATCATTCCCGATATGCGCGGCCGTCTGGTCAGCCGTCCGGGCAATGCCATTCTGCGCGAGGCGGAAAAGCTGGTGCTCGCGGGGGTCAAGGAATTGCTGGTGATCAGCCAGGATACCTCGGCTTACGGTGTGGACCGCAAGCATGATACCTCGGCCTGGAAAGACCGCGAGGTGCGCGCCCATATCACCGATCTGACGCGCGAGTTGGGGCAACTCGGCGCTTGGGTGCGGCTGCATTATGTCTATCCCTATCCCCATGTCCGCGATCTGATCCCGCTGATGGCGGCGGC
>CAIYZT010000246.1 GCA_903930735.1 uncultured Paracoccaceae bacterium | reverse complement strand
TGATGCTCTCCGATTATGTGCAGCACTACGGCCTGACCCGCGCCCAACTACCGAACGGCAAGCTGGAGCCCGTCGCCGCCCGCCATTCCTGGAACGCGCCTTTCTGGTTTTCCTCGGCCCTGATGCTGAACGCGCCGCGCCATTCGGATCATCACGCCCATCCCGCCCGGCCCTTTCCTGCCCTGCGCCTGCCGGGGCCCGAGGCCGCCCCGATGCTGCCTTGGCCCCTGCCGCTGGCCTGCACGATCGCGCTGGTCCCGCCGCTGTGGAAACGCCTGATCCGCCCGCATCTGGCGCCTTGGAAACAGGCATGAAGGCGCTGGCCCTTGCACTGCTCCTCGGCAGCCCAGCGCTGGCCAAAACCCAAAGCCCGCCGCTGAATGCCGATCAGTTCGCCGCCTATGTAGAGGGCAAGACCCTGTCCTGGTCATCAGGCGATCAGCTTTGGGGCACCGAGGAATATCTGCCAAACCGGCGCGTTCTTTGGACCGACGAGCAAAACGAATGCCAAATTGGTACATGGTACCCGCAAGGCGATCAGATTTGTTTTGCCTATGAGGGCGCGCAAAGGCCTGCCTGCTGGATTTTCCGTCTAGGCCAAACGGGTTTGATTTCCGAATTGCAGGGCGGTTCCGGCCCGCTACTTTTGAATGAGTCCGGACAGAGCACTACCGGCCTGCCCTGCCCCGGCCCCGCTCTGGGGGTTTGAGGCGCGGACAGGGGCCGCGGATCGGGGTCAGTCTTTGCCGGAGTAACGTGCCAGCCGTTCCTCCAGCGTTCCGAAATGCAACTCGAACAGGTGATTGTCCGGTCCGCCGAAACAGATCGACCGTCCCTCACCGCCGACCCGCGACCGCCCTTCGCGGACCTCAAGACCCAAGGCCTTAATCCGCGCCAAACGCCCCCCGTAATCCGTCTCTGCCATTTTGGTGGAAAAATGGTTGTAGCTGCGTGCGGGCAATGCCTCGGCCTCCATCAGGGCGACCCAAACCCCGCCACGGTCGAAAAACCGCTCTTTTGACAGCGAAAAGTCCCCCTCCGGCTGTCATAGATTTTCACCGCGCCCAGGACCGGCATCAAAATCCGGTCCAGATCGCGGGAGATGGAGGGGATAGGCGACCGGCCCCCGATCATCGCGCGCTCAGAACAAACTGCCCTGACCCGGACCGACAGGCGCTTTGGCTTTCTTCGCCGCCCCAATGCCTATCCCCAACCCGTGCCCCACCGCAACCCGGCCATCGTGGAACTCAATCTCCAGCCCCGCCGCCGCCTCGGCCCCCGCGCGGCCCGTCACCACGGCGCCGTCGCCGCGCACCACCGCATAGCCGCGCTTTAGCGTTTCGGCATAGCCGAGCGTAGTCCGCGTGCGGTCCAGCGCCTCCAGCCGCCGCACCAGATCAGCCAGACGCTGGGCCGGGGCCGCGTCCAGCCGCGCGCTCAAAGCGGTCAGCTTGCCCCGCCCCTCGGCTCCGCGCCGCCCCGCATCGCCGATAAGCCGCGACAGGGATGGCGCCAACCGCGAGGCCCATTTATCAAGACCCGCCTTGGCAAAATCCATCCGCCGCGCCAGCCGGGCCGCCAGCGCCTCGCCGGCCCGCTCCAGCCCCAGCGCACGCCGCTCGACCAGCCGCAGCAGCGTCTCGGGCCGCAAAACCCCCGCCCGCGCCTCGAACACCCCGCGTTTTCGCGACACTCCCAGCCCCAGGGCCGCGCCCAGCTTGCCGGACCAAAGATCGAGCCTTTGCGCCGGGCCCTGCACCAGCATCTCGGCGCGCGGCAAGGCCCGCGCCAAATCGCGCATCCGCTCGGATTTCCGGCCCATCCCCAGCGCGACCGAGCGGATCAGCCGCGCCCCCAAGCCCTCGTTGGTGGCAATCAGATCCAGCCGGACCGGCACCGCAAATTCCGCCGCTGCGGTCGGGGTCGGCGCGCGCAGATCGGCGGCATAATCGATCAGGGTCGTGTCGGTCTCGTGCCCCACCGCAGAAATCAATGGGATCCGGCTCGCGGCCGCCGCCCGCACCACGATCTCTTCGTTAAAGCCCCAAAGATCCTCCAATGACCCGCCGCCCCGCGCCACGATGATCACATCCGGCCTCGGCACCGGCCCGCCGGCTTCGATCGCGTTGAACCCCCGGATCGCGGCCGAAACCTCCGCCGCGCAGGCCTGCCCCTGCACCGCCACCGGCCAGATCAGCACATGGCGCGGGAAACGCTCGGCCAATCGGTGCAGAATATCGCGAATTACCGCCCCTGAGGGCGAGGTCACGACGCCAATCACCTGCGGCAAATAAGGGATCGGCTTTTTCCGCGCGGGATCAAACAGCCCCTCGCCCCCCAGCATCGCCCGCCGCTTTTCCAGCATCGCCATCAGCGCGCCCGCCCCCGCAGGCACCACATCCTCGACAATAAGCTGATATTTCGACTGCCCCGGAAAGGTGGTCATCCGCCCGGTGACAATAACCTCCATCCCCTCTTCGGGGCGCACCTGCATTCGCGCGACCTGCCCCTTCCAGCTGACCGCATCCAGACTGGCCTTGTCGTCCTTCAAGGCGAAATACAAATGCCCCGATGCGGGGCGCGACAACCGCCCCACCTCGCCGCGCACCCGGACAAGGCCAAACTCCCCCTCAATCACCTTCTTCACCGCCCCCGACAGTTCGGACACGGTGAAATCTGGGGAATTGCTGGGCGCGGGGCTGTCTTCAAACAAATCGGACATCGGCAACCTTGTGTGATCCTTCCTCAAACCATATGACGCCTGAATACAAAGGCCAAGCGGGACAAGCATCATGAACATCCTGATCCTCGGCTCCGGCGGCCGCGAACATGCCCTTGCCTGGGCCGTCAAGCAAAACCCCAAGACCGATCGGCTGATCGTCGCCCCCGGAAACGCGGGGATTGCGCAACTGTGTGAGACCGCCGATATCGACATCCTCGACGGGGCCGCCATTGTGGCCTTTTGCGAGCAAAACGCGGTGGATTTCGTGATTATCGGCCCTGAGGCGCCTTTGGCCGCGGGCATCGCCGATGCGACGCGGGCGGCGGGATTGCTGACCTTTGGCCCCTCGGCTGCCGCCGCAAAGCTCGAGGCGTCCAAATCCTTCACCAAGGAAATCTGCGCCGCCTGCAATGCCCCCACCGCCGCCTATGCCCGCTTTACCGACCCCGGTCCGGCCCGCGCCTATGTGCAGTCCCAAGGCGCGCCCATCGTGATCAAGGCCGATGGTCTGGCGTCTGGCAAGGGCGTTATAGTGGCGATGACGCTGCAAGAGGCGCTGAATGCCATCGACGACATGTTCAGCGGCGAGTTTGGCGCCGCTGGGGCCGAGGTGGTGATTGAAGAGTTCATGACCGGCGAAGAGGCCTCGTTCTTCGTGCTGACCGATGGCACCAACGCCCTGCCAATCGGCACCGCCCAAGACCACAAACGCGCCTTTGACGGCGATACCGGCCCCAACACCGGCGGCATGGGCGCCTATTCCCCGGCGCCGGTTTTGACCGATGCCATCGCAGAGCGTGCGATGCAGGAAATCATCCTGCCCACCATCGCTGAAATGGCCCGGCGCGGCACCCCCTATCAGGGCGTGCTTTTCGCCGGTCTGATGATCGAGGGCGGGCGGGGGCGTCTGGTCGAATACAATGCCCGCTTTGGCGATCCTGAGACCCAAGTTCTGATGATGCGGCTCGGCGCGCAGGCGCTGGACCTGCTGCTCGCCTGCGCCGAAGGGCGTCTGGACAGCGCGCAGGTCCATTGGGCGGATGATCACGCGCTGACCGTGGTGATGGCCGCCAAAGGCTATCCGGGAGATTACGAAAAAGGATCTGTGATCAGAGTGTTGAAGGACATTCCTGAGACCAGCTCTCAAATGCTGTTTCACGCCGGGACCACCGAAAAGGCGGGCCAATTGACCGCAACCGGCGGCCGCGTTCTGAACCTGACTGCGCGGGGCGATAGCCTGGCGCAGGCCCGCGCGCGCGCCTATGACATGCTGGACGCCATCGACTGGCCCGAAGGCTTTTGCCGCACCGACATCGGCTGGCGCGCCCTCAAGGACTGACCCTGCGGCACAGCCCCTCTTGCGCCCCCCCAAACCCCCGCATAAAGAGACCGCGTTTTGCAGGCTTGGGAGAGGTCTATGGCCATCCTCGTGATGAAATTCGGCGGCACCTCGGTGGCCGACCTCGCGCGCATCGAGAATGCCGCGAAAAAGGTGCAGGCCGAGGTCGAGCGCGGCTACCGCGTGATCGTCATCGTCTCGGCCATGTCGGGCGAGACCAACAAGCTTGTCGGCTATGTCGAGGGCACGTCCAAGCTGTACGATGCCCGCGAATATGATGCGGTCGTGGCCGCTGGCGAGAATGTGACGGCGGGTCTGCTGGCGCTGCGCTTGCAGGAAATGGAGATTCCGGCCCGGTCCTGGCAGGGCTGGCAGGTGCCGATCAACACCACTTCAGCCCATTCCTCGGCCCGGTTCATCTCGATCCCGCGCGCCAATATCGACGCGAAATTTGCCGAAGGATTCAAGGTGGCCGTGGTCGCGGGCTTTCAAGGCGTCAGCGCCGAAGGCCGGATCACCACGCTGGGCCGCGGCGGATCTGATACCACTGCCGTCGCCTTTGCCGCCGCTTTCGGCGCGGTGCGCTGCGATATTTATACCGATGTGGACGGCGTTTATACGACCGATCCGCGCATCACCAAAAAGGCCCGCAAACTGGACCGCATCGCCTTTGAGGAGATGTTGGAGCTGGCTTCCTTGGGCGCAAAGGTGCTGCAAACCCGCTCGGTCGAGTTGGCGATGCGCTACAAGGTGCGCCTGCGGGTGCTGTCCTCGTTTGAGGATACTGATGAAAATTCCGGAACTCTGGTCTGCGACGAGGATGAAATCATGGAATCGAAGGTTGTCTCTGGCGTGGCCTATTCACGCGACGAAGCCAAAATGACCCTGCTGAAAGTCGAGGATCGCCCTGGCATCGCCGCCGCGATCTTTGGCCCGCTGGCCGAGGCCGGGATCAATGTCGATATGATCGTGCAGAATATCTCGGAGTTTACCTCGCCGGGCGATGCGCAGGCCTACACGGATATGACATTCTCCTTGCCCACCAACCAACTCGACCGCGCGCGCCGCGCGATGGAAGAGGCGCAAGACTCGGGCAGAATCGCTTATGGCGATCTGGTGGCCGATATCGATGTGGCCAAGGTTTCGGTGGTTGGCATCGGCATGCGCAGCCAGGTCGGCGTCGCCGCGCAGATGTTTGCCGCGCTGGCCAGGGAAAACGTCAACATCAAGGTGATCACCACCTCCGAGATCAAGATCTCGGTGCTGATCGACCGCAAGTATATGGAACTGGCCGTGCAGGCCCTGCATGACACGTTCGAACTGGACAAGGCCTAAATCTTCGGGCCTGCGGGCAACAAATCTGGAATTGAAAGACGGAAACCTGCGCCTCCTGCCTTTGACGAGCAGCAAGAGGATTACAGGATGCCACCGATGTTCAAAACTTCCCTTCACGCCATCAGCGCACTCGCTCTGCTTTGCGGCGCGGCTTGTGGACAGCCAATTTCAACGGCCCAAGCCGTGTCAGATGCAAAATGGGCCGACAATGTGACTGTCACCGTCGCCGCCGACAGCTTTCGCTACGTCTCGGACAGCTTGCCGAACCACGCCCTTGCCGACAGTTATCTGATCCCGATCGGCCAGGCACAGCCCTTCACCGATTTCGAGGTAAAAAAGACCGAAGGCTTCGTCACCGCCACCCAGATTGACGTGATCATCCCGCTCATGCCCCTCTACAGCGAAACCGTCACCGACACCTCACTGGGTATGATCGGGGTCATGATCAGCGGCTCGCGGTTCTTCAACGATTACGAAAACCCCCAGCGCTCCATCGTCGCGATGGACGACCAGCATACCCAAGACGGCGCGTCGTTTCTGGACGATTGCAATGCGCATCCCCTGCAAAACGGCAGCGCGTACCACTATCACGCCTCACCGCCCTGCGTGAGCGAAACGGTTGACAGCAAGGGCAGCCACTCCATCATGATCGGCGTGCTGCTGGACGGCTTCCCGATCTTTGGCCCGCAAGGCGATGGCGGCGTTATCGTGACCAATGCCGATCTGGATGAATGCTCGGGCCATGTCGGCGCGACACCCGAATTTCCCGAAGGCATCTACCACTATCACCTGACCATCACCCAGGCGCCCTATTCCATCGACTGCTACCACGGCGTTGTCGATGCCTCGGTCACGACGCAGATGGCTAGTCCGGGCGGCCCGCCCGATTTTGCCGCCGCAGCCGCAAAGCTCGGGATAGAACGGCACACGCTGACCGACGCTCTTGGCGAAGAACGCCCGCCAAACCTTGAAAAAGCCGCCGCAACTTTGGGCATCAGCGTCGAAGTCTTGCGCAGTGCACTGGGCCCTCCCCCCGAGGCCCCATAACCTTGGCTCTACGCCGAAGCTTTCCCTCTCCCTTTTCAAGGATAAACCCCCTATAGAAGGGGGGTTAACCAAGGATTGAACGGGCATGGCCGATCGGAGCGAGAGTGACAGCCGCAAGCTTTTGCGGCGCCTGCGTGATGTGCTTGGCACCCCCGCCAAGGGCCAGGAGCGGCTTGACCGCATCACCCATCTGATCAACGATTCGATGAAGACCGAGGTCTGCTCGATATACCTGTTCCGCGACCCCGAAACGCTTGAGCTTTGCGCCAGCGAGGGTCTGAAAAAGGAATCTATCCATCAGACGCGGATGAAACTGGGCGAGGGTCTGGTCGGGCGCGTGGCGCGCAGCGGTCTGCCAGTCAATTCGCCCAATGCTCCCGCCGAAAAGGGCTTTCGCTATATGCCCGAAACCGGTGAAGAGATTTTCTCGTCCTTTCTGGGGGTTCCTATACAGCGCGTTGGCGAAAAGCTGGGTGTTCTGGTGGTGCAGTCCAAAGAGGCCCGCGCCTTTTCCGAGGACGAGGTCTATGCCGTTGAGGTCGTCGCCATGGTGCTGGCCGAGATGACCGAACTTGGCGCCTTTATCGGCGACGGTTCGGCCATGGGCGCGCGGCACAAGCAGCCGGCGTTCTTCAAGGGTTCCACGGGCCAGGAAGGCGCCGCCGAGGGCCGGGTCTGGTTGCACGAGCCCCGCGTCGTGGTGACCAATCCGATAGCCGATGATCCCTTGTACGAGATCGACCGGATCCGCGAAGCCGTCAGCGTGCTGCGGGTCTCGGTCGATGATCTTTTGGCCGCCGACAGTCTGGACAAAGAGCAAAAACAGGTGCTCGAGGCTTACCGGATGTTCGCCCATTCGCGCGGCTGGCTGCGCCGGATGGAGGAAGACATCCAAGCCGGCCTTTCCGCCGAAGCCGCTGTAGAGAAAGAACAATCCACCACCCGCGCCCGGCTTGAACAGGTGCCCGACGCCTATCTGCGTGACCGGCTGCATGATCTGGACGATCTGTCGAACCGGCTCCTGCGCATCTTGACCGGTCAGGGCAAGGATACCGGCGCGACCATGCCGGAAAACCCCATTCTGGTGGCGCGAAATATCGGCCCGGCCGAGTTGTTGGAATATGGCCGCAAGCTGAAGGGCGTCGTTCTGGAAGAGGGCTCGGTGGGCAGCCATGCGGCCATCGTCGCCCGCGCCCTGTCGATCCCGATGGTCATTCATGCGGAACGCATCACGACCGAGGCGCTGAACGGCGATGTTATTTTGGTGGACGGCGATCAGGGCAGCGCGCATCTGCGCCCCGAAGACACCATTACCCGCTCTTTCCGCGACAAGATCGCGATGCAGGCCAAGGCGCAGGAAAGCTATGCTTCCTTGCGCGATCTGCCCGCCCAGACCCGCGACGGACAGGTGATTTCCCTGCAGATGAACGCCGGATTGATGGCCGATCTACCCAGCCTGATCGGCTCCGGCGCCGAAGGCGTGGGTCTGTTCCGCACAGAGCTGCAGTTTCTGATCCGCAACCAAATGCCCAAACGCGACGAGCTTGCCAAGCTTTACGCACGCGTGTTGGACGCCGCCAAAGGCCGCCGCGTCGCCTTTCGCACCCTTGATATCGGCTCGGACAAGGTCCTGTCCTATATGAAGCCCAATGACGAGCCGAACCCCGCGATGGGCTGGCGCGCGATCCGGGTTGGCCTTGACAAGCCGGGCGTGCTGCGCATGCAGCTACAGGCCTTGATCCGGGCCGCGAATGGCCGCCCGTTGACGGTGATGTTCCCCTTCGTCACCGAAATCGCCGAGTTTACCGCCGCCCGCAGCCATGTTTTCCGCGAATTGCACCGCGAAAACTCGCTGGGTCATCCGGTGCCCTCCAGTATCGAAATCGGAGCGATGCTGGAAACGCCCTCGCTTGCCTTTGCACCGCAAGCGTTTTTCGAAGTGGTCGATTTCATCTCGATCGGCGGCAACGACCTGAAGCAGTTTTTCTTCGCCGCCGACCGCGAGAACGAACGCGTGCGCAAACGCTACGACACGCTGAACAGCTCTTTTCTGAACTTTCTGGAGCAGATCGTCGCCCGCTGCGCCACGACAGGCACCAGACTGTCCTTCTGCGGCGAAGATGCCGGCCGCCCACTGGAGGCCCTCGCGCTCGCCGCCATGGGAATCCCGATCCTGTCGATGCGCCCGGCCTCCATCGGCCCGGTCAAGGCGCTTTTGCGCCGCGTCGATCTGAAGGCAGCGCGCAAGGTTATCGACGAGGCCCGCGCCCAAGGCGCCGATTGCCTGCGCGTGCCCCTGACCGAGTGGTTGACGAC
>CAIYZT010000245.1 GCA_903930735.1 uncultured Paracoccaceae bacterium | reverse complement strand
GGATCATCGCGGCGATCCTGAAAGACAAGAATGCCAAGGTCCAAGACGATTTCCGTCGCACCGACGCGTTCCCAGTGCGACAATTCCAGCCAGTCCCGCCCGCCGCCGAATGGCAAAAGCCGTCCACGGACACGGAAGAACTGCGCAAGTGGAGCGTCTTGAAAGAGGTTGACCCTGAGATCCTGGCCGCGTCCCAGCGTGTCATCCAACTGGACCCAAAGTTGGATTCAGTCTTGGCAGGGAAATATTTGACATTGAATGACAAGCAATATCTCCAAAGCATTACGGATATTGTGGTGCAAGCTTTTGATAAGAAAAAGGCCGACGAAAAAGCAGTCCTGGCGACCTTGTCGGTTGAGGCATTGGAAACCGCCCAGCGGTCTAAGAGACTTTACGAGATGAGTTTGGGTGCCGATCGGATCGCGCCGGAAACAGGCACGCGGGTAGAGAGCGTCGAAATTTATGATGGTTCGTGGGTTGCCTTTAAGGGTGGAATACGACTTGTCTTTGAGGACGGCCGAAACATGTTGATGCGCAATTCAATGAGGCGTGACTTCGCGCCAGGAGATCATCGCTGGAAGTGATGCAACCGCATCACCCCCCCGTATGGCTCATATGCCTTGACACCTGCCCGGCCACCTTCGCCCGCGAATAATCAAAGTCATGACCCTTGGGCTTTCTTGAAATCGCCGCCCGGATCGCCGCATCCAGCCCCGCATCCGAAGCACTCGCCCGCAACGGAGCGCGCAAATCCGCCATGTCCTCTTGCCCGAGACACATGTACAACTCCCCCGTGCACGTCACCCGCACGCGGTTGCAGCTTTCGCAGAAGTTGTGGGTCAGCGGGGTGATCAGGCCGATCTTCTGGCCGGTTTCCTCCAGCCGCAGATAGCGCGCCGGGCCGCCGGTTTTTTCCGCGAGGTCGGTGATCGTGAACCGCTCGGCTAGCCGCGTGCGCAGATCCTCCATCGACCAGAACTGGCCAATGCGGTAGGTTTCCTCCATATCGCCCATCGGCATGACCTCGATAAAGGTCAGATCATGATCCTCGGCTGCGCACCATTGCAGCAGCGAAAACAGTTCGGTCTCGTTAAACCCCTTCAGCGCCACGGTATTGATTTTAACACGGATTCCGGCAGCCTTGGCCGCCCTGATCCCGTCCAGAACCTGATCAAGCCGCCCCAGCCGCGTGATCTGGGTAAACTTGGCCGCGTCCAGCGTATCAAGCGAGACATTGATCCGCTTGATCCCGCAATCGGCCAGCTCGGCCGCATGTTTTGCCAGTTGCGAGCCATTGGTCGTCATCGTCAGCTCTTGCAGCGCGCCCGACAACAGATGCCGCGACATGGCGCGCACATAGGTCATGATGCCCTTGCGCACCAAGGGCTCGCCCCCGGTGATCCGCAGTTTCTTGACCCCAAGCCGGATAAAAGCCGAGGAGATGCGGTGCAGCTCCTCCAGCGTCAAAAGCTCGGCCTTGGGCAAAAACTGCATGTGTTCGGTCATGCAATAGGTGCAGCGGAAATCGCACCGATCGGTGACCGATAGCCGCAGATAGGTGATGGGGCGAAGGAAGGGATCGATGAGCTGGGACATGCATCAAAACTAGGCGAGCGGGCAGGGGTCGGCAAGGGGAATAGGCGGTTGCGGGGCGCGAAGGCTTGGATTAGGCTTCACTTATGCGGCACATGACATCCTGTAGACTGCGAATGGCCTTGCTGGCCGGATTGGTTCTCGGGCTTTCGGGCTGCGGAATGGTCAAGGGAATGCTGCGCCCCGTGCCGGCCGCCGCCGCGCCGCAAAGCCCGATGGCTACTTTGGGCGAGGGGGTGACAGCCGCCGCTCTAGACACCACGACCGCCGCCGAGCGAACCGAAGCCTTGGACGCGGCACCCGAATCGGGCGAGCGGATGCTCGGAACCGTTTCAGCAGCCTTGGGCAGCCCGACCGAGCCGGGATTCTGGATCAAGACCAAGCTTGTCGCGGTTGCCGCCAAGGGCCGGGTCGAGACTGCCGATGGCAAGTCGGTTGCCGTCGATCTGCTGCCCTCGGACGGGGCGGCGATCCTGTCCTTTGCTGCCTTTCGGGCGCTTGAACTGGCGCTTACCGATCTGCCCGATGTGAGCGTTTACGCCAACTGATCGGGCGTATCCTGATCCGAGAGCGGTTCTGCAACTATATCAATCGCCGCTTCCAGATACTTCGCCGCCTCTTTGCGCGACCAGCTTTTCATGTAGGGCCCATGCTCGTTCAGAAACCCCTGAGCGCGGGCGGCGTCATGCTTGGACAGATCGCGGATCCACCAGGCCACGACCTTTTGCATGAACCAATCCTTGTCGCCCACATAGGACGCGGCCCAGTCGAGCACCCGGTCACGCGCTTCGATTTCGGCCTCTTTGGGGTTGTTCATCTTGGCCCAGGGCAGGGTCATCACCAGCGCGGCGCGTCGCGCCCACATGAGCTCATGCGTGGTCCAAGCCTCGACCGCATCCAGCCGCGAAGGGTCGGCCACCAGCCGCTTTTGCCCCGCGATGCAGACGTGATCGGCAATCGCCCAGGCGTCAAATTGCGGCACCCAAGACTGGATCAACTCCCAAGCGCGATCGTCCGGGCGGATGCGGGCTTGGGTCAGCAGCTTGGCCGCTGCGACCCGCGCCTCGTGGATATTGCTGTCCCAAAGATCCGCCGCCAGATCCATGCGCTCGTCCACCGTGCAATCGGCGCGCCAGGCATTGGTCAATTCCTCGACCTTTGGCACCGCGATGCCCAAATAGGGGCGGTCAATCTTGTGATAAGCGGCGACTTCGGCCGCTTTGGCCGGATCCTGCAGCGCATAAAGCGCGGTCAGGGCCTGTTTTCTGGAAATCATTCGACGGTCACCGACTTGGCAAGGTTGCGGGGCTGATCGACGTCCGTACCCTTTGCGATCGCGGTATGATAGGCCAAAAGCTGCGCCGGGACCGAATAGAGGATCGGCGCAAAGGGCGCGGCGACCTGCGGCAGGGTTAGCGTGCGCCATGTGCCCGCGCCGGCCTCGGCTATGCCCTGCGCATCGGAAATCAACAGCACCTTTCCGTGCCGTGCCATGACCTCTTGCATGTTGGAAACCGTCTTCTCAAACAGCGCATCGCGCGGCGCCATGACGATCACCGGCACATCCTTGTCGATCAGCGCAATCGGCCCATGTTTCAGCTCGCCCGAAGCATAACCTTCGGCATGGATGTAACTGATTTCCTTCAGTTTCAACGCGCCCTCCAGCGCCAGCGGATACATTGCCCCCCGCCCCAGAAACAGCACATCCCGCGCCTGAGCGAGATCTTCAGAGATAGCTTCAATCTCGCGCGTCAAGCCCATGGTATGATTTATCAATCCCGGCAAAGCGGCCAGATCGGCAAGATGTTGGGGCATGTCTGCGGCGCGGATCCGCCCCCGGTCCAGACCGGCCCTCAAAGCCATCAAGGCCAGCACGGTCAGCTGGCAGGTAAAAGCCTTGGTCGAGGCGACCGAAACCTCTATCCCGGCCAGCGTCGGCAGGGCCAGATCGCTTTCGCGGGCCATGGTCGAAGTGGCGACATTGACCAGGGTGATGATCTTGGCCACTCGGTCCTTGGCGTGGCGCAGGGCGGCAAGCGTATCGGCCGTCTCGCCCGATTGGCTGACAAAGATCGCGTAGGATTTCGGCGACAGAACCGGATCGCGGTAGCGGAATTCAGAGGCGACATCGACATCGACGGCCAGACCCGCCAGCTGCTCGAACCAATATTTCGCCACCATGCAGGAATAAAATCCCGTGCCGCAGGCCACCAAAGTCAGGCGGTCACAGGCGGTGAAGTCGAGCCCCTCTGGCAGGGTTATCTGCCCGGAATCATTGGTATAATGGGCGATTGCGTTTGCGATGACCACCGGCTGCTCAGCAATTTCCTTGGCCATGAAATGCTTGTGGCCGGCCTTTTCGATCCGGGTTTGGTCGATCTGAATCCGGGCCTCAGCCCGGTTTGCAAGCCGCCCCGCCGCGTCATAGATCACCGCGCCCGCGCGGGTGACGACGGCGCAGTCGCCTTCGTCCAGATAGGTGATCCGGTCGGTCATCGGGGCGAGTGCGATGGCGTCCGATCCGACAAACATCTCGCCCTTTGCATGGCCTATGGCGAGCGGAGAGCCCTTGCGGGCCGCGATGATCAGATCTTCCTCGCCGTCGAACAAAAAGCACAAGGCAAAGGCGCCGTGCAGACGTTGCAAGGTCGCGCGCACAGCCTCGATGGGGGGCAGGCCCTGGTCCATGTGATGCCGGGTCAAAAGCGCGACGGTTTCGGTATCGGTTTCGGATTCGAATGCCAATCCGGCGGTCATCAATTCGGCGCGCAGCTCGCGGAAATTCTCGATGATGCCGTTGTGAACGACCGCCACAGGCCCCGATTTATGCGGATGGGCATTGATGGTCGTGGCCGCGCCATGCGTGGCCCAGCGGGTATGTCCGATGCCGGATTTTCCGGCCAAGGGATCATGGACCAACAAATCGGACAGGTTCACCAGCTTGCCCACGGCGCGGCGGCGGTCCAGTTTGCCGTGGTTGACCGTAGCGATCCCGGCGGAATCGTAGCCCCGATATTCCAGCCGTTTCAGCGCCTCAACCAGCAG
>CAIYZT010000244.1 GCA_903930735.1 uncultured Paracoccaceae bacterium | reverse complement strand
GTGATCTGGAAGTCAATTTCAGTCAATCCTTGGGGCGTATCAGAAAGCTTGAGATTAACTACAAAGACTGGAAAACCGGTTTTCCCAAGTTCGACAAACAATGCCGCCCCACCAAGCAAAAAAATGGGTCAAGAACCATTTTCCTCAAATCAGTGGTCTGAAGAGCCGAACAAACTTGTGATTGCCTGTTTCGATCGCTGGCGTATCTGGGCCTTGTCGCTGTACCAAGGACAAGGCCGTACCTGATGCCAGCCTAGAGGAAGCTTCACTAGGAGCCGCCCTACCCGCCCATGTAACAACTCTTCATTTCATGAGGGGCGGGTTGAGGGACAAATTGAAAACACACGGATAAGCCATTGATTTAATTAGACTTATGGCGGAGAGAGAGGGATTCGAACCCTCGGTACGGTTTTCGCCGTACACACGCTTTCCAGGCGTGCACCTTCAGCCGCTCGGTCATCTCTCCGGTGTCGCGCCTACACATTAAAGTACAGCCGGGGCGCGGAGGATATACCACCCCATCCCCAGCCGCAACCGATCCTACCAAGCGCGAATGCTTCCGCGCCGTCGGCAAGCCAATGAATTCGAGCGCCGCAGACGATCCTGGCCGAATCGCCCGCGGAAAATTCAAGCTCAGTTCACCTGCTTCAACTGATCGAGGATCCCGGGATTCTCGAGCGTCGACACGTCCTGCGTGATCGCCTCGCCCTTGGCGATCGAGCGCAACAGGCGCCGCATGATCTTTCCGGATCGGGTCTTGGGCAGGTTTTCGCCAAAGCGAATGTCCTTCGGTTTTGCGATCGATCCGATTTCCTTCGCCACCCAGTTGCGCAAATCCGCTGCAATGCGAATCGCTTCTTCGCCGCCCGGTCGCACCTGCTTGAGCACCACGAAGGCGCAGATCGCCTCGCCCGTCAGGTCATCCGGGCGCCCCACCACCGCCGCTTCCGCGACCAGCGGGTTGGCCACCAGCGCCGATTCGATCTCCATGCTCCCGAGCCGGTGACCCGACACGTTCAGCACGTCGTCGATGCGGCCCATGATGCGGAAAAAGCCGTCCTCGTCCATCGTGGCACCGTCGCCGGCAAGGTAGTATTTGCCGTTGAATTCCTCAGGGTAGTAGGTCTTCTTGTAACGCTCGGGATCGCCCCAGATGGTGCGAAGCATCGACGGCCAGGGGCGCTTGATCACGAGGATCCCGCCCTTGCCGCGGCCCACCGAGTGACCGGTTTCGTCCACCACATCCGCCATCACGCCCGGCAGCGGCAGCGTCGCCGAACCCGGCTTGAGTGCGGTCGCGCCCGGCAGCGGCGTGATCATGTGGCCGCCGGTCTCGGTCTGCCACCAGGTGTCCACGATCGGGCAGCGCGCATTGCCGACCACGTTGTAGTACCACATCCAGGCTTCGGGATTGATCGGCTCGCCCACCGAGCCGAGAATGCGCAGCGACGAAAGATCGTATTTCTTCGGCAGCTCACCGCCCGCCTTGATCAGCGAGCGGATGGCGGTCGGCGCGGTATAGAACACCGTGCATTTGTGGTCCTGGATCATTTTCCAG
>CAIYZT010000243.1 GCA_903930735.1 uncultured Paracoccaceae bacterium | reverse complement strand
GCACACCCCTGCTCACGATTTATGCCAAATGGGCGGGCTATGACTATGCTTTTGGCCAGAATTGGGCGCTGACCTTTGTCTTTCACGACTGGGCCTCCCCGGCCCAAATGATCTGCATGACCCTGGTCGCCGTCTTTCTAGCCGATCCGCTGTTTCTCAATGGCTGGCTGACTTCTCTCGCCACGAACCTTTTGGGCTCGCTGTCGGTCTGACGATCAAGCCTTGTCTTAACCGATCCGCCGGTGCCCCCCTGCAATCAGAACCTGCTCCCCTAAACCACCCATAACCGCACCGGAGACTTCGCCAACGCTTGATCACGCCCTTGGCCTCCAGATCCAGTTGCACCAATTTCCCCCACCAGCCAACCGTATCGCCGCCCGGGAACAGATCCTGCGGCAAATCCGGCCTCACCCCCGCGATCAAATCGGGCACCGACATTCCCGGAGCCTCCCTTGGCAGCACCGCCAAGACCGCCGCCCGCATCGCCAGGAACTTCGCCGCATCAACGCGGTAGGACTTGCCCGGCTGCCCCACATTCTCAATCGTCATCCTATCCGTCATTTCGCCCCCCCCCTGCGCGAAACGCACCCCATGAAACCCCAACGGCGCAATCTCCACGATCGTCACCCCGTCGATCCCCTCGCACCCCATCAGAGTTCTGGAGGCCTCAAGGATCCGCGCATGGCTCTCGCTCGCGGCCTCTGCAAGCGCCCCGCCGTCATAGCGGCGCTTGCCCTTTGCTTTCGGATTTTCAATTGAGGACTTCATTATAGCTTACTTCACTCAAATTGGTCCCACCTCAAGCCTCAGGATGTCGTCCGAAGTCCAGCCTTTCAACTCTCTCCGCCTATGCCGCAATCAGCGCGATCCTTGCCTCGGCACTTTGCCTTGCGGCGCTGGATGTCCTTAGCCCCGAATATGCCCCCTCGTGGCGCATGGTCAGCGAATACGCCAACGGCACGCGTGAACCTGTGTTGACCGCGACCTTCCCGCTTTGGGCCCTCTCTTTGGCCGCGCTTTTGGTGGCGCTTTGGCCCACGGCGACCGGCTGGCCTGGACGGGCCTTGGCCTTTTGGCGCTCGCCGCTTTGGGTAAGGCGATGGGCGGGATGTTCAACATCAACCACCCGCTGCACGGCCCCGCCGCGATGATCGGAATTCCCACGCTTTGCGCCGCCTGCGTGATCTTGCAGATCACCCTGTCGCGCGTTCCCGGCCAGCCTATGCCGCCCACTCTGTTTGAACCGCCCCGGTTTTACCGGAGGGTGATTTGTTCAACGACTCGGCGACCATATCGATTGTGTTCAGGTTTGCATAGAACGCCTCCTCTGCTTGTGCGGGTGGGAAGTAGCCGACAGGGCCGAGCAGGTCGAGCGGGTGAACGCCACAGGTTCGAGTGAACCTGCGAGGGATTGTTATACCAATCGATCTGTAAGCTGGTAAGCGATGCCTGCATCCATTGCCCAGCAGATGATTGCTTTTGTAATCATCGAGAGGGGCTGTAAGGCCATTTCAGCGTTTCCCATTCGACCTCGCGCATCGATTTCCACGGGCCGATCTGGTTGATCACCTCGGTTTTGAACAGGCCTATGACGCATTCGGCCAGGGCGTGAACGGCTATTGCGGCTGGGCCAATCGCGCGATCTTTGTGACCAGCTATGTCTGGGTCGGCTGGGCGGCGCTTTGCCTTCTGCGCGCCAAGGGCTAAAGTTTTAGAGCGTGTTGCGCTCAATCGGGTTCACCCGATTGAGCGCAACCGCAATATTCCCGGCCTGTACCGGTCTTGGATTGCCTCCAATCTGAATCAGATTAAAGGCAATCCGCACTAGGACCTGTTGATGTTCATTTCAATCGGATGACGGTAGCGGTGAGGAAAATGAGAGCGGTTTAGCTTGCGTTTGTTTTGCAAAAGCGGGTGACGATACATCTGTATTCCTTGATATTTTGGAAAAAGTTCTTGATCAGATGCCGCCACTTGTAGGTTTCTTTGTCGAATTCGGCGGAAAACCAGCGGTTGGATTTGGCTGGGATGACCGCCTCGATCTTGGCCTCGGACAAGACTTCGCGCAGCCAGTTGGCGTCAAAGGCCCGGTCTGCGAGGAGGTGGCCGCAAGACAGACCGTCAATCAGCGCTGCGTTGCCGCGCAGGTCTTGGGCCAGGCCGGGCAGAAGCCGGAAGTCGATCAGGTTGCCCAAAGCATCCGTCAAGGCCACGATTTTGCTGGTCATGCCGCCTCGAGGGCGCCCAATGGCCTGGCTTTGAGTCCCCCTTTTGCGCCCTGCCCATGACGGTGGACTTTGGTGATGGTGCCGTCCATTGCCCGGCAGGTGAATGGAACATTCACTGAGAGTGGATCATGGCGTATTCGAAGTCGACGTCCTCGGCTAATGCCGTGAACATACGGTAGAACACGTCCGCTTTGACCCATCTGCGGAAGCGTTTGAATACCGGGCTAAAGCCACCAAACTCCGCTTGAAGGTCGCGCCAAGGGCAAACTGTCCGCGCGATCCACAGCACGGCCTCCACGAACAACATCGGGTCCGGCCCAGCGCGGCCGGGGTCACATTCTCGACCAAGACAGTGTGGGGCGATGACTTCCCATCGGGCGTCAGTCAGTATCGTTCGGATCAAGGTTGCCTCCCCTTTGGCAACCTTGAATCACTCAGCGACTGATTTGGGAATCCTCAAACGTCAACAGACCCCAATGAACGTCCAAATCTGGATGCAGCGAAAATCAGTAGAAACTCTGCGGATCAATATCCACCGTCAGGCGCACGGAATTGGGCAGCTTCACCTGCCCCACCCATTCCGCCACCGCCGCCTGAACCGCCACCCCCTTGGCCGCCTTGACCAAAAGCCGCACCCGGTGCCGCCCCCGAACCCGTGCCACCGGGGCCGGCGCCGGCCCGTACACCACCGCCCCGATCGCCCGCAAAGGCCCGTCGCGCCGCGCCAGTTCCGCGCCAATATCAAACACCGCCGCCACATCGGGCGAGGACAGGATTACCCCCACAAACCGCCCGTAGGGCGGCACCCCCGCCGCGCGGCGCTCGGCCGCCTCGGCCTTCCAAAACGCCTCTTCATCGCCGCCGAGGATCGCCCGGATCACCGGATGTTCGGGCTGGTGGGTCTGCAAGAAAGCCTCCCCCGGCCGCTCCGCCCGCCCGGCCCGCCCGGCCACCTGCCGCATCAGCTGAAAGGTCCGCTCGGCTGCCCGCAGGTCCGATCCTTGCAGCCCAAGATCGGCATCGATCACCCCAACCAAGGTCAGCAGCGGAAAGTTATGGCCCTTGGCGACGATTTGCGTGCCGATGATGATATCCGCCCCGCCCGCCGCAATGTTCACCACCGCCTCTTTCAGCGCCCGCGCCGAGCCGAAAAGATCGCTCGATAACACCGCCAGCCGCGCCTGCGGAAACCGCGCCACCACCTCTTCGGCCAGCCGCTCCACCCCCGGCCCGACTGCCGCCATCTTGCCCACAACCTTGCAGGAAGGGCACTCCTCGGGCACCGGTTTTGTGGCACCGCATTGATGACAGACCAGCCGTTTCAGAAACCGGTGCTCGACCATCCGCGCGTCACAATGATCGCAGCCGACCTGATTGCCGCAAGCCCGGCACAGCGTGATCGGCGCATAGCCGCGACGGTTCAGGAACAAAAGGCTCTGCTCACCCTTGTCCACCCGCGCGTGAACTTCGGCCACCAGCTTGGCCGACATCCAGCGGTCATTCGGCAAATCCTCGCCGCGCATATCGATGGGCAGCATCCCCGGCAATTCCGCCACCCCGTAGCGAGAGCCCAGATCCAGCCGCGCATATTTGCCCGCCTCCACATTGGCCCAGGTCTCAAGACAGGGCGTGGCCGAAGACAGAATGATCGGGCAGCCGAGGATATTGGCGCGCAGGACCGCCATATCGCGGGCATTGTACAAAACGCCCTCTTCCTGCTTGTAGCTGCTGTCATGCTCTTCATCGACGACGATCAGCCCAAGCTGCCGGAAGGGCAGGAACAGGGCCGAGCGGGCGCCAACCACCATCTGCACTTGGCCTGCCGCCACCATTTTCCAGATCCGCCGCCGCTCCATCATCGTGGCGCCCGAATGCCACTCGGCAGGCCGGACGCCAAAGCGCGCCTCGACCCGTGCCAGAAAATCCGCCGTCAGGGCGATTTCCGGCAGCAAAACCAGGGCCTGACGCCCCGCGCGCAGGCATTCGGCAACCGCTTCCAGATAAACTTCGGTCTTGCCCGAGCCCGTGACGCCTTTCAGCAAAGTCGCCGAAAACCCGCCCTGCGCCACCGCCGCCACAAGCGCATCGCCCGCCGCGATCTGATCGCCCTGCAGCACGGCAGAGCCTGCCGGGTTCATCACCGCAAAAGGCAGATCGCGCGGCGCTTCTTCCTCGGCGATCACCCCCAGCTTGACCAATCCCTTGATCACCGAAGCACCGCATGCCGCCTCTTCGGCCAGCTCGCCGATCGTCACCTGCGCCCCGCCAAAGCGCCGCAAGGCCTCGATCACCCGAAACCGCGCCTCGGTCAGATGGTTCGGCACGGGGCCTGCAAGCCGGTAAACCTTGCGCCCCCCCGGCGGATCCTGCAGCCCCGGCGCGCGCGTCGCCAACCGCAGCATCGCCTCATAGGGGGTCAGGGTATATTCCGCCGCGCGGATCAAAAAGCTGCGCATCTCGGCGCGCATCGGCGGCACATCCAGAACGCGCGCGATGGGCCTGATCTTGGCCGGGTCAAACTTGCCCGAGCCTTGCCCCCAGACCACCCCCAAAACCCGGCGTGGCCCCAAGGGCACCTCGACAAAATCACCGTCCCCGCAACCGCCTTCTGGCGCCTTGTAATCCAAAAACCGGCCAAGCGGCTCTGTAGTCAGAACCGCGACCAGATCTTTGGGCTCGTAAACACGTTCAACCACAGTTAGCGCCCATACCAGTCTTTCACTGCATCCATATTTGCGGTAAACCCCCGCCAACCCCATCGCAACCCATCTTTGCAAAACCCATAAGGACAGACCCATGAAATTCTTTGTCGATACCGCCGATGTCGAAGCCATCCGCGAATTGCACGATCTGGGCATGGTGGACGGCGTCACCACAAACCCCTCCTTGATCCTGAAATCGGGCCGCGACATTCTGGAAGTGACCCGCGAGATTTGCAGCTTTGTCTCCGGTCCGGTTTCGGCCGAGGTTGTGGGGCTGAAAGCCGATGAAATGATCGCCGAGGGCCGCAAACTGGCCGAAATCGCGCCGAATATCGCCGTGAAGGTGCCGCTGACCTGGGACGGGCTGAAGGCATGCAAGATCCTGTCGGACGAGGGCAAGATGGTCAACGTGACCTTGTGTTTCAGCGCAAATCAGGCCCTGATCGCCGCCAAGGCTGGCGCGACATTCATCTCGCCCTTCATCGGCCGGCTCGACGATATCAACCTCGACGGGTTGGAATTGATCAGCGATATCCGCCAGATCTATGACAATTACGGCTTTGAGACCCAGATCCTTGCCGCCTCGATCCGCACCGCCAACCATGTCACGCAGTGCGCGCTGATCGGCGCCGATGTGATGACTGCCCCGCCTTCGGTGATCAAGGCGCTGGCCGCCCATGTCCTGACCGACAAGGGCATTGATCAGTTCATGAAAGATTGGGCCAAGACCGGCCAGAAGATTTTGTAAAGCGCTATAGGGGGCCGGAGCGGAGTTTTGGCCCCAACAGCTCAATAGTTGAAAAAAGATAAGGAAATCGCCGCGCAACCCTGCTAAACTGGCGCAGAATGGCGCTAAAAGCCAAAGACAGCAGAACCAGAGGGCCGCAATGATTGATCCTGATACCCGCGACCGGCTGATCTCCGCGCCCGAATCCATTCTGGAAGACCGCGATCTGATGGATGCGCTGATAGGCGCGAACGAGCGGCAGATGGGATCGAATATCGTCGATCTGCGCGGCATCGCGATGGAGCGGCTCGAAAGCCGTCTTGACCGCCTCGAAGACACCCACCGCACCGTGATCGCTGCCGCTTACGAAAACCTCGCCGGCACCAATCAGGTTCACCGCGCGATTTTGCAGATGCTCGACCCCCTCAGCTTTGAGGATTTTCTGAAAACCGTCGCGGCCGAGGTCGCCGCCACCCTGCGCGTGGATTGCGTCCGGTTGGTGCTGGAAACGGTGCAGGACGATCACGACCCAGCGCTGCGCCGGCTTGGCGACGTGCTTTACATCGGCGCGCCGGGTTTTGTCGGCACCTATCTGTCGGGCAGGCGCAACATTTCGGTTCGCCCCGTCGTTCTGCGGCAAGTGCAGCCCGAAAGCGACGCACTTTACGGCGACAAGGCGGGCTATATCCGATCCGAAGCGCTGATGAAGCTGGATTTTGGCACGGGACGGCTGCCCGGCATGCTGGTCCTTGGCGCCGAAGACCCGCATCAGTTCAAATCCACCCATGGCACGGATCTCTTGGCGTTTTTCGCCGCCGTCTTCGAACGGACAATGCGCCGCTGGCTGTCGTGACCCTGCTATCGCCTGATCTGCAAGACCGGCTTTCGCGTTTTTTGGACCATAAACGCGCGCTTGACGGCGCCTCGCCGCATACGATCGCCGCCTATTCTCGCGACATAGCCCGATTTTTATCCTTTCAAGCCAATCATTTGGGCGGCACCTTTGGCATCAGCGGGCTGATCCGGATCACCCAAGCCGAAATGCGCGCCTGGATGGCGCATGAACGCGGCCGCGGCCTTGCCGCCCGCTCGCTGGCCCGCGCGCTGTCGGCAGTGAAATCCTTCCTCACCTGGCTCGCCGAGCGGGGCGACGGCGAGCCCGGCGCCATCCTCGCCACCCGCGGCCCCAAATTCCGCCGAAAACTGCCCCGCCCCCTGACCACGGACGCCGCGCGCGAGGTGCTGTCTGACATCGGCGCCCACCAGTCCGAACCTTGGATCGCCGCCCGCGACATGGCGGTCGTCACTCTGCTCTATGGCCTTGGCCTGCGGATCTCCGAAGCCCTCTCCCTGACCGGCGCCGACCATCCCCTGCCCGGCGTTCTGCGCATCACCGGAAAAGGCGGCAAGGAACGCCTCGTCCCCGTTCTACCCGCCGCCGCCGCCGCTACAGCCGATTACGTCCGCCAATGCCCCTTCGATCTGACCCGAACCGCGCCCCTCTTTCGCGGCGCGCGCGGCGGGCCGCTGAACCCGCGCCTGATCCAAAAAGCGATGGAGCAGGTCCGCCACCGCCTCGGCCTGCCCGCCAGCGCCACCCCTCACGCCCTGCGCCATTCCTTCGCCACCCATCTGCTCTGCGCCGGCGGCGATCTGCGCGCAATTCAAAGCCTGCTCGGCCATGCGTCTTTGTCCACCACCCAAACCTACACCGCCGTCGACGCAGCCCGCCTGATGGAGGTTTACGAGGCTGCCCACCCCCGCGCCTGATCCGCAAAAGGACGGCCCTTGAGCTTCAGCTTGCTCCGCGCCCCATCCAGCCCTCCTTATCAGCAGTCGAACCTCCGCCCCGCCGCAACGGGCCATTTTCCGCCCCCCCCTGCCTCGGCATCTTGCATCAGCCGCCGATATCTTGGATACCAAGCTTCATGGATATCCGTATAAAAGCCCTCTCGGTCCATCTGATCACCGCCTCCGGCGCGGTTCTGTCGATGTTCGCCATGCTCGCCGCCGTCGAAGGCAACTGGCGCGTGATGTTCCTTTGGCTCGTCCTCGCGCTGATCGTGGACGGCATCGATGGCCCGCTTGCCCGGCGCTACGACACGCCCACCAACTTTCCGATCTATGACGGCGTGCTGATGGATCTGATCGTGGACTACCTGACCTATGTCTTCATCCCGGCCTATGCGCTGTTCAAATCAGGACTTCTGGACGGCTGGACCGGCTGGGTCGCCATCATCGTGATCTGCTACGGCTCGGTGATCTATTTCTCCGATACCCGCATGAAAACACAGGACAAAAGCTTTTCCGGGTTTCCCGCCTGCTGGAACATGGTGGTGCTGGTCCTCTTCGCCCTCGCTCCCTCGAAAGGCGTCATCCTCTTCGTGGTCATCGCCTTGACCGTCGGCATGTTCCTGCAGCTCAAATTTGTCCACCCCACCCGCACCAAGCGCTGGAACTGGGTCACTCTGCCGGTTTCCGTGCTCTGGGTCATCTGCGCCGGTTGGGCCGCCTGGATGAACTTCGCCGAAGGCTCGATCGCCCATTGGGGGCTGGTCGCCTCCTCCATCTACCTGGCCACCGCCGGCATCGCCCAGCAAATCATCCCCGAACGCAAACCCGCCATCCGCTGATCCGCGTCCGGCCTTTCGCCTTCATCTTGAGATAAATATCCCCCCGGGAGGGGTCTGCCGTCACCCCAGCCGGGTCAGCATCACCCCGCCCAAAATAATCGCCGCCGCCAGGGCCTTACCCCGCGTCATCGCCTCGCCAAACACCAACCAGCCAATCAGCACCGCAAACAAGATCGAGGTCTCGCGCAGCGCCGCGACCACCGCGATCGGCGCCTTGGTCATCGCCCAGACCGACACGCCATAAGCCCCGAATGAGGCCGCCGCTGCCACCATCCCAATCCCCCAAGACCGTGGCTCGCGCGGCAAAACAGCCGCCCCCTTCCACAGCAACATCCCCAAGGCGAACAGAATCCCATCCGCCACAAAGACCCAAGCCACATAGGCCACCGCATCCCCCGAAATCCGCGCGCCCGAGCCGTCAATCAGCGTGTAACAGGCCGTGGCACCGGCCGATCCCAGCGCAAAGGGAATCAATTTGCGGTTCTCACCTTGCGCAAAGACACCCTGCGCCATCAGCAAAATCCCCCCCCCCAGTACCGCAATCCCCGCATATTCCATCGGGTTGATCACATCGGCCAACAAGAACCCCGACACCACGCCCACCACCAAAGGCGCCGCCCCGCGCGCAATCGGGTAAACCCGGCTCAGATCGCCGCGCTCATAAGCATAGGTCAGGAAGAACTTGTAAAAGAAATGCGCGCATCCCGCCGCAATTACCCAAGGCGCCACGCCCCAACTCAACGAAGGCCGCAGCGCAATCACCGCCAGCCCGATCGGGATCTCGCCAATCGACAAGATCACCATCGCCCCCATGCGCGAAGCACCGACCTTGATCAGCGAATTCCACAGCGCATGCAGAAAAGCCGAGCCCAGAACCGCCATAAAGATCCAAAAACTCACGGCGATCTCCTGATCGGGTTCTTACGGGATATGTTAGTGTTTCAACTGGCCAATGACCACGCCGCCCGGCGGCCTTATGACTGATTTTTCGAAGGAAAATCGTGCTCAGATCAGCAGACCAGCCGCCCCCTCATGGCGAAGCAGCCAGACCTTAGTTTCCACCCCGCCCTTAGCCGAAAACCCACCGAGCCCCTTGGCCCCCAAAATCCGGTGACAAGGGATGAGGATCGGCAGCGGATTCGCTCCGCAGGCCTGCCCGATGGCCTGTGCCGGGGCACCAATCGCATGCGCCAGCGCTCCGTAAGTCCGCGTTTCCCCAAAAGGGATCGCCGCCATCGCCCGGCGCACCTTAGCCTGAATCCCCGCGCCAAAATCGAGGGGCAGCTCAAAAGCCACCAGCTTTCCCGCGAAATAGGCCCGCAATTGCGCTACAGTTTCGCGCCCAAGGTTGGTTTGCGGCGGCGGGCCTTCCCGCCAGTCCAGCCCAATGATCAGCCCCTCCGCCTCGGTGACCGAGACCGGCCCCAGGGGCGTGTCCAACCCCGCCCTCATGACGCGGCCCCCGACAGCGGGCGAAACGCCTCGCGCACCATCTGCGCCAGCCCCTCAATCGCCTCCGAGGTGCCGTGCGGATTGCGCCGCAGCACCACCCGCGAGCGGTCGACGCTGGGAAACCCGTCCGCCCCAGTCAATTCCCGGCACCCATGCGGGATCGTGCTGCGCGACAGGGGCGAGATCGCGAGCCCGGTGCGCGCCGCGACCCGCAGGCTGGCCGAGGTGTCGCATTCAAAGGCGATACGCCATTTGATGCTGTTCTGATCCAGCGAGCCAATCGCAAAATCCCGCCCCCAGTCGGAATGCATATACATGCCGATCGGCACCGGATCCTCGCGGTGCTGCCCATGGGTGATCGAAGTGACCCAGACCGTCGGATCAATCGCCAGCACCTCATCGCCCGAGGTGTGGCTGCTGTCATAAAGCACCGCCAGATCCAGTTGATCCATCTGCAACGCGGCCTGCTGCGAGGCCGTGAAATCGCAGCGCACCGTCACTTCGACCGCCGGATGCCGCTCGGAAAACGCCGCCAGCGCGCGGGGCAGCACGGTTTCGGCATATTCATCGGGAATACCAATCCGCACCGGCCCGATCAGCGGCTTTTCCCGCAGCGCGGTCGCCGCCTCGTCCAAAAGCTGCGTCACCCGCCGCGCATAGGGCATCAGTTGCGCCCCCCGCGGGGTCAAAACCATGCCGCGCAGCTGGCGCAGAAACAGGGGCTGGCCCAGATTATCCTCCAGCCGCCGGATCTGCATCGAGACCGCCGACTGCGTCCGCCCCACGCGGTCCGCGGCCGCGGTCACCGACCCGGAATCGGCCACCGCCAGAAAGGCGCGGAGCAGATCGCTTTCTAAAGGATTCATGAATCTGCCATCAATTTACTAAATGGATACCATCATATCTATTCGTTTGTCTTATGTCAATGGATCCGGCAATACAGGATACTGAAAGACCACAGACCGATGTAGGAGACCCCCATGTTCACTCAATTCCTCGCCACCCTGCGCCAGCGCCACGCCCTCCGCCAGTCGGTCGGCACCCTTCTGCGCCGCGCGGACGAACATTTACTGGACGACATCGGCCTGACGCGTGACGAGATTTCCCGGATGATCGACGCGCCCGCCCAGACCTCGCTTGGCCGCATCGGCCTTCTGACCAAGGCGGCCGCTTTCGCCTGAAGCTTCGCACGCCAAATAAAAACGGGCAGAGGTTTCCCTCTGCCCGTTTTCTTTTGTCCGGCCCGCCCCTCAGCCCAAGGCGCTGCTGCACCGCGCGCAGGTATGGGGATGCTTTTGCTGCCCCACTTCCGGCAGGATCTGCCAGCAGCGCTGGCATTTCTCGCCGGACGCATGGGCAAAAACCACGCCAACTCCCGGCACTTCGGACAGATGAAAGGCGCCCTCAGGCGCCAGATCGCCGGTCAAAACCAGCCCGGAAGTGATGCAAAGATCTGAAAACGCTACTGATTTCAGCGCCGCCAAAACAGCCGTATCCGCCACATGCACTACAGGCGCGGCCTCCAGCGAGGCGCCGATGGCCTTGGCCGTCCGCTGCACTTCCAAAGCGCCGGTGACCACGCGGCGCACAGCGCGAATGCCCTCCCATTTGGCCGCCAGAGCGGGGTTCAGCCAGTTTGCGGGCGTCGGCGGCATGTCTTGCAGATGGACCGAGCTGTCCTCGCCCGGATGGCGACAAAGCCAGACCTCTTCCATGGTGAACACCAGAACCGGCGCGAGCCATGTCGTCAGGCGCTGGAAAACAAGGTCCAACACGGTCCGCGCGGCGCGGCGGCGCAGGGCGCTGGCCGGATCGCAATAGAGCGAATCCTTTCGGATATCAAAATAGATCGCGGACAGATCGGTGGTGGCAAAGGCGAAAAGCTTGGTGAAGACGCCTTGGAAATCATAGCACGCATAGCCGCTGCGCACTTCGGCATCGAGTTCGGCCAAACGGTGCAGCACCCATTGCTCCAGTTCCGGCATATCGGCTTCGGCCACCCGCTCGGCTTCGGTAAAATCTTCGAGATTGCCCAAGAGAAAGCGCATCGTGTTGCGCAGGCGCCGGTAGCTGTCGGCCACGCCTTTCAGGATTTCCTTCCCGATGCGCAGGTCGATCGTATAGTCCGACTGCGCCACCCAAAGCCGCAGGATATCGGCGCCGTATTCGTCGATCACCGACTGCGGGGCCACGGTATTGCCCACCGATTTGGACATTTTCATGCCCTTTTCGTCCAGCGTGAAACCATGCGTCAGCACCCCACGATAGGGCGCGCGCCCCTTGGTGCCGCAGGCCTGCAGCATCGAGGAATGGAACCAGCCGCGATGCTGATCGGTGCCTTCCAGGTAGAGATCCGCCAGCCCGTCCGCGCTGCCATCCGGCCGGTCGCGCAGCACGAAGGCATGGGTAGAGCCAGAATCAAACCACACATCCAGCACGTCAAAGACCTGAGTGTAACCGGCAGGGTCCACGATGCCTTGCAGCATTTTCTCTTTGAAACCAGCCGTATACCAGACATCGGCGCCTTCCGCCTCAAAGGCGGCGGTGATCCGGGCATTCAACTGCGCATCGCGCAAGACATAGTCAACATCGGTCGGCTTGGCGCCCGTTTTGGTGAAACAGGTCAGGGGCACGCCCCAGGCCCGCTGGCGCGACAGCACCCAATCGGGCCGCGCCTCGATCATCGAATGCAGCCGGTTGCGCCCCATCGCGGGCGTCCAGGTGACCAATTGGTTGATCGAGTTCAGCGCCCGTTTGCGGATCGTGTCGCCGTAGGTTGACAGGCCGTCGTCCAGCGGCTTGTCGATCGCCACAAACCATTGCGGGGTGTTGCGGTAGATCACTGGAGCTTTGGAGCGCCAGGAATGGGGATAGGAATGCTTTAGCTTGCCCTTGGCAAACAGCGCCCCCGCGCCGTGTAGCGCCTTGATATTGCTGACGTTTGCGGGGCCTTCTTTGCCATCCGGCTGGATGATGAACTGCCCGCCAAACAGGGGCAGATCCTTGCGATAAGACCCGTCCGCCTCGACGTTATAAGTCATCTTCAGATCGGGGTAGTCCGGCCCCTGAAATTTGACGAACATCTGGTAGTCGTCATCGCCGTGCGACGGCGCGGTATGCACAAAGCCCGTGCCCGCATCATCGGTGACATGGTCACCCGGAAGCATCGGCACCGGGAAGTCCCATTCGCCGTTTGCGCCTTCGATTCCGGCGTAAGGGTGTTCCAGTGTATCAATCTGGCGGGGATTTACATCACGCTCGCGGACAGCTTCTACCTTGGCTGATTTGAAAACTTCATCGGCCCGTGCATCAGCCAAAATCAAACGCTCGCCTACCTTTGCAAGACTTCCCTCAGCAATCGAATGCACGGTGTAAATGCCATATGAGATAGCAGTATTGTAAGCCACAGCGCGGTTTTGCGGTATTGTCCAAGGAGTTGTAGTCCAAATGACTACCGAGGAACCGCTGAGAAATTCAATTTCTTCGTTGCCGAAAGCGTTGGTCCCGACCACCGGAAACCGCACCCAAACCATATGGCTGGTGTGGTCGTGATATTCCACCTCGGCCTCGGCCAGCGCGGTTTTCTCGACCGGCGACCACATCACGGGCTTTGACCCCTGATACAGACTGCCGTTCATCACGAATTTCATGAATTCATCGGCGATCACTGCTTCGGCGTGGTAATCCATCGTCAGATAGGGGTCGGCCCAGTTGCCGGTGACGCCAAGCCGCTTGAATTCCTCGCGCTGCACATCGATCCAGCCCTCGGCAAACCTGCGGCATTCCTGACGGAAATCGACGATATCGACATCGTCCTTGTTCAGCCCCTTGGCGCGGTACTGCTCTTCAATCTTCCATTCGATGGGCAGGCCGTGGCAATCCCAGCCCGGCACATAACGGGCGTCTTTGCCCATCATCTGCTGGCTGCGCACCACCATGTCCTTGAGGATCTTGTTCAGCGCATGGCCGATGTGCAGATGCCCGTTCGCATAGGGCGGCCCGTCATGCAGCGTAAAGGGCGCGCGGCCGGTCTTGGCGCGCAGGGCGTCATAAACGCCGATCCGCTGCCACCGCGCCAGCCATTCCGGCTCTCGCTGGGGCAGTCCGGCGCGCATCGGAAATTCGGTCTGCGGCAAAAAGACGGTGTCACGGTAGTCGGTGGCGCGGGGGTCGGGCGTGGGAGTATCGGCGCACATCAGATGCGGTCCTTGCTTATCAATCGAAGGGTTGGGTCATATCATTCAAAAGGATAGGTCTTTGCGGCGGCGCGGGGCACCCCAAGCGCCTGTTCCCGGCGCCTATCAGGACGCCGGGCGGATAATTCGCGCTATGATCGCCAAATCCCACAACATGCCGCCTTATAGAGCGGCCCCGCGCCAAGGTCAAAGGGGTGCGGCATCGCTTAGCCTTGCCTTTAGGGGCATTTGCCGCAACCATCGCTCTATGGACACCCCAGAATTCCCTCAGGCCCCCCCGACGCGCTTTGCCGTCAGGTCCGAACAGATCGCCCGCGCGGTCGCCGCCTTTTACGCGGGGGTCCGCTGCCACCCCGAACTGGGCCCGATCTTTGCCGGTCATGTGACCGATTGGGCCGAGAATGATCGGAAAATCACCCGGTTCTGGCGCAATGCGATCCTGCTGGAACGCAGATATGACGGCAATCCGATGCAGGCGCACCGCGCGGCAGTCGACGTTCATGCGCGCATGTTCGCCCCTTGGCTTGTTCTGTTCGACCAAACCCTGGCCGCCCAGCTGCCTGCCAATCTTGACGCCGCGTGGAGCGCGCTTGCCCACCGTATTGGGCGCGGATTGCGGATGGGGCTGGAAAGCGACGAGGTTCCGCGGTTAATCTGAGGCCATGAAAATCGCGATCATCGGGGCAGGGATTGGCGGGCTGGCGATGGCCTGTCTTTTGGCCGATCAGGGCCGCGATCCGACATTGATCGAGCGGTTCGCCGAGGCCCGTCCCATCGGTTCGGGTCTGGTGATCCAACCCGTTGGTTTGGCCGTGCTCGACAGGATCGGGCTGGGAGAGGCGGCGCGCGCTTTGGGGGCGCCGATCACCGCGGTGCTGGGCCATGCCGGACGCCGCGCGGTTCTGGATGTCGCCTACCGCCGCGGCGCGCCGGGGCTTGGCATCCACCGCGGCGCGCTCTTTGACGTGCTTTGGCAGTGCGCGCAGCGGCGCGGTATCCGTGTGATCACCGGCGTGCAAGTGATCGGGGCGCCGCTGCACGGCCACCAGCGCAGGGTTGAGGCGCAGGGGCAAAACCTTGGTCCCTTTGATCTGGTCATCGACGCCTCGGGCGCAGGCTCGGCGCTGTCGCCGCTGATCGCGCGGCCGCTGGGTTTTGGCGCGATCTGGGGGCATGTGCCTTGGCCTGTGACCTCCGCGCTGCCAAAAGATCGCCTGACCCAGCGCTACCATGCCGCCTCGCGCATGGCTGGGGTCCTGCCCATCGGCCGTTTGGGCGGCGGCGATACCCCGCGCGCCGCCGTGTTCTGGTCCTTGCCGGCAGAGCAGCTAACCCATTGGCCTCAGACAGATTTCGACGAATGGCGCGCGCAGGCCGCTGCCTTTTGGCCCGATTTCGCCCCCTTCATCGCCGCTCGGCCGCCTGCCCCCGGTGCGCGCAGCCCTGACCGCCCTCGTGTAGGGCGATCTTTTGCCGCCCCTCGCAGGTCAAATCTTTCCCTTAAACCCGGAGCCTTTCATGCAAGACCCCTCGATCAACGTCCTTGGCACCAGCCTGCAAAGCTGCTCCACCGCCCCGATGACCGGCTTTTTCCGCACCGGCTGCTGCGACACCGGCCCGCAGGATCGGGGTCGGCACACGGTCTGCGCGGTGATGACGGCCGAGTTTCTGGCCCTGTCGAAATACCTCGGCAACGATCTGTCCACGCCGCGCCCAGAATTTGGATTCGCCGGGCTAAAGCCGGGCGACAAATGGTGCCTTTGCGCCGATCGGTTCGTGCAAGCCCATGACGAAGGCGCGGCACCGCTGGTCAATCTGGCCGCCACGCACCGGCGCACGCTGGATGTGATCTCGCTGGAGGTGCTACAGCTTTATGGCGCGGATCCGGACATGGCTTCGGACTGAAAAGCGGTTTGAATCCGGGCCAATTCGGTATCGTCGCGCATCAGATCCTCGATGAATACCGACAAAAGCTGCGAGCGGCCCGAAACCCCGGCCTTGCGATAGATCGCATTGGTTTGCGCCTTGACCGTGCCCTCAGAAGTGGCGCGCAGCAGCGCAATATCTTGCGTTGACAAGCCCTTAACCGCAAAAAGCGCCACGTCCCGCTCGGCCGGGGTCAGGCCCCATTCCAGAAATTTCTCCTGCAGCAGCACCCCAAAAGCCGAGGAAGCCCGCCGCAACCCCTCGCGCGCGGAGTTGCGTTCGATCATGGCGCGGCGCAGGGCCATGCCGCCAAGGACCAAGCCGGCAATCAGGCCAAGCGAGGCAAAAATCTGCAGATATTCGCGCATTTCCCAGGAAACCGGGGCCGGGGCGAAGGCAAAGATCGAGGACAGGATGTCGGAAACGAAGAAAAAGGCGCAGAGCGCCTGAAGCAGAAAAACCGCGGCCAATGCGAGGGGGGAGCGCATCATGTCGGCAAAGGGCCATGGCGGGGGCCGCGATCAATCATCGTCATCGTCTTTGTCATCGTCGTCTTCCTCGTCGCCGCCCGACCCCGACTTGTCGTCGTCGTCGTCATCATCAGATCCTGATCCGCTGTCCTCGCCCCTGCCGGGGGCCGCAAGGCGTGGCAAGATCGCATTTCCATTCGCATCAATCCACATATCGCGCCGAATCTCGCCCGTGTTTGGGTTCATGATGATCTCGCGCAATCCCTGGCCGTTTTGCCCTTTGATCCGAATTCGACCCAGAAGCGTGATCTCAACGGTGATGTCCGAAAAGCGCTGTGCGCTCAGTTGCTGGACGATCTGATCGGCATAACTACCGGGCAAAGGCCATCGGGGCCGAAAGCAGCCAGAAGGTCATCCCATGCCGATTTATCGACGGCTCATCGCACCCATTCCCTAGATCAGTTCAAGTCTATCAACTGAACTGGGAGACCGAAAGCCTGATCCCCCATTTTGCGTTTCAATAGGCGGCTTTCTTAGCCCATGTCGCCGCGCCCTTTGCCATGCCCGCTCCTGTCCTCGCCCCAATCGACGTCATCTTCGTCCCTGTCGTCGTCTCGGTCGCGATCTTCGTCATCTTTATCGTCCCGGTCCTCATCCGAGTCGTCGTCAGCAGCCTCGTCCGCGTCGTCCTCGGCGTCGTCAGCAGCATCGTCCGCGTCGTCCTCGGCGTCGTCAGATCCTGATCCGCTGTCCTCGCCCCTGCCGGGGGCCGCAAGGAGTGGCAAGATCGCATTTCCATTCGCATCAATCCACATATCGCGCAGAATCTCGCCCGTGTTTGGGTTCATGATGATCTCGCGCAATCCCTGGCCGTTATGCCCTTTGATCCGAATCCGACCCAGAAGCGTGATCTCAACGGTGATGTCCGAAAAGCCCTGTGCGCTCATTTGCTGGACGATCTGATCGGCATAACTCTGGGCAAAGGCCATCGGGGCCGTAAGCAGCCAGAAGGTCATCACCATGCTAATGTATCGAAGGCTCATCGCACCCATTCCCTAGATCAGTTCAAGTCTATCAACTGAACTGGGAGACCGAAAGCCCGGTCCCCCATTTTGCGTTTCAATAGGCGGCTTTCTTAGCCCTTGTCGCCACGCGTTTTACCATTCCCGCTCCGGTCCTTGCCCGAATCGCCCTCATCTTCGTCCTTGTCGTCGTCGCTGTCGCGATCTTCGTCATCTTTATCGTCCTGGTCCTCATCCGAGTCGTCGTCGCCCTCGTCCGCGTCGTCCTCGGCGTCGTCAGCAGCATCGTCCGCGTCGTCTTCGGCGTCGTCAGCAGCATCGTCCGCGTCGTCTTCGGCGTCGTCAGCAACTTCGTCCGCGTCGTCTTCGGCGTCGTCAGCAGCATCGTCCGCGTCGTCCTCGGCGTCGTCAGCAGCTTCGTCCGCGTCGTCTTCGGCGTCGTCAGCAGCTTCGTCCGCGTCGTCTTCGGCGTCGTCAGCAGCTTCGTCCGCGTCGTCTTCGGCGTCGTCAG
>CAIYZT010000242.1 GCA_903930735.1 uncultured Paracoccaceae bacterium | reverse complement strand
TTTGATCGTCGAACAGGATGGTCAGGGTTTCGGGGCGAAAGCCCACCGCGGGCGGCTCGTCGCTGACCTTGGGGTTGGCTTGATCGGCTTTGACCGCGAAACGGCCGAAACCGGCGGCTTCGACCTCGATCTCGAAGGCGGTTTCAGTCAGGATCGTGGCGGGCAGGAAATTCATCGTGCCGATGAAATTGGCCACGCGGCGGCTGGAGGGTTTGCGGTACAGGGTTTCGGGGTCGTCCAGTTGCGCGATCTCGCCGTCGAACATGACCGCGATCCGGTCGGACATGACCAGCGCCTCTTCTTGGTCATGGGTGACCAGAATAAAGGTGATGCCGACCTGACGCTGCAAACGGATCAACTCGACTTGCATCTGTTCGCGCATTTTCTTGTCCAAGGCGCTGAGCGGCTCGTCCAGCAGCAGAACTTTGGGCTTGAGGATCAGCGCGCGCGCAAGGGCAACCCGCTGGCGCTGACCGCCAGAAAGCGCGTGGGCCGCGCGGTCACCAAAGCCCTTTAACCCCACCATTCCAAGGGCTTCGACCACGGCCTTTGCCTTGTCTTCCTTGGACCTCGGGTCCTTTCGCAGTCCAAAGCCGACATTCTCGGCCACGGTCAGATGCGGAAAGATCGCGTAGGACTGAAAAACCATGTTGGTCGGGCGTTGGTTGGCGGGCACATTCGCCATGTTGCGCCCATCGATCATCACCGCGCCCGAAGAGATGCCTTCAAACCCCGCAATGGTGCGCAAAAGCGTGGTCTTGCCGCAGCCCGAGGGGCCCAGAAGCGAAAAGAACTCGCCCGCCCGGATCGTGGCGGTGATCCCGCGCAGGGCGTGATACTCGCCATAGTGTTTCTGCACGTTCTTGAATTCGATCATCGTCGGTTTTTCAGCGGAAAGGGTCACAAGAAGCCTCCGGTATCCTTGCCGCCGGTTCTCGCGATGCCGCGACGGCGGAAGTATTCTGCAAATGAAAGGAGTGTGACGGACAGGACCACCAGAATGGTCCCGAGCGCCATGATGACGGGCACCGCCTGCGGAAAGCGGAACTGCGAGAAGATATAGACCGGCAGTGTGGATTCCGTGCCCGCAAGGAAGAAGGCCATGATGAATTCGTCCAGCGAGATCGTGAAGGTGATCAAGAGCGACGAGATGATGCCGGGCATCACCAGCGGCAGGATCACCAGCCCAAAGGTCATCACCGCGTTTTCGCCGAGATCATAGGAGGCTTCCTCGAGCGATTTATCCAAGGATTGGAAGGCGGCGGAGAGGATGGCGATCGAGAAGGGCGTGCAGACGAGGACATGGCCGAGGGTGACGGTGAAAAGGCTCAGCGGGATGCCGATGCCGAGCAGCAGCACAAGGAGCGCGACGGCAAGGATGATCTCGGGCAGCACAAGCGGCAGCATGATCATGCCAAGAATCCCGGTCTTGCCGGGGAAATTATACCGGGTCGAGGCGCGGGCGGCGAAAACGCCCAAGGTCGTGGACAGGATCGCGGCTGAGACCGAAACGATCAGCGAATTCTTGGCCGCATCCCATAGCGCTGGCTCGCCCCAAAGCGCGGCAAACCATTTGGTGGTAAAGCCGGACAGCGGAAAGGCGATGATCGCCGCGTTGTTGAAGGCGAAGATCGGCAGAAGGACGATCGGCGCGTAGAGAAAGATCAGATAGACGACCGCATAAATCTTGAACCCGCCGCCCTTCATGCTTTGGTCTCCCGACGTTGCAGCCAGACAAACAGGACGACATGCCCGACGAGTACGCTCAAAACGTAGGCAAAGAACGCGCCGCCAAGGACCAACCCGGCGACCAGACAGGCGCCAAAGCTGATCAGGACGGCCCCGAGGGCCGAGAGAAAGGCCAGCCCCGCCGAAGTGGACAGCATCAAGGCGCCATAAACCCGTTTGAACAGTTTCGCCTGCGCATAGCCGACGATCAGCGCCACCGCGACCATGGCCATCGAGGACACGGCGGTTGCCGATCCCATCGGGTAATTGTCAAGCTTAAGATATTGAAGTTGCACCAGATTGGCGACCATCTTGCCCTCAGGCCCGCCCAGCAGCGAGGGGGTCACATAGTCGCCGATCACCGGGATGAAAACGATCATGATCGCCGAGATGACGCCTGGCAGAGCCAGCGGCAGGGTCACGCGCACAAAAGTCATGAAGGGGCTTTCGCCCAGATCGCGCCCGGCCTCCAGCAAGGAGCGGTCGATTTTCTCCAACGCCACAAAGATCGGCAGGATCGCGAAAGGCGCATAGGCATGGGCCAGCGTGATCACCACCGAATTGGCATTGTACAGGATCGCGGTGATCGGCTCGTCGATGATCCCAAGGCCCATCAGGCTGGAATTGACCACCCCGTTATAGCCGAGGATCACGAGCCAAAGGAACACGCGGATCAGATAGCTGGTCCAGAACGGGATGGTGATCAGGAAGAGCCAGATCGATTTCTTCGAAGGCTCGACATAAAAAGAGACGTAGTAGGCCATCGGAAAGGCGGTTAACACCGTCACCGCAGTCACCGCCATCGACACGCCAAGCGAGCGCATCAGCACCTTTTCAAAGACCGGACTGGTCCAGGTCTCGACGTAATTGGCGAAGGTCGGCGTGTACTCGATGGTCAGATAGCCATCGGTCAGAAAGCTGTAAAGAAAGATCAGACCCAGCGGCACCGCCAGCATCAGCGTGGCGTAAATCGCGGTCGGGCTGATCATTTTCAGCCCATTCACCGCCTCCGTGCTCAATAGTCGGCTTGATTGCCCGCTTTGCGCCATTGTTTCCCCGCGTTCCCTATTCAAGGACTCTTTGGTCCGCCAAGCTTGTCACTCGATATTTGATCAAATTAAGCGCAAGCCAGCACTTGGTGCAAGACAAGAATGCCTGCCGCAAAAAGAAAAGGCATGGCCCGAGGGCTGTGCCTTTGCGCCGTATTGCCGAAAAACGGCACGTCAGATGCGGGAAATCTCGATCGCGCGCTTCTTCAGCTCTTCAAACAGGGTCGGGATTATCTTTTCGTGGCCGCCGGTGACGGCGCAGGACAGGGCCTCGTCCAGCCGGCTATCGGCATTGCCCTCAAAGGCCGCGCGCCAGACCATGCGGGTCTTGGCGCAGTCATCGTAGACGATCTCGGTGCGCCCGGCGCGGTCCAGCCGCCAGCCCAAAAAGTCGGCCGCTTTGCCGGGGGCGTGAAAACAATGCTCTTGTCCCATTTTTGGGCCCTTCTTTGTAATTGCCTGTAAAGATGACTTGAATCCGGCGCGGGCCATGCGGTCAACGCGGATGAAGCTTTGCTTGGTTTTGCCGCGCAAACTGAGTCCGATGCGCCACAGTTAAAGCGGATTGCCTTCACTTTGTTTCAGATTGAAGGCAATCCAAGACCAGCACAGGCCGGAAATATTTCGGTTGCGCTTAATCCGGTGAAACTGATTGAGCGCAACACGCTCTAAACCGCCAGATCGGTCGGCGGGCGCGCCAAAAGCTGCGCCAGCCGTACCAGCCCTGCGTCAAACTCGGCCAGCGGACGGCCGCAAGCCATGGCCAGAAGCGCCGCAAAGGGCTCCCGTCCCTGCGCCGGCGCATATTGATAGGCGGTGCGCACCAACACACTGGCTTCTTCGGCGGCGCGGGCAAAAGAGGTCGCGCGCCAGCCCTGGGACAGATGCAGATAGGCAAAGGGCATCCCCTCGAGCCAGCGCAAATTAAAGGACCGTAAGCGGTGCGCCGGTAAGCAACGGACAGGTAGCCGCATGGCATCAAGATGTGCTTTCCACCGATCAAGGACCGTTGCCCGCCCATTGCTGTCTTGAACATCAGATCAGCACTTGCGATGCTGCAGGCGGGTCCTTTGGGCTCCTTGAAAAAGCAAGAGTAATGGCAAAGAGTCCAACCTCCCGCATCGACAGGCTCCTGTCCTCCATGGGCTATGGATCGCGCAGCGAAATGGCGCGGATGGCCAAGGCTGGCGGTATCATTCTGGACGCTGCCGACGTGCTGGACATTACCAAACGCATCCCTGTCACGCCGGATTTGCCCAGCCGCATGGAAATCGACGGCGCGCCGCTCGATCCGGTAGCGGGCATGGTCATTCTTTTGAACAAGCCTTTGGGCATGACCTGTTCGCACAAGGAAGACGGCAAACTGGTTTATGACCTGCTGCCCGAGCGCTGGAAACGACGTGATCCGGCGATCTCGACCATAGGCCGATTGGACAAGCAGACCTCTGGCCTATTGTTGCTGACCGATGATGGCGAGCTATTGCACCGTGTCATCAGCCCCAGGCGCCATGTCAAAAAGACCTATCGCGCCAGGCTCGCCCGCCCGCTCGATGGCACCGAAGGTGATCTGTTTGCCTCGGGTCATTTGATGCTCGAGGGCGAGGCCAAGCCGCTGGCACCTGCTGAACTCGTGGTGGTCTCGCAAACCGAGGCCCTGCTTAGTGTTACCGAGGGGCGATACCATCAGGTGCGCCGCATGTTTGCGGCCACGGGCAATCACGTCGAAAAACTGCACCGGGAACGTTTGGGCGGTCTGTCACTGCCTGAGGACATGGCTCCGGGTCAGTGGAAACTGCTCAGTGAAGCAGAGATCGCCTTGATCTTTCAGTAAGCCGAGGGACGGATGATCTGAACATCTGTGGTTAAAGGGCATCCATCAGTGCGGAGGTAATGCCAATAGTGACCGGAGCCGGAGGTCTGTCGGCTGAATGTCCGCTTCCGCGCCACGCGGAGAGGGAAACGCCGCAACCACGAAGGGCAGCTCACCGCCCGAACCTGCCCCAGTGATCGCCCCACTTCCAGCGGTTTTGGCATAAACCCTTTGGTGTTCTGCAAAGGCAGTCGGTTCCTAGCGCCCCAGCCAACCTGTTTCCTGAAAATTCTCAGTACCAGCGGCAAGGCCGCCTAAAGGCGCACAATGCAGCGGCGTTCCCAGAAAACGAACAATCCTTTGGCGCAGTGCGGCCTCGGGGGCTTTGCCCCAACACTGGGCGCGGTTCAGATGGGCATTGTCCGGCAGCCTGCCCCTGTCTTCGAAATAGGCGAGCAGGTCTGCCAATTGCCGGGCACTTGCATGCAAGGCCTGGGCAGAGGTTTGCGCCATCGCCTCCAGGATCGGCTCGGGGTCTGGGGCGGCTGGCAGCACCAATTGCCCGCCGGACTGCAGCACCGATGTTGCCAGCGATAGTCCAAAAGACGTGTTAATCGGCAGTGCAAGCAGGTTGATTTCGGGTGCCTGGGGCAGTGCGGTTTCTGGCGAAACGTCCTTAATTATGGCCTCCCTTGGCTAAGCCGTCGGCCAGTCAGCCAAGGCAGAGGGCCAAGGCCGCGTCCGAATCTCACCGACAGGATGGCAGGCGCTTGGCGCGCAAAATTCCCGCGCGGTGGCAAAGAGCGCGGCATCGTAGAAAAGGGCCTGCGCGCCGCTGTGCGCATAGGCCATCGCAGCGGCATCGGCCGCAAGGTTGGGGTCGATCAGGATCATCGTGGAGCCCACCCGCAAAGCGGCGTAGTGCAATAACAGAATCTCGGTTCGGCTCTGGGCGAGCACGGCAAAACTGGCGGCTGGACCGAGGCCAAATGCGGTGAGGTGGATCGCAGCCCGCTCCACCAGCGCAAAGACGCCGGCAAAGGTCAAAGCCTCGCCCGCGCTGAAGAGCGCCACTTGATAGGGCCGCAAACGGGCCCAATGGGTGATCAGGGACAGGGCATCGGGACAGTGGTGCGGCATGGCTAAAGGCACATTCCTTGGCAGGGCAAGCGCTGCAAAATCCATAGCAGCGTAAGATTAATCCAAGCCTAAGTGTTCCATCGCGTATGATCACATAGCCCCTCGGCGCTCGGCATTTTTCATGGCAAGGTCGATCCTGAGGGGCATTCGTAGCGGAGTGCGGACATGCTGATCCATCTTCACAGCCAAGCGACGACGATGCCGAAGGTGCGGGCGGCGATGGGTTGTCTCTTGGGCGAGTATATCTACGGGCTTGCTTACGGCGCGCACCAGACCCATACCGTCGCCCCGTTCCGGGCCATGGTCAAGGCGCCCGCAGGCACGACCTGATGCGGCACCTCATGATTTTGGCTGGGTAAAAAGGCGATCGTGACCCGCGTGCGGCCCGGCCCGACACCCGACTGCGGCGCATAGGGCCGCATATAGATCCGCGCCATCGGCAGCGTCAGCCCGGCCCCCAGATTGCCCTGCCAGTCATAAACCGCATCCGCCGAGGTGATCAGCCGGTCAAAACGCCCGCCCTGCGGAGGGGCGATGCTGAGGCTCAGCCGGTCGAGAACATTCAGCCATATCTCGACAAAAGACACCGATTGATCGTCGCGCTGCAGGCGCAGCGTCACATCACGCGAGGCGCCGGGAGCCAGCGCGACCTGCGCATGGCAACTGTCGCGAAAGCCATAGCTCGCAGGCAAAACCACCGCCGTCGGCACGCCTTCGGCATTTCGGGCAGCGACCATCCGGGCAATCTCGGCCTCGATCAGGCCCGAGCCATCCTTGGGGCCCGCCAAAACGCCGTAGCTGATATTGACCACCAAAGGCGCGCGTTTCAGTTGGCCATCCTCGCTCCAACGGTCCGCCAAATAGAAAAGCCGCTGCAATCCCAACAGGATGAACAGATCGGGCCGCTCCCCCCCAGGTCTCGAGCGTTGCCAGTTGCGGCAATTGGACCGCCATGATCGAGCGGTCCGCGGGGGCATCACACATGGTCCAGCCGCTGGCCAGATCCAGCACCCGGGTGCCATGAGTCTGCGCAAAGGCAAAGGGCCGCGCGTTCAGCGATTCGTAGGGCGTCAGTCCCAATTCCCCCCGTGGCGCGCGGCGGACCACATAGACGCCCTTGGGAAATATTTTGTCATAGACCCGCGCCTCGTCCGGCTCGCTCACCAGAATCGCGTCGATGCTGGCGCGGTAAATCTCGCCGCCGATGACCGCGCGGTCCCCGGTGATGGCGGGCATGCCTTGCATCCAGAACCGCTCGATCCGCGTGCCATTGGCCGAGCGGCGAAAGCGTTCGTTGGCAAAGCCCATCGTGTCGTCAATCACCCCGGTGATCACCGTGCGCGCGGTGCCCTGCCCCATCGCGGCGGACAAGGGCGGCACCGGGGCGAGCTCGGTTTCAAAGGCGGTGGACATGGCGGGGCCGAGGTGCAAAAGCTTGACCGCGATCGCCGCCCCATCCGCAAGGCAGGACCGCGCGGCCACAGCCTCGGGGCGGTAGATGAAGAAGCGCTTGTCCATCGCCCGCATCGCGCCGCCCGCCGCAAGGGCCCGCAGAATAGCGCGGGTTGGCGCCTCGACCGCAATCTCGCGCGAGGTGCCAATCTGGTGCAGCAGGGCCTGCGCGTTCAGCGTGAACCCGCCGCCCGCATCGGCGAGCAGTTCCATATAGGCCGGCTGCCAAAGGGGCGCAATCGCCGCCCCCGAAGGCCGGGTGGCCTTTTCCCAGTTTTCGTAAGGATCAATGCCTTCAAGGTCGATCGCCCCGATCAGGGCCTGCGTTACATCCGTCGTGGCGCCGAACATGGGGATCTCCTTGACCAATTGGATCAAGCCTAGCACCCGTTCCGGAATACCGGGCGCAAGCCCGGCCCGGATTCACGAAATATTAGCGGTTTATTTCTGTGGCGCCCGCCCGCGAATCCCATCGTTCAGCACCGATAGAACCAGATCGCGCGGCACATCTTCGGCCACAAAGGCCGCGCCTATGCCACGCGCCAGAATAAAGCGCAGCTTGCCGTCGATCACCTTTTTGTCCTGCCCCATCAGCGCAAGCAGCGCCTCTGCCCCCGGCAAATCGCCCGGAATATCCGCCAGATCGGTCTTCATCCTCATCGCCTTGAGATGGGCGCGCACCCGGCTCGGCGATTCCTGGGCGCAAAGACCCATGCGTTGGCTTAGTTCAAACGCGAGCGCGCAGCCAATCGCCACCCCCTCGCCATGCAGCAGCCGGTCCGAATATCCTGTCGCCTTTTCAAGGGCATGGCAGAAGGTATGACCAAGGTTCAGCAAGGCCCGCTCGCCCTCTTCGGTCTCATCGCGGGCGACGATTCCGGCCTTCATCTGGACCGAGCGCAGCACAGCGTAATGGCGCGCGGCCGCATCACCCTTGGCCAGCGCCGGCCCCTGCGCCTCCAGCCAATCAAAAAACGCGGCATCGCCCAACAACCCGTATTTCACCACCTCGCCGTAGCCCGACAGCAGATCGCGGGCGGGCAAGGTCGATAGAACATCAATGTCGGCCAGAACGAGGCTCGGCTGATGAAAAGCCCCGATCAGGTTCTTGCCCTGCGCGGTATTGATCCCGGTCTTGCCGCCGACCGAGCTGTCCACCTGCGCCAAAAGCGAGGTGGGCACCTGCACAAACCGCACGCCGCGCCGCAAAATCGCGCAGGAAAAACCGACCAGATCGCCAATCACCCCGCCGCCAAGCGCGATCACCAGATCGCGGCGCTCGATGTTCTGGCTCAGCAGCCACTCGCAAACCCGCGCCAGATTGGCCCAGTCTTTTGTGGCCTCGCCCGGCTCCAGAATCAGCGAATCATGGGCAATGCCCGCCGCATCCAGGCTGGCGCCGAGTGCTGCCAGATGGTGCCCTGCCACGGTCCGGTCACTGACAATGGCGAGCTTCTTTCGGCGCAGATGTGGCAGGATCCGCTGTCCGGCCTGCCCAATCAGACCAGAAGCAATTTCAACGTCATAGCTGCGCGCGCCCAGATCAACGCGGACGGTATCGGCTTGCAAACTCATCGGACCGAACTCTCCATTTCATCGGGGGCCAATTCATCGGGGACCAGGACGTCGGGCCGCGTCAACAGCGCCTGCACCACGCGCTGCGCCGTGCTTTCAACCGGCAAATCCGGCTCGCTATCGACGATCAGATCGGCGAGGGCATAAATCGGGCCGCGTGCTTCGTAAAGTCCGCGCAGGGTCTCGCGCGGGTTGGCTGTGCGCAGCAGGGGGCGCGTGGTCTTGTGCCGGACCCGCTGCCAAAGCAGCTCCAGATCGGCACGCAGGCAGACCGAAATGCCCACCGACTTGATCAGGTCGCGGTTGGCCTGCGACATGAAAGCGCCGCCGCCGGTCGATAAAACGCAAGGCGCACCGCGCAAAAGCCGGGACAGAACCTCGGTTTCGCGGGTCCGAAAAAATGGCTCGCCGTCGCGCTCAAATATCTCGGCGATGGAGCGATCCGCGGCCAGGACGATCTCTTCGTCCGAATCAAGAAAGGGCACCGCCAACTCGCGGGCCAACGCCATGCCGACGGCGGTCTTTCCCGCCCCCATCATGCCGATCATCACCACGGTCTTTTTCAGCCACATATTCTGCCCTGTCCGTGCCAAGCCTCTAGGAACGCTTGATCATTTCTAAATTGACGCCCTGATACCGCGCGCCGCCCCAAGGCGCATTCGTGATGAATGGCGTGAACGCGCGCAAAATGCCATATATATATTCATCCTGACCCCCGTTCAGAATATGAGCGGGGGCAAGGCCGGATCAACCGGCAGGAAAAGGCAGTCACGGCATGATGCGCGCGTTCAAGATTCTGGTGGTTTTGGCCCTCTTGGGTTTTTTGGGGCTAACGGGCTATGCCTATCTGGGCGATCTGACACCGACGACGGTCGAAACGCGGGCTCCGGTGACGCTGAATGGCGGCTAGGGCCAGAAAAGCCGCCCTGATTGCCCTGATGGTGCTGTTCAGCGCCGCGAAAACGATCGCGGAGGAACCCTTGTCGGCCATCGACTGGCTGTCCCAATCGGTGGTTCTGCCGAGCGCGATTGGGGTCTCTTCGCCGATTGCCCAGGATCCGGCGGTCTTTGGCGCGATCAGCACCACGCCGCTTGCCACCAATGCCCTGCCCGAAACGGTGACCGCGTTCTTGCTGGATGCGGCTTCGCTGGATGCGGTTGGGCTGCTTTCCTCGTCCAAAACCGGGCTGCCGCGGCTTCTTTGGGGGGCGGGCAAGACCGATGCTATCCTCGAGCAGATCAACCGGCAGCGGACCGAGACCCTGCCTGCCCTGCAAGCCTTGATGATCACCGTCCTTCTGGCCGAGGCCGAGCCGCCCGCAGATGCCGGTCCCTCTGGCAGGATGTTGCTGGGCCGCATCGACAAATTGCTGTCGATGGGGGCGCTGGATCAGGCCATGGCCATGATGCAGTCCGCCGGAGATCGCCGCGAGCCGGAGCTGTTTCGCCGCCTCTTCGACGTCGCGCTTTTGACCGGCGCCGAGGACCGCGCTTGCCGACGGATGATGAGCAGCGCGAGCCTCTCGCCCGCCCTGTCCGCACGGATCTTTTGCCTGGCGCGCAGCGGTGATTGGCAAACCGCCGCCGTGACGTTGCAAACCGCGCAAGCCATCGGCCAGATATCGCCCCAGGATGCCGAGTTGATGACCCGTTTTCTGGACCCGGAACTGGCTGA
>CAIYZT010000241.1 GCA_903930735.1 uncultured Paracoccaceae bacterium | reverse complement strand
CCTTGTCCAGCAGACTTCGAGTATCATCGGCCACCAGCAGATCGCGCGCCATGACGGACAGGGTGGCAAGCTGCTTTGCACGGGTTTCCGCACCGCCGGGTGGCATCTTCGTCAACGCGTCCCAGTTCAGAATCGACTTGGCATTCAGCAGGTCGTTGACTTGGCCCATGCGCTCCAGAAATGCCAGATAACCCATTACTCCTGAAGCCTCCCTTGGTCTGTTCTGGCCGTGAACCGGCCTGATCCGCGCCCAGAGGGCACCCATCTTTATTTCAGTCGATTAGTGTATTGTCGACCGTCGACAAATTGACTATCGATTGACTATTGTTTGAGTCGGAAGCCCTTGTCAAGACGACTCTGACCGACATCGCAGACTGCAAACTCCGGGGGATCGCATGGCAGACAGCCTGCAATGGAACGTGGAAGATCTGGTCGAAATGGCCGTCACTGGCCAGGTCAGCCAACCCACGATGCGCCCAAATGGCTATGTCCACTGGCCCGACGGCAAAGCTGCCGTTTTGCCCGGAATGTCGGGCATCGCCTACAACGCGCGCGTCGGTGACCGCGCCTTTGGCTGGGCCGGGGATCATGTTGAACCCGGTGTGTCCATCGCCCATTCCGACGAGAAATCCGACTTTGCGCTGCACTATCTGACCTGCATCGGCAACGAAGCGACGGTGATGACCGGGCTTGCACGTGGCGCCACCGGCATCGTGACCGGCGAACACGCCCGCATCCTGGTCGATTTTCCGCCTGAGGTGCTGGAAGACCTGATGATCGGCGACACGATCCAGATCCGGGCCAAGGGGCGAGGCATCGGCCTGACCGACTGGCCCGAGATCGAGTTCAAGAAAACCTCTCCCGCGCTGGCCCGCGCCTACGGACTGCGGGTCGAGAACGGCCAGCTGATCTGCCCTGTGGCGATGGAGCTTCCTGCGCGGATCATGGGGTCAGGGGCGGAACTGAACGCCGAATATGTTGATCAGGATCTGATGTCGGGCGACCGCGCCCTGATGGCCGAATTGGGTGTTGATCAAATGAGGCTGGGCGATCTGATTGCCATCCGCGACGTCGACCACCGCTTTGGCCGGTCCTATTCCAAAGGCATGGTCGCGATTTGCCTGTGTATCCACGGGGACAGTGTGATGACCGGCCATGGCCCCGGAATTCTGACCTTGATTACTGGCCCGGCGGACAAGCTGGGTTTTGCCATCGCTCCACGCGCTAACATCGAAACCTTTGCCAAGGTCGGGAACTAAGATGCTGAACACCAATCACGCCGACCTTGTGGCCGTTTCTGTTGCCGGGGCCATCGCGCATCCCGGTTTCCCCGGTCTGCCAGCCGAACCCTACCGTCTTGCCGCAAATGGCAAGCCGTTCCTGCTGCCGACCTATGGCGGTATCGTCTATAACGTCAGCGTCGGTGACCGCGCCTTTGGCTGGGCCGCCGACTGCATCCACCCCGGCATTTCGATCAAGCAGGCCGATGACCTGAAGAACCGGGGGCTGAACGTTTTTGCCTGCGTCGGCAACCGGGCAAAGGTCATGACGGGCCAGGCGGCAGGCACGGTGGGGCTGGTCACCGGAAAATCGGGGCGGTTTTCCGAACAGGTTATCTGCCATTTCCCCAAAGACTCGCGGCGAAGAATGGCCGTGGGTGACCAGATCATCATCCGGTCCGAGGGCATCGGCATGGTGCTGACCGAATACCCGGATGTCGTGCTGAAGGGCATCGCACCGGGCCTGTTGTCGCTGATGTCGGTACGTACCGGGGCATCCGTGGATTTTGGCGTTGTCGCCCACATCCCGGCGCATCTGATCGGCGCAGGGCTGGGCCTGACCTCCGAAGGCGGCAGTCTGCACATGCAATCGACAGACCGCGCCGAACTGGCCGCGCATGGCCTTGACAGGTTGCGTCTGGGCGATCTGGTGGCGCTGGACGACACCGACAGCCGGTTCAACCATGGCTATTTGCGTGGTGCGTTGGCCATTGGCGTTGTGGGCGCGACGGACGGCCCTCGAGCGGGCTATGGACCGGGGATCACCGTGCTGATGACAGCGCCTGCGGGCCAGTTGGGTTGCTTCATCGACCCCGCTGCCAATATCGCCGACCTCATGCAGATCGAGGCGTGAACCCATGATCCCGATGACATGCGTAACGCGCGACAGCCTGCAGGCCTTTATGGAAGAAGGGTTTCGCACCCTTGGCCTTCCGGATAGCGACGCCCACCTATTTGCCGACGCGCTGATCTTTTCCGAATTGCGGTTTCATCCCGGCCATGGGCAGGGCGTCAAACGCCTGCGCCGCTATCACGAGCGCATCTCAAAAGGGCTGGTCGACCCGCAAACACGGCTTGAGGTGATCAAGGAAAGCCCGGCACTGGCGCTGCTCGACGCCAATAATGGTATCGGTACCGTAGCTGCCGCCCGCGCTATGACCATGGCGATTGAAAAGGCAAAGGTCTGCGGCATCGGGCAGGTCATCGTGCGCAATTCCACCCATTACGGCAGCAGCGCCGTCCATGCGGTGCAGGCGGCGAATGCCGGGTGCATCGGCACGTCCTATACCAACGCAGGGCCGGAAATGGCCCCATGGGGCGGGCGCGAGGGGGCGGTTGGCACCAACCCTTGGGGGATTGCCGCGCCTACCGAAATGGGTTTCCCGGTGGTGATGGACATTGCGCTGACCACGGCAGGCAAGGGGATGATGCAATGGCAAGCCCGGTCTGGCCAGCCGATGCCGCTGGATTGGGCGCTGACGCCAGAGGGTGCGGAAACCGACGACCCGAACGCCGCCATGGCCGGGGCCCTGCTCGGGATCGGGCAGTACAAGGGCTATGGTTTGGCGTTCATGACCGATGTGCTGACCGGAGTGATTGGCGGCGGCGGGTTTGGCCTTACCCCCTATAAGGATCAGGCGAAACTTGATGTAAGTCACAGTCTGACCGCGGTGGACATCGGCTGGTTCATGCCGCTGCCCGAATTTCACGCCCGAATGGCCGACTTTGCCCAAATGGTGAAGTCGCGCGCCCTGCGGCCAGGGTTCAGTGAGATCCTTTTGCCGGGCGAACAAGAGGCGCGCCGAGTCAGTCGGAAATCGGCGGCGGGTGTTCCGTTGGAGGATGTGGCGCTGGCCGACCTGCGCGCCTTGGCCACGGAGATCGGGATCAAATCCGAGATCGTCACGACCGGACCTTATGAGGGCACCCTGTGACCCTCGCCCCCCTTACCCCCGCTTTTCGCGCCATGATCCGTGACCGGTTGCGCGCCCGTGCACAGGCTGCAGGGCTGGACGGTCTGTTGCTGCTGGCACCGGGCAATGTCGGCTATGCATCCGGCTGGAAGTTTTCGATCCACGAACGGCCCATGGGTTTGTGGCTTCCTGTGGGGGCCGACCCCACCCTTTTCGTGCCGCATCTCGAACTGGAAAACGCGCTGGATGTGCCGGGTGTGATCGTGCGGACATATGAGGAGTTTCCGGGCCTTGTGCCCCCTGTTTTGTGGATGATCGGGCAAACACGCGCCAAACGCCTTGGGATAGATACTCTCGACGCGCAGCTGCTGGCCCCGGCCAGTGATCTGGCCCAGATCGACCTGACCGACCATGTCCTGCCCGAACGCAGCGTCAAACACCCGGAGGAACTGGCGCTGGTCCGCGCCGCCGCAGGCTTTGCCGATATGGTGCTGGAGCGGTTCCTGTCCGTTGCCGCCGACATGATCGCGGCTGGTGCCACGGAACTGGACCTTGAGGCCGACTGCACCGGCCACGCCCGGGCTGCGATGGCCGCGCAGCACAACGCCACCTTTGCGGGCACCAAGATGGGCATTACCTCATCGGTACATTCCGGGCCCCGCGCGGCGCTGCCTCATGGCGCAGTCCTGCACCGGGTGCCGCAAAAGGGCGAACCGATCATCGTCGGCATTGGCGCGTCTCTTGGCGGCTATCATGCGGAAAGTGCGGCGACGTTCGTCTGCGGCGACCTGACCGCCGACCAGCGCCGCGTGATGCAGGCGATGACCGATGCAAACGATGCCACGCGCGACGCGCTCGCACGCCATCTGCCCTGTACGCAGGTCAACGATGCGGCGCTGGCCCCGATCCGCGCCGCCGGCCTAGGCGATGCAATCCGCCATCGGATCGGGCACGGCATGGGAGTCGAGGGGCATGAGGCGCCCTGGCTTTCAATCGGCGATCCTACCCCCACCGCCCCTGGCATGGTGTTTTCATGCGAACCCGGCGTCTATCGCCCGGGCCACGACGGTTGGCGCTGTATCGAAACCTTGATCGTCACCGAAGGGGCGACCGAAACCCCCAGCCAGTTCCAATCCACCCATTCCCACGACGCACGCGTCATCTGAAGGAGGCCCCGATGCCCGAACCTGCCGCCTGGCGTTACCAGAAGATCACCAAGCCGATGTTCGACACGCCCTTTTCGGATGTGACGCTGGCAGGCCGCATCATCCCGATGACGGGTGGCGTGATAGAAGATGGCCATGTCACCATCGCGGGTGGCAAAATCACATCGGTCGGCCCCGGTGCGCCTGCCGGCGCAGTCGTAACAGGTGGCACCATCATGCCAGGCATGATCAATAGCCACGCCCACTTGAACTGGGACGGCATCCACGACCTCGCTCGCCAGTCAATGGACGACCCCAAGCCGATTTCGGCCTTCAAGGCAGCCGGCAACATGCTGAAATCGTTGCGCGCCGGGGTCACCATGGTCCGCGATCTGGGGTTTCACGACATGAACCTCTATTCAAAACAAGCTGTTGAACAGGGGATTTTCCCGGGGCCAAGGCTAAAGGTGTGCGGCAACGCGATCATCCAGACCGGCGGCCACACCTATTGGGTCTGCCGCGAGGCATCGGGGGCCGACGAGATGCGCCGCGCCGTGCGAGAGCAGGTCAAGGGCGGGGCTGATCTGATCAAGATCATGGCTTGTCACGACACGCTGGAGTTTACCGACGAAGAATTGGCCGCCGTCATCGACGAGGCCCACCGCAACCGCCTACCGATTACGGCACATGCAACCTATGACGCCTGCATCAACCGCGTTGCGCAGTTTGGTGTCGATTGCGTCGAACATGGCGGGTCGATGTCTGACGAAACCATCGCCATTCTGGTGGCGAAAAAAATACCGATTGTTACCACCTTTGCGCCTCTCGTCATGCAGTCGCAGCCCAACATTGCGCGTAAATTCGGCATTCCGGAATGGAAGATCGAAGAACGGATCAAGGCTGTGGCCGACCCCAGCCGCTATGCGGGCCTGAAAAAGGCGGCCGAAGCCGGCGTCCAGATCAGCTTTGGCACCGATGCGGGATCGCCTGCGGTGGAACATGACGTGATTGCGCCGGAGCTTGCACATATGGTCAAAGTCGGTGTCTGCCCGGACAATATGGATGCGCTGGCGTCGATCACCATTCGCCCTGCGCGATTGTCGAAAATGGATCACCTGATCGGTACGCTGGAGGTCGGCAAGGCCGGCGACCTGATCGTGGTCGATGGCAATCCCGATCAGGACCTGTTCGCGTTGGAACGGGTTCGGCAAACTTATGTAAACGGCAAAAGGATGCACGGATGAGCCTGCTGACAGACCGCCTCGCACCCCGCATCGTCGAAGAGGACGGGTCCTACCGCACCAAAATGCTGGGGATCGCGGCGGGCATGAAGGACGTGATCGCCCTTGGCCGGGGCGATCCGGATTTCCACACGCCTGCGCATATCGTCGCCGCCGCCAAAGCAGCCCTTGACGCCAATGCGCACCACTATACCGGCCCCACCGGCCTGCCGCTCTTGCGCGCGGCCATCGCAAGGGACCTGACCGACAGCTACGGGCTGGACTACACCGCTGACGAAATCGTTGTGACCGCAGGCGTGCAGGAAAGCATCATGCTGTGCATGCTGGCCCTTGTGGCGCCGGGGGATGAAGTGCTGATCACCTCGCCACGCTTCACCACCTATGACACTGCCGTGCATCTGTGCGGTGGCGTTCCCGTGCCTGTGCCAACGGTCGAGGCGAACGATTTTGCACTGGACGTGGCCGAAATTGAGGCGCGGATTACGCCGCGCACGCGGATGTTCGTGATGGTGTCGCCCAACAATCCGACCGGCGCGGTCACACCCCCCGCCGTGATCCGGCAGATTGCCGATCTGGCCATCAAACGCAACATCCTGATCATCGCGGACGAAATTTACGCCAAGATGATCTATGCCCCGAACGAACACCTCAGCATCGCCACCTTGCCGGGGATGAAGGAGCGGACCATCACGCTGAACGGGTTTTCCAAGACCTATGCGATGACCGGATGGCGCGTCGGCTACCTTGCAGCACCGCTGGCCTTTGTGGAAAAGGTGACCGAGCCACGCCACACGCTGTCGATCAACACCTGCACCGTCAGCCAGCATGCGGCCCTTGCAGCGCTGACCGGCCCGCAGGAACCGCTGCACGCGATGCTGGCCGAATATGCCGAACGGCGTGACTGGCTGATGCCCGCGCTGACTGCCGCCGGGTTCACTTACGGCCATCCAGGCGGGGCGTTCTATATCTACACCAACATCAGTTCCACCCGGATGCCCGCACCCGAGTTTTGCGAACGACTGCTGCGCGACACCGGCGTGATGCTGTTCCCGGGCACGATGTTCGGCGATGACAGCACCGATTACATCCGCATCAGCTATCTTCAGCCCTTGCCGATGATCCAGGAGGCGATGCGCCGCATCGCTGCTTTCACCGCGCGCGTGAGGGCCGCCGCATGACCCCGAACCCTGCAGAAAAGTTCGTCGGCATCCAGATCAGCCCGATCAGCTTTGTCGATGAAGGCGTCGATGCCGTTCTTGATACTTTGCAGAACCGCGCGGGCGTCAATGTGCTGATGCTGGGCACGGTGTCCTGGCTCGGCCTTAAATCCGGCCGGTCCATCAGCCATGCGCTGGATGGCTGGCCCGATCATGGCGTGCCCGAACCCTATCAGATGCGCGGTGGCGCCTATTTCGACCCTGACCCGCGCTATTACAAAGACACGTTCATGGCCGACTATCGCAGCCGTGACCCGGAGTTCGTGGGCAAGGATATCCTGAAAATGGTCATCCCCGCCGCCCATGCGCGGGGCATGAAGGTATTCGTCGAACTGATGGAGCCGTTCTTCAAGTACGCAGGCCATGGCTCGGCGGCGTCCGTGGAAATCCCGACGCTGGCGCAGGCGATGGAGGTGGATATCTTTGGCCGCTTCGGCGGAGAGCCCTCCACGTCGCACCCCGGTTACCGGACTTGGATCCATTCGATGATCGAGGATCAGGTGCGCAACCATGACCTTGACGGGTTCATGTGGTGCAACGAACGCAACTCGCCACTCGATACACTCATCCAGGGCGGCGCACCGGGGGATTTTTCGCACGACAGCCGCCGCGAGGCCGCCGAGCGTGGCGTGAATGTGGAGGCGTGTCGCCAGGCGCTGCTGCGGCTTTATGATTTCATGCAGGAAGCCGCAGCGGGCAAGGCGTTTCACGATGGATCGCTCATCACCTTTCTGCGCACCCTGCTCGACAACCCCGAGGCGCTGGTCTGGGAAAAGTTCTGGCTGGAGCGGAACAAGGATTTGGACCGCGAACTGTACGGGTTGGTCAAGTGGTGCAAGCCGAACCTGCCCTTTGGCCTGAACATCTGGAACCGCAACCATTTCAACCTGATCCGCCGCGCGCAATGGCCTTGGGCCGAACAGACGCGCTATGCGGATTTCGTAAAGCCCATCACCTATCAGCATCAGGCAGGCGAGGTCTGGGCCAAGGAGCTATCCTTCTTCCGCAAGACGGTATTGCGCGATTTCGAACCAGGCGAGGCGACGACCGCCCTGTTCCGCATCCTGGGCCTGAACGAGGCACCTTTCGCCGATATCATCGGCAAAGGGATGGACCCGGACACCTATGTCTTTGGCCAATGCGCTGATGCGCTCAAGGGGGTTGAAGGCAAGGCAAAGGTTTACATGGGCATCGGCATTGATGCGCCCCGGTCGCGGGCCGACACGGCCAAGATGACAGCCGACATTGCCTATCGGTCAATCCACGCGACTTACCGCGCGGGCGGGCATGGTGTGGTGCTGGCACCCAACTATACGTCGATGCACCTGACTCATCTCGACGGTGTGGCGCAGGCGCTGACTGAACTGGGGCTGAAATGAGCATCGATCTGGCCATCACCGGGGGGGTGATTGTCACCCCGGATGGCCTGCACCGCGGCACGCTGTTGGTGGCGGACGGCAAGATTGCAGGTATCGCCGCTGTTGATGACAGCGTCGACGCGGCGCAGACAATCGATGCGACCGGCCAGCACATCCTGCCCGGCCTGATCGACATCCACTGCCACATCCGCGCGCCCGCATATCCGCAGCGCGGCACCGTCGCCTCGGAAACCCGCGCTTGTTCGGCAGGTGGCATCACGACTGTTTTCGAGATGCCGATCACCAACCCCTGCTGCAACACGCCCGAACAGGTTGTGCTGCGGCGCGACCATTTCGCGGCCTCTGCCCACGTTGATTTCGGGCTCTATGGTGCGCCACTGTCGCTGACCGAGGTTGCCGTTGACGCGCTGGCCGACAGTGGCATCATCGCCTTCAAGATATTCACCACCCCTGCCCCTCCGGGCCGCGAGGTCGAATTTGCCGGGCTGGCCTGGCCGAACGAGGCAGACCAGTTTCGCGCCCTGCAACTGATCGCGCGCACCGGCCTGCCGGTCGTGGTGCATGCCGAAAGCGCCGAAATCCTCGCCGCTGCACCTCAGCTTGATCAGACTGATGGCCGCAGCCATGGCCTCGCGCGGCCGCCCCTGGCCGAGGCGCTGGCGGTGGCCAAACTGCTAACCATGAACATCACTGCGCAGGCCAAACTGCATATCGCGCATGTGACTAGTTCAGCCACCATCGACATTCTTCGTCAGTTCAGTGGCACCTCAGACTTCACTGCTGAGACCTGCCCGCATTACCTGCGCTATACCGAAGAAGACGTCGTGCGTGTTGGCGTGGCCGCCAAGATCAACCCGCCGATCCGCCATGCCGCCGACCGTGCCGCGCTGTGGCAGGCGATAGCTGACGGCGTCATCACGCTTGTCACGACCGATCATGCCGGTTTCAGCGCCGCCGAAAAGGCCGACCATGCCGACAACTTCCTGACCGCGCCGCCCGGCCACCCCGGCACCGAATGCATGTTGCCCGCGATGCTGGATGCGGTGGCGCAAGGAAAGGTGACACTGGTAGATGTGATGCGCCTCTTGTGCAAGAATGCTGCCACGCGCTTTGGTCTGTCTGACCGGGGGGTGCTTGCATCTGGTCGCAGAGCCGACTTGATAATGGTCGACATGGACGCCCAAACCCGTGTTACCGAAACCAGTCTGATCACCACCGCCGCCCCCGTCGCGCGGCTGTCACACGATGAAGTGTTTCGTGGCAAGCTCAGCCGCTCTTTCCTTGCGGGCCAGACCATCTGGGACAGCATACCCACCGGCCTTGCAACGGGTCGTTTCGTGACCCCGAAAGGACCGCAATGAACGCCACACCTGCGCCCGCCCCGCTGCTTGAAGTGCGCGACCTGCAAACCACCTTCGATCTTGGTCGCAATGCTAAAATCAAAGCGGTTGACGGGGTATCATTTTCCGTTCTGCCGGGCGAAACACTGGCTATCGTGGGCGAAAGCGGGTCGGGCAAATCCGTCACCTCGCTGTCGATCATGGGGTTGTTGCCCAAAGGGTCCGGCCGCATCACGCGCGGCCAGATCCTGTTGCGGGGACGAGACCTTGTCACCCTGCCCGAGCGTGAGATGCGCAAGGTCCGAGGCAAGGACATCGGCATGATTTTTCAGGAACCGATGACCAGCCTGAACCCGGTTCACACCATAGGGCGCCAGATTGCCGAGGTTATCATCGAACATCAGGGACTGAGCCAGGTCAAAGCGAAGGAGCGTGCCATTGAAATGTTGTCGCTTGTCGGCATTCCAGAGCCCCGCAGGCGGGCCGACAACTTTCCTCACCAGATGTCAGGCGGCATGCGGCAACGCGCAATGATCGCGATGGCACTGTCGTGCCAACCCAGTGTGCTGATCGCCGATGAACCGACCACCGCCCTTGATGTGACGATACAGGCGCAAATCCTTGAGTTGATGAAGGATCTGCAATCCGAACTCGGGATGGCCATGATATTTATCACGCACGACCTTGGCGTCGTCGCCGAAGTCGCGGACCGCGTCATTGTGATGTATGCGAGCCAGGTTGTTGAATCCGGCCCGGTTGCGGATATCTTTGAACGCCCACTGATGCCCTACACGGCGGGTCTGTTGAAATCGATTCCCCGGCTTGGTTCTTCGGTGAGGCACCAGCGATTAGAGACGATCCCCGGGCAGGTGCCGATGCTGTCGCGGCTTCCGTCGGGTTGTCGGTTTCGCACCCGTTGCACTCATGCCCTGCCTGCCTG
>CAIYZT010000240.1 GCA_903930735.1 uncultured Paracoccaceae bacterium | reverse complement strand
CTTGCAGCAAACAGCGAGCAAAACCGAAGTGATCTCACGTAAAATCAATGAGATGCAGGGTGTTCAGGGCGAACTCGATACGGTCTGCTGAGGAAAGAAATCCAGGGCAAATCATGGCCAAAGGCGAATCGTTCCAAGCCCAGTCGTCAAGCCGTCAAATTCGGCTGCCGCAGCACTCGGAGTATAATAGTTTCTTGCCAGCAAAACCTGCACACGGCCAAAATTGGACCTTTTTTTGTGCAAATACTGTCAAACCTTATGACACAGCCACCCAATAACCCATTGATTTCAATCACTGCGCTTTCTGTGCACTGTCAAACCTCCAGATGCGCGTCACCCGCGAAAGCCGATGCTGGGGGGGGAGCCCCCCATTTTGCCCGCCCTAGGCCATCATCCGCGCGATATACTGGGCAAATTCAAAATTCGGCCGCTCCAGGTGGCTCAAGGGTCCTGGCGCTGAAAGCCCCGCTGAAAGCCCCCTATAAACCCGCTCGGTACAGCCCTTGTCTTCGATGTTGACGTCATCCAGCAGCGCCTTGACTGCCGCCAGATTGGCCTCGGCCGCCGGATCCGCGATCCAGTCCGGCGACATGCCACCGCCAAACATCACCTTCACATGCCCCGGCCCATCGGGCGTCAGGCATAGATACCAGAAATAGCCCGGCGTCAGGGTGATCAGCAGCGACGGATAGATCGCCAGCAGCCAGGTGATGCGCCGCTGATCGCCTTGCAGCGCGGTGTTCGACGGATGGGCCAGCGCCAACGGCACCAGATCGTTTTTCAAAATCCAATGGTAATTGAAGTCGTCAAACCCCTCGGGGCAGACCATTTCCTCTAGCTTGGACGCGCCGCCAATCGTGCCCGCGTGGCAAGCGGGCAGATGGTAGCTTTCCATGAAATTCTCGGCCAGAACTTTCCAGTTCGTCGCCCAGCGGAACTCTTCGCGGAAGGTCTCAGTATAGGCCGCCATATCCAGATAGCCGACCAGATTTTCGACCTCGGCCAGCTCTTGCGACGGCGAGGGCGCGTCGGGGTTCAGCGTCACCATGATCCAACCCAGCCAATCCTCGACCCGGACTTTCGGCAGCGCGATCGCCTCTTTGCAGAAGTCTTCATTCAGGGTCATCGCCGGCGCGCCGCGCAGCGTGCCGTCCAGATTGTAGGTCCAGGCGTGGTAGGGGCAGACGATGGACCGGACATGGCCCCGCCCGGTCAGCAGGGTGCTCATCCGGTGGCGGCAGACGTTGGACATGCCGCGCAGTGCGCCGTCCGCGCCGCGCAGAATGATCACCGGCTCGCCCGAGATTTCCATGGTCATATAGTCGCCCGGCGCCTTCAGCGCCTCCGCCCGCCCCGCGCAAAGCCAGGCCCTGGCAAAGATCCGTTCCTGCTCCAGCTGGCCAAAATCCGGGCTGGTATAGACCGATTTCGGCATGGCATGGGCGCGGTTGAACGGCACCGCGACACTGGCGCGTAGCTCTTCAAGAGCGGTGTCATGCAGGGTCATGTTGGGAATCCTTTTGCGGTGTCCGTGACGGACTTGCCATGCCTGCTGCAGATTTCAAAGCCCGAAATTCCAATGCAGCGCCTGGCCAGCGCCTAAGGCAGGACGGGATAGGGCCAATTGGCTTGGCTAAAGGCCCCGCCATCGACCCACAGCGTCTGTCCCGTCACAAAGGCCGCCGCGTCCGAGACCAAAAACAGCAAGGGCCCCACCAGATCGGCAGGGGTCCCGACCCGGCGCAGAGGCGTGACGGGTGCCCAGGTCGCAGCATAATCGGGGGCCTCAAGCGCCGTCCGCGCGGTCGCAATCGCGCCAGGCGCGAGGCAGTTCACGCGGATCCCATAGGGGCCCAGCTCCACCGCCGCGACCTTGGTAAACTGCTCGATCCCGCCCTTGGAAGCGGTGTAATCCACCAGACGCGGAAAGGCCTGTTTGTTGCAACCAGAGCCGAGCGTGATGATCGCGCCCCCCTGCCCGGCCGCCTTCATCGCGCGCCCAGCCTCGCGGGTATTCAGGAAAGTACCGCGCAGATTGGTATGCATCACCCGGTCCCAATCCGCAGCCTTCAGGTCCAAAAGCGGCGACCAGGTTTGCACCCCGGCGTTGTTGACCAGCACGCGCGGCGCGCCGCCGAATGCCGCCGCCTTGGCGAAAAACGCCTCGACGCCGGGTTCGTCCCCGGCGTCGCATTCCGCAAACATTGCTCGGCGGCCGAGGGATTGGACCTGCCCCGCCAGATCCTTGGCAGTCGCGCCCGCCCCCAGATGTGTAAAGGCCAGATCATAGCCTGCCCCGGCAAGGGCCAGCACAAAATCGCTTCCAAGCGCCGAGGTGCCTGCGGTGACAATCGCCAAAGGTGCGGGTTCGGACATGGGCAGTCCTTTCAATCCGTTAGGGTGATCAGGTTACCCGCCCCAAGTCCGTTCGAGAAGCGAAAACCAGTTTGCATGCGCCAGCTTTTTCATCAGCACCGGTCCATAGCCATGCCGCTCCATCGCGCCGATCAGCACCGGCAGGCCGGCCACGTCCTTGATCTCGCGCGGGACGGTGGCCCCATCGAAATCCGATCCCAAACCTACGTGATCCTCGCCCAGATGTTCGATCAGATGATCGAGATGTCGCAGCATCGGCTCCAAGGTCATATCCTCGCCTTCGCAGCCGTCTGCGCGTAGAAAACAGGTGGCAAAGTTCAGCCCCACCATGCCGCCCGTGTCGCGGATCGCGTGCAATTGACGGTCGGTCAGGTTGCGGCTTGATGGGCACAGAGCATGGGCATTGGAATGGGTAGCCACCAGAGGCGCGGCGGAGACTTTTGCCACATCCCAAAACCCGGCCTCGTTCAGATGGCTTAGGTCCACCATCACCCGCAGTTCATTGCAGGCCCGGATCAGATCACGGCCCGCTGGCGTCAGCCCCAGACCGGTATCGGGGCCGGAGGGAAAGGCAAAAGGCACGCCATGGCCAAAGATCGTCGGGCGGCTCCATACCGGCCCGATCGAGCGCAGGCCAAGGGCGTGAAAGGCATAAAGCTCGTCCAGATTGGCGCCGATCGCCTCGGCCCCTTCGAAATGCAGGATCGCCGAGATGATCCCCGCGGCAAGGCAAGCGCGCAGTTCGGCCACGGTCCGGCAGATTTTGAATGCCCCTTGCGAGGCACGCTCCATCCACATCAAATGGCCGATCAGCGCCATCGCTTGTGGCCCCGCCTCGGGCGCGCCGATCAGGGGGGGCAGGTCAAGGACATAGGGCGGATTGTTCATCGCGGCGAGGATGGAAGGCGCGCCCGGATCGCTGGGGGACGGGATATAGACCGCGAAAAAGCCGCCCGCAAAGCCGCCCTTTTTCATCCGCGGCAGATCAAGATGCCAGGCTTTCTCGCCGCGCAGCCACAGGGCTTCGCGGTCCTGCGCATGGGCGCCGATATGGTACAGGATGTCGTTATGGCCGTCGAAAACTGGAATCATGCGCCCTCTGTCTGGCTGAAAATGGGCGATGCCCGATGACGGATCAGTTTCATCGGGAATGGCGGGCAAGGCAAGTGGCGAGATGGCTTGCTCCGGCCTAAGGCTGCGGTCAAGATGGGAGCGGGGTGCGGTTTGCCCCGGGTGCCAATCGGTGCAGTGCGGGAGCCAGCATGACAGCCTTTGCGGTCTTTGACGGCCATAACGATCTTTTGTCCTGCCTGCTGAAGGAGGGCGATCCTGCCGCGAAGAGCTTTTTCGAAGGGCGGGCAGCGGGGCATATCGACCTCGAAAAGCTGCAAAGCGGTGGGGTGGCGGGGGGCCTGTTTGCGGTCTGGGCGCGTAATTCACCGCAAGATGCCCCCGACCCCATGGCGATGGCACGCCATTTCCCGCAGATCGACGCGGAAAACGCGCAGGGCGAGACCATCGCGCAACTGGCGATCTTTGCCCGTCTGACCCGGTCCTGGCCCGATCTGATCCGTGCTTGCCGCTCGGCCGCCGAGATCCGCCAGGCCCGCTCCGAGGGGGCAATTGCCGCCGTATTGCATCTGGAAGGCGCCGAAGCCATCAGTGCCGATCTGGAGGAGTTGCACCTGTTTCACGCCGCCGGCCTGCGCTCGCTCGGGCCGGTGTGGAGCCGCCCGAACATCTTTGGCGCGGGCGTGCCCTTTATGTTTCCGGCCAGCCCCGATACCGGGCCGGGGCTGAGCGATGCCGGCAAAAGGCTGGTGCTGGAATGCGATGCCTTGAGGGTGCTGGTGGACCTTGCGCATCTTAACGAGGCCGGGTTTTGGGATGTGGCGGCGATTTCTGCGCGGCCGCTGATTTCGACCCATTCCGCCGCCCATTCCGTGACACCCGCTACCCGTAATCTGACCGACAGGCAGCTGCGGGCCATGGCCGAGCGCGGCGGTCTTGTGGGGCTGAATTTCGGTTGCGCCTTTGTGCGGGCGGATGGGATCAAAAACACAGAGACCGGGCCGGAGGCGCTGATCCGGCATCTGGACCATCTTTTGTCGATCTTGGGTGAGGGCGGCGTGGCGCTGGGGTCGGATTTTGACGGCACGATGGTGCCTTCTTTTCTGCGTGACGCCTCGGGGATGCCGCGCCTGATCGAGGCAATGGCGGCGGCGGGGTATGGCGAGGCGCTGATCCGGCGGATCTGTTGGGATAATTGGGTGGATATGCTGGAGCGCGTGATCGGGTAGGCTTTTTCAGCGGCCCGAAAAGGCAACGATTTTCCTTCGAAAAATCAGCCTTTTCTCTGATGGCTGGTCGTTTTGTCGGCACGGGTCAGATTCGGGTCAGATCTTCAGACCTGTGCCAGATCAGTCGGCCAAGCGCGGGGAAAAGCTGGGGGCTTGCTTCGGCCAAAGCGCGGCCTTGGGTCATCAGGACCACGGTCAGGGGCGTGCGGCCGGGGGCGGACATCCGGATCATATCATGTTTGAACCAGCTTGATTTTGGCTCGCCAGTCCACAGATTATGCCCGGCTTTGGACCAGATATGAACGCCCTCGGGCAGATCGCCGCCCAGGTATTCGCTGAGTTGATAGTCGGGTAGCGCGGCATCTGGACCTGCGGGATTGCGCGACATTATCGCCTGGGCGCGGCCGAGGGCCGGGCGGGAGAGGGGCAGGGATCCGTCAAAAAGGGCGCTCATCAACCGTGCAGCGGCAAGGGGGGTGAGAAGGTTCAGGTTTTCACCTGCTTCGCCTGCATGTTGCGCTTCGCGGCCGTAGCGGGTGTCACCCATCAGCTTTTGCACAATATTGCCGCCTTCCCATTCGGGCCAGGACAGGCGGTCAAAGAACTGGTTCAGCCGGTCCCTTTTGGCGCACCAATCCATGTAATCGGCGCCGTAAAGCAGCGTGTCGCCGGTGGTGCCGGTGACCAGATCGATCACATAATTGGCTGCGGTGTTGGACGACCACAGGATCATGTCGCGCAGGGCCCGGTCCAATTCGCTATGGGCCTGGATGCGGCCCTGTTCCAGCAGGTGGAGCGCGTGGACGAGATGAAAGGACTTGACCAGCGAGCAGGGATAACAGCGCCAATCGCCGCGGTGAACGAAGCCCTCGGGGCTGGCCGACGTCGCGTCTTTGCCCGGAGAAAACACCACCAAGCCCATCGCGTCGGCATGCAGACCCGCAGATCGAGCGGTCACGATCATGTCGCCGATCAGATCACGGCCGAAATCTTGCCATTCGGGGGTTACGCGGATGAACATTGGGGCTCCTGTTCTGCCGTTGCAAGGCTAGTCGAGAAACTGGCGGCGCTGCAAGCCCTGAGCGGGCAGAAAGGGGGGCCTTGCCCCCTTCGGCGCGCGGCACCTCACCCCCCAGGATATTTGCGTCTAAGTCAAGGATACATGCCTGCGCCTTCAATGTGGTTCAAATATCCATCTGCTGTCTTGGGGCCAAGACCATGCTCCGCGCCCTGGGGTTGTCAATTGGTCTCAACGCCGCCTTCGGCTTTGCGGCGGGCGACGTAGTCTTCTACCGCCTCCCGTAGGCCAGCATCCAGCGGCGGGGGCTCGTAGGTGGCCAGCAGCTCCTTCCAGATCCGGTTGGCGCGCTGCGGCGCTTCTTGGGAGCCGCGTTGGAGCCAATTGGGGTAATTGTCGCCGTTCGACAGCATCGGGGCGTGAAAGGCGGTTTCGTAGCGTTCCATCGTATGGGCGGTGCCAAAGAAATGCCCGCCGACCCCGGCCTCGGCGATGGCGTCGAGGCCAAGGCTGGCCTCCGTCACCTCCAGCGGGGTGAAATAGGCTTGCATCATGCCCAGCATCTCGGCGTCGAGGATCAGCTTTTCATAAGAGGCGGTTAGCCCGCCATGCATCCAGCCTGCCGCATGGATCACCAGATGCGCGCCGCCCATCAGGCACCCCCACAGCGCCATCTGGCTTTCATACGCCGCCTGCGCATCAACAGTATTGGCTGCCGTAACGCTGGACGAGCGGAACGGCACGCCGATATGGCGCGCCAGCTGGCCCGAGGCTTGGGCGGCCTTGGTGTATTCGGGCGTGCCAAAGGCAGGGGCGCCGGTTTTCATATCAACGTTGGAGGTGAAACCGCCATACATCACCGGAACACCCTTGCGCACGATCTGGGTCAGAACGATGCCGAACATTGCCTCGGCATGCTGGAGCACCAGCGCGCCCGCAATCGTTATCGGGGCCATAGCCCCCGCGAGCGTGAACGGCGTGACAATCGCCACCTGACCATGTTCGGCAAGGCACATCAGGCCTTGGCTCATCGGATCGTCCAATTGGCGCGGCGAATTGGTGTTGATCACTCCCATCATCATCGGCGTTTCCACCAGATCATCCAGCGACCAGCCCATCGACAGCGCCGCCAGATTGATGCCGTCCATGGTGCGCCCGCGACCCAAAGCGTTGAGATGCCAGCTTTTATCCATCAGCGTGATGACCGAATGGTAGTGATCCAGATGGCGGGTGCGGGCGGGCAGGTCCATCGGTTCCAGCGGGCCGCCCGATTCCTGATGGATCACGTTCAAGGATTGGCACAGTTTCAGAAAATCATTCATGTCGGCATAGGTGCCATCGCGGCGACCACGGTCGAGATCCATCACATAAGCCGGGCCGCCGACCGAAGAAAATACCATATCATTGCCACCAAAACGCACATCGCGGGCCCGGTTGCGGGCGGCAATCTTGAAGGTTGGCGGCACGGTGGCCAAATGCTGGGCGACCATATCAGGATCAAGATAGACCATATCGCCGTCAACCCGCGCCCCTGCCTGCCGATAGGCGGTAATTGCCGCACCGTTCAGCACGCGGATGCCCTCTTCGGCCAGAAGGCGCAGCGCGGCGTGGTGGATTGCCGCGAGCTGATCCTCGCTGATCACCCGGACGGGGTCATAGGCGCGCGGTACCTGACCCCAGGGGCGCTGCGGGATGTCATGGGTGGAACGGGCGGGACGGCGCTGGCGCATGGGTTACCTCAGGGGCGGAAATTCACGGGCGGGGGGCAGATCGTCCTGCCCCAAGAGCCGGGCGTAGCGGTGGGCCGAATAGACCGCATCGGCGATCGAGGAAGGCTGCAGGCAATCGCCGATCCGGTCAAGGTTTTTGACCCGGCCCGAGAGGGCCTGAAACAGCCCGTCTTCGGCAATGCGGCCAGAACACAGGATCAGGCTGGCGCAGGGCACTTCGCTGGCCTTGCCGGTATAGGCGCATTCCAATTGCGCCGCGCCGCCTGCCTGGCCGGTCAAAAGGGTAAAGGGCAGCAGCTTCACCCCCAGCCGCAGCAAGCGTTCCAGCACAAAATCCTGCTCGTTGGTATAGATCGTGAAGGTCGAGGGCGTGGCCCAAGGCGTCACAAGCGTGACATCATGCCCCTCGGCGGCCAGCTTTTCGGCCCAGGCCCCAGCCATGAAATATTGCTCGTCATCAAAGATCACCACAGGCCCGCTGACCAAAGCCGCAGCGAAAAGATCGTCCGGGGTCAGCGCGCCGGGCAGATCGCGCGGGGTCAGATTGCCAAGGCCAATCGCGTCGCGCCGCCAGCGGCTTCCCGTGGCGATCACCACATGATCGGCGCCGAAATCGCAGATATCATCGGCGCTCATCTCGCTTTGCAGGAAAATCTGCGCCTGCGGCTCTTTGGCCAGCATTGTGGCCCGCCAATCACGCACGCGGCCCCAGGTGGACAGGCCCGGCAGGCGCATCTCATTCACGATCCGCCCCCCTAGGTGCCGAGACTTTTCGACGAGCGAGACCTGCAGCCCGCGCCGCGCAAGGCTCAGCGCCGCCTCAAGGCCGGCGGGACCCGCGCCCACCACCAAAGCCGTCTCGCGGCGCGGATAAGGCGCGATGCGCTCGGGGTGCCATCCGCGCCGCCACTCCTCACCCATGGTCGGGTTTTGGGTGCAGCGCAGCGGCACGCCTTCGTTATTGGCGGCGCGGCAGATATTGCAGCCGATGCATTCGCGAATCTCGTCGCTGCGCCCTTGCCGGATCTTTTCAGGCAAAAACGGATCGGCGATCGAGGGGCGCGCCGCGCCGATGAAATCCTGCACCCCGCGCTTTATCTGATCGACCATGGTCTCGGGCGAGGTAAATCGGCCAACGGAAACCACGGGCTTGGTGGTCAGCGATTTGACGAAACCGACCTGTTCCTCTTGAAAGCCCTCGGCGGAAAACCGGGCCGATTTGCTGTCATTGCCCAGCGCACCCGCCACGTTCACATCCCAAAGATCGGGCAATTCGGCTAGCATTTCAATGATTTCGCGGCCCTCGCCGGTGCTGGTGATGCCGCGGGGACCATGAAGCTCGTCCACCGCCAGCCGCACCGCCACCGCGCAGGTATCGCCCACCGCGTCCTTGGTATCCTCGATCATCTCGCGCAGCAGGCGCACCCGGTTTTCAAGGCTGCCGCCGTATGCGTCGTCGCGCCGGTTGGTCAGGGGCGAGAGGAACTGGAACGGCAGATAATCGTGGCCGGCATAGACATAGACGATGTCAAAGCCCGCCCGCTTGGCCCTCAAGGCCGCCGCGCGCTGCCAGCCGCGAAAGGCTGCGATGTCGGATTTATCCATCATGCGGGCGGTGGTGGGCAAGTGGTAGAGCGCCTGCTGCGCCGACGGAGCGAGGGAGGGCACGCGCGTCAGCCGGTTGGCGGCATGGGCCCCGCCGTGCCAAAGCTCGATCCCCGCGAGCGCGCCGTGCGCGTGGATAGCCTCTGCCGTCAGGGCCAGCGGCGCGATATCCTCGTCGCCCCACAGGGTCAAAAAGGCGTAGGGGCTGTCGTCCGAGCTGGGATGAATGCTGCAGTATTCGGTGCAAACCACGCCCCAGCCGCCCTCGGCCTTGGTGCCGCGCAGGGCAGCGCCGGACTGCGGGCGCTGCCAGCCAAAGCCGGTGGCATGGGGGGTTTGGTAAAAACGATTGGGCGCCAGATGCGGTCCGATCTTGACCGGCTCGAACAAAACGGCATGTCTGGGATCCATCGGCATCAGCGGTCGCCCCTTTTTCCTTTTTAAAAGGCTAGCAGTTGTTGTATGACCGTTCAACAGGAAAGAACCGACGTGCCCCTTTCGAAAGATCCAGACGTGCCAGAACCAACGGGAGGCGAACCCCGTTTCAAACGGCTGAGCGCCGAGGACCGCGCGGGCGAATTGGTTCGGGCAGGGCTGGAAGTGTTGGCGACGGGCGGGATCACCGCCTTTACCATCTACAATATCTGCAAAAAGGCCGGCGCCTCGCGCGGGTTGATCGGGCATCATTTTGGCGGCAAGGATGGGCTGCTGGCCGCCTGTTATGCTGCGGCCTACGCGCCTTTGCTGCAAATGCTGCAGGCAGGAAGCGGGACGCTGGAGCTGCCCGATATGATTGACGAATTGTTCTCCGCCCGGCATTTTCGCCGCGACGGTCTGAACATCTGGCTGGCGCTTTGGGGGGAAATTGCCGTCAACCCGGCGCTGCAGGCCGAACATTTGCGCCATTACCGCGCCTATGAGGCGGCGGTGACGCAATCTATCACGGATTTTGCGCGGGCCAAAGGGCGCAAGGTGGATGCGGCGACCCTTGCCACGACGCTGATTGCGCTGCTGGACGGGCTATGGTTGGAGCTTTGCATTGCGCCGGGGTTGATGAGCCTTGAGCGCGCGCGTCATGCGGTTTTGTCCTTGTTGGAACCGCAGCTGGGGCCCTTACCTTGAGCCGTATTTCTGGCGGGCTGGGCGGCAAAGGGGGGCGCTGCCCCCCGCCTTCGGCTCCCCCCGGGATATTTGTGGACAGAAAATTGGGGGGATCAGCGCCCTTGATTGTGGGGCGGCGCTTTGGCACCATGGGGCGAGCAGGAGCGCAATTTTGTCAAAGATCATCATCTCTTGTGCGATCACAGGCTCGATCCATACGCCCTCGATGTCGCCATGGTTGCCGTTAACCGCCGATCAGATCGCGGCCTCGGCAATAGGGGCGGCGCAGGCGGGGGCGGCGATTTTGCATCTTCATGCGCGGGATCCGGACGATGGACGGCCTTCGGCGGATCCGGAGCATTGGGCGGGGTTTCTGGGACAGATCAAGGCGGGCTGCGCGGGGGTCGTGAACATGACGACCGGCGGGTCGGCGATCATGACGCTGGACCAAAGGCTGGCCGCGCCGCGCCGGTTTGCGCCGCAGATGTGCAGTTTGAACATGGGGACTATGAACTTTGCCCTTTATCCGCTGGCGGGGCGGGTCAAAGAATGGAAGCACGGCTGGGAAGAGCCGTTTTTGCTCGGCTCGGATGATCTGGTGTTCAAGAATACACCGCGCGATATCGCGTTGGTCCTGTCCGAAATGGGCGCACGCGGGGCGCGGTTCGAGTTTGAATGCTATGATATGAGCCATCTTTACATGCTCAAGCATTTTGTGGATCGCGGGGCAGTCAAATGGCCCCTGTTCATTCAGTTTGTCTTTGGCGTCTTGGGCGGGATGGCGCCGGATCCGGATATGCTGATCTTGATGAAACGCACGGCGGACCGGCTTTTTGGCGCGGATTACCTGTTTTCGGTGCTGGCGGCGGGGCGCGCACAGATATCGATGGCGACGATGGCGGCCAGCATGGGCGGGCATGTGCGCGTCGGGCTGGAGGACAATCTTTATATCGCTAAGGGCGTGCTGGCGCGCAGCAATGCCGAGCAGGTCACGCTGATCCGCGAGATTGTGGAAAGGCTGGGGCGGCAGGTCGCCTCGCCCGCCGAGGCCTGCGCGATGTTGGGGCTGAAGAGCGCGGATGAGGTGGCGTTTTGACGCCGACCTATCGGCGCGCGGTCAGGGACGATGCGGCGCTGATCCACCTGCTTTTGTCCGAGATGGCGGCCGAAGAGGGCGGGCAGATCAAGGGGACGCCGGATAGCCTGATAGAGCATGGCTTTGGCCCCCAACCCCGGTTTTCGGTGCTGCTGGCCGAGGATCCGGAGCCGATTGGGCTGGTGATTTACTTTCCCGAATACAGCACTTGGCGCGGCGCTTTGGGGCTTTATGTGCAGGATCTGTACCTGCGCCCCGCCGCGAGGGGCCGCGGTTTGGGCCGCGCGCTGATTGCGCAGGCTTTGCGTCAGGCAAATTGGGGGGCGGAGTTTGTGAGCCTGATGGTGGCGGAAAAGAACCAGAGCGGGCGGGCGTTTTACGCCGCGATCGGCTTTGCCGAACGGGGCACGGGCGCGCCGATGATCCTTGCGGGCGCAGAGTTTGATGCCTTGAGGGACCCCAAATGATCGCCATCTTTGACCCCGCCCAAAGCGCCCATGATCCGCAGTTTTTCCTTTCCTCCGGCGCGCGCCAGCCCTGCCCCGAACAGCCTGCCCGGATCGGGGCACTCCTCAGCGCGGTGCAGCGGATGGGGATGGAGGTCCGCGCGCCCAGCGATGCCGGGCTGGAGCCAATCCTTGCCGTCCACCCGCAGCGCTACCTTACCTTTTTGGAAAGCATCCACCGCCGCTGGTCGCGCATCGAGGGCGCGAGCGCCGAGGTTATCGCGAACATCCACCCTCTTCACCAGGGCGGCGGCTACCCCCTGTCCGCCGTGGGTCAGGCCGGATTTCACATGACCGACACCTCTTGCCCGATCTCGGCGCAGACCTGGGGCGCGGCCTATGCCTCCGCGCAGACGGCAATTCAGGCGGCGGATCTGGTGCTGGAGGGCGCGCGCGCCGCCTATGCACTGTGCCGCCCGCCGGGCCATCATGCCTTTGCCGAGGCGGCGGGCGGGTTTTGCTATCTGAACAATTCCGCGATTGCGGCGCAGCGGCTGACGGCGGCCGGGCGGCGCGTGGCGGTGCTGGACGTGGATCTGCACCACGGCAACGGCACGCAGGGCGTGTTTTACGACCGGGGCGATGTGCTGACGGTCTCGGTTCATGCCCATCCTGAACGCTACTATCCCTTTTTCTGGGGCTACCCGGAGGAGCGCGGCGCGGGCGCAGGTCTGGGGGCCAATCTGAACCTTTGCCTTGAACGGGGCACGGGGGATGAGGGGTTCTTGCAGGCTCTGGATCAGGGGCTGAATGCCCTGACGCTTTGGGGCGCGGATACGCTGGTGCTGGCCCTCGGGCTAGATGCCTTTATCGGTGATCCTTTTGCGGGGCTGAAGGTCACGACACCCGGCTTTCACCGCATCGGGCGGGCGATAGCGGGGCTGAACCTGCCGACCGTCATCGTGCAGGAGGGTGGGTATCTGTGCCCCGAACTTGGCGGTAACCTGCAATCGGTGCTTTCGGCCTTTTGAACGGCGTCAAAGCCCGACTACAATCCCCATTCCCCCAACAAGACATTGCGCGTGACCTGCTCCACGGGGCGCTCGCACGCGATCAGCCCGGCCACCCATTCGCAAGACCCCGCGTTGAAAACCGCCCCCGCGCCCCGACGATACAGCGCCATGCAGCCATTGCCGCGCGCGGCCCGGCCAAGGGTTTCGGCGTCCAGACTGCCGTAGATCTTTTGCGCCACCTCCGCCGCGTCCAGATCCGCGATGAAATGGTCGCGATCCTGCGGGCCGGTTTCATGGGCAAGCGTGGTGGCAGGCGACAGGCCGATGATGGTCAACTCCCCCGCCAGCCCCGCCACCGGCACGGCAAAGGGCAGGCCTTGGGTCATGGTGTAATCGATCCCGTCCACCTCATAGGCGAAAATGCGCGAGGCGGCGCCCAGCACATCGCCGTAGCCAAGGCCGGTGCCCGCCATCGACCAATGCTCTGGCCGGTAGATCGCAAAGCCGCCCGACCCATGGGCGGCGCAGCGGCTCCAGCCGGCATAGACGCCCATAGCGCCGGTCAGGCCCATGGTGGCCGCTGCCGGGCGACCAACGGCAGGATGATCCCAAAAGCTGGTCAGACGGTTGGTGCTTGCCAGAGGATCTTCGTCTTCCGCGCGAGATTTATAGCAGGTCTGCTGCGCACCGTCCGCCGACAGTCGTGTTTGCCAAAAGAAATTGCCGCCAAAACGCGCAAGCTGCCCGCCAGCGTCCAGCCAACCCTCCAGATGGTCGCGCATCGCCCAGGTCCAGTATTCATCATGGCCGACGATCAGCGCGCGCGAATAGCCTGCCAGCACCTGCGGGTCCCGGTGCAGATCATGCTGGGTCAGGTAATCAAGGCCGATGCCCTGCGCCTCGCACCACAGCGCAAAAGGTCGCTCAAACGCTGCCCAGCCTGAGGAGGCATATTTCTTGGAAACCCCCTTGGCCCGCGCATAGTCCATATGCGGATAGCGCGGGCGGGTCAGCAAAGGCGAGGCATGGGGGATGCGCGGTGCATCGGCAGGCCAGCGCACAAAGCCCGAAGCCCATGGCCGCAGGACCGAGACAACGGGCGCGAAATCCGCCCCCGAGGGGCCATAAAGACCCTGATAATGGTTGGACCCGCCCCAATCATTATAGGCGCACCAGGTGCCGGTGGCCAGGATCATGGCGATGCGGGGGGCGCTGGTGCTGGGGGGCCGCTCAGCGCGCAGCACAAACATGCCCTCGCTTTGATGCCCCGGCACGGTGATCGTCACCCGGTAGACGCCGCTGACCCAATCGGCGGGAATCTCTTGCGTGTGGATCCGGGGCCAGTCGCAACCGCGCTCGGACGCATCGGCGGGAGTTGGGGCGAAGGCCAGATTCACCTGCCGGTCCAAGACCACCTGCGGCTCAAGTCCGTCCCGGGTGATCAGCAGCCGCGCGGGGCCCGCACGGCCGATGCCGTGCAGCGCGAGCCTGTCGCCCGGCGCATATGAGAGAGCATCCGAATAAACCCATGCCTGCGCGCAGGCCGGATCGGCGCTCGCGAACTCGTAATAATGCCCGGTGACAGGATCACCATCATCCTGCGGGCCGACCACGAAAAACCCCTGCAACATCACCCCCCTAAACCCAGACCTGATCCGGGTCCGGCAGCGGGATCGCGTCCAGCAGCGCGCGCGTGTAGGCGGCCTGCGGGGCGGCAAAAACCTGATCCGTCGGGGCATTTTCAACGATAACACCTTGGTGCAGAACGATAACCCGGTTGCAGAGCCGACGCACCACCGACAGATCATGGCTGATAAAGGCCAGCGTCAGGCCCAGATCCCGCACCAGCCCCGCAAGCAGGTTCAGCACCTGCGCCTGCGAGGACATATCAAGGCCCGAGACGATCTCATCCGCCAGAATGAAATCGGGGCGCAGCGCGATGGCGCGCGCGATGCCCACCCTTTGTCGCTGCCCGCCCGACAGCTCTTGCGGGTAGCGGCGGGCGAAATCCGCGGGCAGGCCGACCTGATCCAGCGCCTCCATCGCCCGCGTCTGCGCGCCCTCCACCCCCTGCACCTGCAGAGGCGCAGCGATCAGCTGACCCACCCGGTGGCGCGGATTCAGACTGCTCATCGGGTCCTGAAAGATCATCTGGAACCGCCCCCGCAGCGGACGCAGCGCCGCCTCGCTGAGATGCGAGATATCCTGCCCGTCAAAATGGATGCTGCCCCCGGTCGGCTCTGCCAGCCGCACCATGGCCCGGCCAAGGGTCGATTTGCCCGACCCCGAGCCGCCGACCACGCCTAAAACCTCGCCCTTGGCCACATTGAAACTCAGCCCCTTCAGGATCTCGATGCGCGGCGAGGGGCCCAAAAGCGGCTTGCGCGTCCGGTCGGGCAAGGACAGCTGCAGATCGCTAATCTGATAGAGATCAGGCATAGTCCCACCGCCGATCTGACGCCGTCACTTCGCCGCGCACGAGCTCGCGCACCGCCTCGGGCACGGGAAAAAGCCCGGCATCGGGATTGGTATAGCTCGGCGTTGCGGCCAAAAGCGCCCGCGCGTAGGCATGGCGCGGGCCAGCGAAAAAGTCGCGCATCGCACCCTGTTCGACCACCAGCCCGCCATAGAGCACCGACAAGGCGCTGCTGACCTTGGAAACCACCCCCAGATCATGGGTGACAAACAGGATCGCGGTACCGTGGCGCGCCTGCAGCTGCGCAATCAGCGTCAGGATCTGCTTTTGCACCGTGACATCCAGCGCCGTCGTCGGCTCGTCCGCGACGATCAGCTTGGGCTCGGCAGCAAAGGCCGAGGCGATCAGCACCCGCTGCCGCATCCCCCCCGAAAGCTCGTGCGGATAGCAGCGCAAAACCCGCTCGGGCGCTTCGATCTGCACCTCGCTCAAAATCTCCAGCGCCCGCGCATTGGCCCGCGCCCGCGTCCAGCCCAGAATATCGACCAGCCGGTCGGTGATCTGCCCGCCAATCCGGCGCGAGGGGTTCAGCGCCGTCAGCGGGTCCTGCGGGATCAGCGCGCAATGCGCCCCGATACGCCGCCGCCGCTCGGCCGGGGGCAGTTGCAAAAGGTCCACCCCGTCCAATTCGATGCTGCCCGCCACCACCCGCGCTGCGCGCGGCAAAATCCCCAAAACCGCCTTGCCGATCATTGACTTGCCGGCCCCACTTTCGCCCACCAGCGCATGAACCTGCCCGACCTCGACCGACAGCGAAACGCCCCGCAAAAGCCGCGGACCGTGCCCCAGTTGCACCGACAAATCCGTGATGCGCAGATAGCTCATCGCAGCACCGGATCAAATCGGTCCTTCAGCCCCTCGCCGAGTTGCGAAAAGGACAGAACGGTCAGGAACAGCGTGATCAGCGGGAAAACGATCACCCACCAGGCCTGATGGATCGAAGTCCGCCCCTCGGCGATCATCCCGCCCCAGGTAGGATCATCGGTGGAAATCGAGAGATTGACGAAAGAAAGGATCGCCTCGACTATCACCGCGATCCCCATTTCCAGCGTCAAAAGCACCACGATTGTGGGCAGGACGTTGGGCAATATCTCGACCAGCATGGTCGAAATCCGGCCCCGCCCAGCCACTTGGGCGCTTGCCACATAGTCCATCGCGCCCTGCGCCATGGCCTCGGCCCGCACCACGCGGGCAAAGCGGGTCCAGTCGATCACCACGATGGCGATGATGATGGAATCCAGCCCCGGCCCCAGAACGGCAATCAGCAGGATCGAGAACAGCACCGGCGGAAAGGCCATCCAGATGTCGATCAGGCGGCTGATCACCAGATCGGTCCAGCCGCGCAGAAACCCCGCCAACAGCCCCAAACTCGCCCCGATCAGACAGGTCAGCGTTCCGGCCACCAGCGCCACCACCAGCGCAATCCGCGCCCCGTGCAGGATGCGGCTTAGAACATCGCGGCCAAGGCTATCGGTGCCAAGGTAATAGCCCGGCTCGGCGCCAACGGCCCAGAAAGGCGGCAAGCGGCCCAGAAAGAGATCCTGCGCCAAGGGATCCTTGGGCGCGATCCAAGGCGCCAAAAGCGCCGCCAAGACCAGCGCCCCGAGCCATAGCGCCGGCAACCAGAGCCGCAGCCCCGCCCGCCTTTTCTGCCCGCGCGCATCAGCCATGCCGCAGCCTTGGGTTCAAGAGGCCATAAGCCAGATCGACAGCCAGATTGACCCCGGCAAAGATCACCGCAAACAAGATCACGATGCCTTGGATCAG
>CAIYZT010000239.1 GCA_903930735.1 uncultured Paracoccaceae bacterium | reverse complement strand
CGACGCCGCTTGTCGCCCATTTCCGACCAGCGATCAAACAAATCACCGGTCCTTCTGTCGCGCAATGTAATCATGCCCGAATATAAACGGTCCAGCACCCAAAATGAATCGACTTTTTACCGCCCCGTCAACTTTCAGCTATAGCTCGCGGTGCCACCCGACCAGATCGACTTCGGACAGGCCGACGCAATCCACGCCGCCCGCCAAACCGCGATCGAAGCGGCGTTCCTAAGCACGCCCGGGCGGTTCGTCCGCCACCACCCCAAACCGCTCCAAATCCCGACTGCCGTTTGGATCAACCCGCCCAAGAAAACGGAGCCAAACCAAGCCTAAACTCAAAAACTCCCTGTCTCAAAATCGTTGGCACGTTCCGGCTCGACCGTGGTAATCTCCGATATGATCGCTGTCCTTTGTGGATCCTCGCAGACCCACCTTGGCACATTGATGCCGTCGGGGGGCGGTTACATCATCAGAGCCGATCCTTGAGCAAGTCTTGCAGTTGCATCGCGCTGCCGTCGTCGCCGACAGACCGGTTAAGCGATCCGTCCTGACCGGCCAGTCTTGGTTGAATCAGCACAACCTGTTCGGGTGTAACTGCGAGTTCAGCAGCTATTCGGTCCACAAGACGCACAGCTGGAACCTCGCCCGCTGCGACGATACGGGTTTCCACGCGCTTCAGGTTGTGGAACAGCTTGCGGCGCGAGGCCGAATTCGGAAGCCTTACCAACGACCAGTTCTGGATCTTGTACTCCTGGACTTCCGCCCGGATCCACCATGCGGCACAGGTGGAAAACCCGAATCCGATTTCTGGACCAAAGCAATCCGCCGCCTTTAGCAACCCGATATTCGCTTGTTGCAGAATATCCATGTCCAGCCCTTGGCCTCTACCACCAGCGCGTCTGGTCGCGGCCATCGCAAGTACCTGGTGGGACGTGACAAGCCGGTTGCGCGCCGCAACATCGCCGCCGTCACGCCAGGACGCGGCGAGCTGGGCCTCGCTGGCGGCGTCAAGAAACTCTGCGCGCGGCACCAGCTTGTGGGAGGTTCGGGGGGGGGGGGAAGGGTTTGTTCATCTGCTACACATCTGATTTCGTTTCGAAACTAATCTTGTTGAGAATTTCTTGTCAATCTGATTTCGAAACGCTATCGATTGTGAATGGACGGCAAAATAACCAGCACAGATGAAATCGCCGAACTGATTGTCTACCTCGGGCGGGCAGCGCGCGGGGGCGACACAGGATCTGACTTGACAGCTGCGCAATGGACGGCGTTGCGGTTTTTTGCGCGCGCCAATCATGTCTCCCGAACGCCATCAGCATTTGCCAGCTTTCATGCCACCACGCGGGGCACTGCATCGCAAACCATCAAATTCTTGATGCTGAAGGGGTATCTTGCCCGGCATGAGGCCGCGGATGACCGGCGCAGCGTTCGGTTCGACCTGACGGACAGCGGGCAAGAGGTCATGCGCGATGATCCGTTGCGTGCCCTGTCAGAGGCCATCGACCGGCTGGAGGGCGGACTGCGGGCGGCGTTGCGTCAGGCATTGCCCTCCTTGGCTGGAGAGCTTGCAAATATTCGCGACACGGTTGCTTTTGGCACATGCGGTGATTGTCGGCATTTTTCCAGCGGCGGTACGACCAGCTATTGTGCCTACGTCGCCGCTGAACTGGCCCCGGCCGATTTAGGCCGTCTGTGCATCAATTTCGCCGCAAGCGGAGGCATGAAGCTGGCTTTGCCTGGCCTCCCAAAGGAAATCTCATGACGACGGCACAAGCAACCTCCAACGCGCCCGATGACCGTGGCATGGCGCGCCTCGGCCAGATCATTGCTGTGGCCAGCGGCAAGGGCGGTGTCGGCAAAAGCACTGTCAGCACCAATCTCGCCTTGGCCTTGGCGGCGATGGGGGCGCGTGTCGGGCTGGTGGATGCCGATCTTTATGGCCCGAGTGTTCCGGGGATGCTGGGAATCGAAACCGGCAAGCCCCCCTCAATGTCGCCTTTGCGAAAAGTCATCCCGGCGCAGGCGCATGGCATCAAGGTGATCTCGATGGGGATGCTGACGGGTGACGACAAACCCGCCGTTCTGCGCGGTCCGATGGTGGCGAAATACTTGCAGATGTTCATGCTGGAAGTCGAATGGGGCACACTGGATTTTCTGGTGCTTGATCTGCCGCCGGACACTGGCGACACGCAGTTGACGCTGGCGCAAAGCTTTCCGCTGACCGGTGCCGTTGTCGTCACCACACCGCAGGATGTCAGCCTCAAGATCGCGCGGCGCGGCATCCGGATGCGATTGCGGGCGTGCAACGGGTCGATGTTTCGGGAGCCGTGATCGGCGTGATCAAGGTGCCGGACGCCAATTGGGAAGCCCTGAAACGTCCGATTGCCGCAGCGATCCGCGCTGCTCTGGGGCAACCGGATGCGCCCTTGGGGCAAAAAGTCAGCATTGCCGGGCAGCCGCGCAGTGATGCCGAAATCCTTGTGGCGGTCCAGTTGGTGCTCGACAGTCAGGCTAACCCTGCGATTGCCAGCCATGGCGGGCATGTCACCGTGACGGACGTGCACAATAGCGTGGTCAGCATACTGATGTCGGGGGGGTGTCAGGGCTGCGCATCCTCTGCCGCAACGCTGCGTGGCGGGGTGGAAAACATGATCCGCGCCGCCGTTCCCGAAGTACGCGACATCATTGACGTGACTGACCATGCCTCGGGCGTGACCCCGTATTACAGCACCGGATCGGACATGCAGCGACAGCCGGAGCGCCCCTTGCTGTATCGCCCCATCCCACAAGATGCGATCGAGCGTGTGGATGGCCAATTCCTGATATCACCCGACTACCTTGCGCCTCGTCTGGGGATGGACGCCGAAACCCTGCGGGCGGCGCTGCGATCCGGCGAGGTTGTAAGCCGGTCCGAAGCCGGAACCGGGGCGGATGCGGGAAAGACCCGGCTGGTCATGCGATCCAGCCGGCGTGTCTGGGCTGTAGAAATCGCCGCTGATGGTGCTGCCTATGAAATTCCGGCGCCGCGAGCCGCCGTGCAGGCCGCCGAGGCAGGCAGTGTGCTGCGCGATCGAATTCGGGTGCATCTGGAGGGCTTGTCTCCAACAGATGTGCCGATTGCCTACGGGCAACTCGCCCGCGCCGTGGGGCTCTACCTGCCCGGATCCATTGCTAAAGTGACGCAGGCGCTCGAGGCAACCATGGCCGGCGACGCCGACAGCGGCGCGCCGTTCCCGGCTTCGCTGGTGGTCAGCAAAGTCGGGCAAGGCGACGCGGGCAAAGGCTTCCATCAGCAGGCGCGCAAGCTTGGCCGCGGGCCGGGCTTGGGCGAAGATGAACGCGCCTATCACCAGCGCGAGTTCAAGGGCGCCATTGCCCTGCTGACAGCCCGGAGCTGATTGGGAACAGGTGCGGCGACGCCGAGTTGAGCGCAACCGCACTATTCCCGGCCAGTGCTGGTCTTGGATTGCCTTCAATCTGAATCGGATTGAAGGCAATTCGCTCTAGCCTAGCGATTTCTGCCGCGATCCATTTGCTGTTCGCATTTGTCAGCCGATGTAGCCGAGCATGGCAGCTTCGACGCCATGAGACCAGACAAGGCCGAGAGCCTCGGCGAAGGGTCTGGTGAAAGCCGGATTTTGGCCGAGTTCGCCATAGACATCAGACATTGATGTCCATTGAAATGGATCGGATTTAGCGGCCAGCGCGCGGGCCTGCAGCATGTTCCAGTCGGGATCGTTGGGCTCGATCAGCGTGCCGCTCTCGTCCGATCCGGCGCAATACCGGCACCAGATGGCCGACAAGAGGATCAGGCCCGAGGCATCTTTGCCCGTTGCCAGCACATCGCGGATCGAGGGGATGATGAACTTGGGCTGGCGGTTGGAGCCGTCGAGGCAGAGGCGCCGGACGGTATCGGCAACTTCGGGGTTGGAAAAACGGTCGATAATGAGCCGCAGGTAATCCGTCAGATCCTGGCCCGGAACGGGGGGAATGATCGGCAGGATCTCGCGGCTTTCCACGGCTTTCAGAAAGGCCAGAATCGTTGGGTCGGCCATGGCCTCGTGGACAAATTCGATGCCTTTGAGCCCGCCGGGATAGGCGATAATGGCATGGCCGCCGTTCAGGATGCGGATCTTCATCGTCTCGAATTCATGGACATGGCGGGTAAATATCACGCCCACCTTTTCAAACTGCGGGCGCCCGGCGGGAAAATTATCCTCCAGCACCCACTGCCGGTAGGGCTCGCAGGTGACGGGAACCGGATCGTTTGCCAGTCCAAACTCGGCGGCCATGGCGCGCTCGCGCGGGCCGGTGGCGGGGGTGATACGGTCCACCATGCCGCTGGGAAAGGCGACATTGGCGGCGATCCATTGGGCGAGGGCCGGGTCGGACATGCGCGCAAGCCCGGTGACCGCGTTGCGCGTCACTTCTCCGTTGCCGGGCAAGTTGTCGCAAGACATCACGGCAAAGGGCACGATTCCGGCGGCGCGGCGGGCCTTGATCGCGGCGATGATCGCGCCAAAGGCGGTGACATGGGGGTTGGCGGCATCGGCCAGAATTTCGGGGGCCCTGGTGTCGAATTGGCCGGTGACCGCATCGACGAAATAGCCGCCTTCGGTGACGGTCAGCGACACGATGCGGATAGAGGGATCCGACATCGCGGCAATAAGGGCGGCGTTATCGTCCTGCACCTCGACAAAGCCCACCATGGCCCCGATACGGCGCGCGCTGCGGCCTTTGGGATCAAGCTCGATCACGGTAGAAAGGCAATCCTGCGCCAGCATCGCCGCGCGCATGCGGGCGTCTCCGGCGCGAACCCCGGCGCCAAGAATGGCCCAAGTTTGGTCCAGACCCAGGGCAAAAAGATCGTCAAGATAGACCGCCATATGGGCCCGGTGAAAGTTACCAAGGCCGATATGCACGATCCCCGGCTTCAGGGCCTTGCGGTCGTAGGCGGGCATCGTAGCGCCATTCATGTCAGCTCATCCAATTTCCGCCGTCGACCCCGTAGGTCTGGGCGACGATATAGTCCGCTTCTGGCGTGGCGAGGAATATCGCCATGCCGGTCAAATCTTGTGCCGTGGCCATCCGGCCAATGGGCACCGCCGCACCGACCAGACGCTTTTTCTCGCCCAAGGGGCGGTTCTCGTGTCTGGCGAACAGGGCATCCACCCCGTCCCAATGGGCGCCGTCCACAACGCCCGGAGCAATGGCGTTGACGTTGATGCCATGCTTGATCAGGTCCAGACCCGCCGATTGGGTCAGGCTGATCACGGCCGCCTTGGTCGCGCAATAGACCGCCACCAGACCTTCGCCGCGCCGGCCCGCCTGCGACGCCATGTTGATGATCTTTCCGCCGCCATGCGCGATCATATGGCGCGCAGCGGCTTGCAGACAAAACAGCGTGCCCGCCACATTGACCGCAAAAAGCCTGTCATAGGTGGTGCGGCTGATCTCGGCCACCGGGCCTGCGTCAAACAGCGCGGCGTTGTTTATCAGGATATCCAAGCCCCCCATATCGGCGATAGCAGCGGCGAAACCCGCCTCGATCGAAGTTTGATCCGCCACATCGATCACCGCGGCCCGCGCCATTGGCCCAAGTTCGGCCACGGCCGCGGCCAAGGCAGTTTCATTTACATCGCCAAGGGTCACTGTGGCCCCTTCGGCAATATAGGACCGCGCGAATTCGAAACCGATGCCGCGCGCGGCCCCGGTGATCAAGGCGCGTCTTCCCAGCAGTCTCATGCCATTGCCTTCCCGTCTGCGCCAAAGCGATGGACCTTGCCCGCTTGCGGGATCAGATTGACCCGGTCACCGTGGCGCAGCCTCACTTCGCCGCCTGCCCGCACGTTGAGGGTGCCCACGATATCGGTGGTGACCTTCAGAAACGTGTCCGAGCCCAGATGTTCGGACAGACCAACGATGCCAGACCAGCCGCCTTCGCTGACCACATCCAGATGTTCGGGGCGCACGCCGATCGTGGCTGCGCCCAGCTTTTCCGCCTCTGGCCCGGTGATCAGGTTCATCTTTGGACTGCCGATAAAGCCGGCGACAAAGGTGTTTTTGGGCTGGTTATACAGCTCCAACGGCGAGCCGACCTGTTCGATCCGTCCGGCGTTCAGAACTACGATCTTGTCGGCCATGGTCATCGCCTCGACCTGATCATGGGTCACATAGATCATCGTGGTCTTCAGGCTTTGATGCAGTTCGGTGATTTCCTGCCGCATGTTGACGCGCAGGGCGGCATCAAGGTTGGACAGGGGTTCGTCGAACAGGAAAGCCGCCGGTTCGCGAACGATGGCCCGGCCGATCGCGACGCGTTGACGCTGGCCGCCCGACAACTGCCCCGGCTTGCGTTCCATGTAGTTGGTCAGGTTCAGCACGCGGGCGGCGGCATCGGCGCGCCTTGTCGCTTCGCCAATCTCCATTCCGGCCATCTTCAGCGGGAACATGATGTTCTTGCGCACCGTCATATGGGGATAAAGCGCGTAGGACTGGAACACCATTGCCAGCCCGCGTTTGGCCGGGGGTAGGGCGGTTGCGTCCACCCCGTCGATGGATATGACGCCGCCGGAAGTGTCTTCGAGCCCGGCAATCAGCCGCAGCAGGGTAGATTTCCCGCAACCCGAGGGGCCGACGAAGACAACGAACTCGCCGTTTTCGATGGTAAGATCGATGCCGGGGATCACTTCGGTGGCCCCAAAGTTCTTGCGGACGTCGTGAAGTGTAATTTTACCCATGATGCCTCACTTCACCGCGCCAAAGGTCAGGCCGCGGACGAGTTGTTTCTGACTGAACCAGCCAAGGATGAGAATTGGAGCGATGGCCATGGTCGAGGCCGCGCTGAGTTTCGCGTAGAACAGGCCTTGCGGCGCCGAAAAGCTGGCAATGAAAGCGGACAAGGGGGCCGCGTCTACCGTCGTCAGGGTGATGGTCCAGAAAGCTTCGTTCCAGGCGAGGATGATGTTGAGCAGCATCGTCGACGCGATGCCCGGAATGGCCATCGGTGTCAGCACATAAATGATCTCGTTGCGCAGGCTGGCGCCGTCCATTCGGGCGGCCTCAAGGATCTCGCCGGGGATTTCCTTGAAGTAGGTGTAAAGCATCCAGACGATGACCGGCAGATTCATCAGCATCAGGGCAAGGACAAGGCCGATGCGGGTGTCAAACAGGCCGGTTTTCTGAAAGATCAGATACATCGGGATCAGCACGGCAGCGGCGGGCATCATCTTGGTGGACAGCATCCACATCAAGAGGTCCTTGGTCCTATTGCCGGGCACAAAGGCCATCGACCAAGCCGCCGGAATCGCGATGAGCAGGCCTAGAAGGGTGGATCCGACCGAGATGACCACCGAGTTCCAGAAAAAGCGAGGATAGTCCGAGCGGCTCCAGACCTCGGCGTAATTCTCCAGCGTCCAATCGGCGGTGAACAGTTGCGGCGGCGAGGCGACGGCGCTTACTTCGGTCTTGAAGCTGGTCAGGATGGTCCAGAAAACCGGGAAAAAGATCAGCAAGGCAACTGTCCAGGCAGCAAGCGTAAAGTACAGTTTGCGACGCGGGGTGACGGTGCGAGCCATGTTTTCTGCGTCCTTCAGGCGTCAAGGTTCTTGCCCATGCTGCGCATGAGGAAGAAGGCCACAATATTGGCAAGGATGACGGCAATGATCCCGCCCGCTGCTGCGCGCCCGATATCCTTGGCGATCACGGCTTGTTTGAAGATCATATAGGGCAAGGTGGTGGAGGCAGAGCCGGGGCCGCCTTGGGTCGTGGTGTAGATCTCGCCGAAAATGCCCAGCAAGAAGATGGTCTGGATCAGGATCACGACGGTGATCGAGCGCGTCATATGCGGCATCACGATATAGCGAAACCGGCTCATGGCGCCCGCGCCGTCCATCTCGGCCGCCTCCATCTGTTCAGAAGACAGCGATTGCAGCGCGGTCAGAAAGATCAGGGCGGCAAAGGGCAGCCATTCCCAGGACACGATAAAGATCACCGATGACATCGGGTAGGATTCCAGAAACAGGATCGGCTGGAACCCCAAGCCTTGTGCAAAAGAGGCGAACATGCCGTTCTGGGGGTGCATGAACAGGTTTTCCCAGATCGAGGCCGCCACCGGAGGCATCACGAAAAACGGAGAAATCACGAGTATACGCAGCGGTCCCTGACCCCAAACGGGCTGATCGATCAGCAAGGCGACGAGGATGCCGAGGATTACGGTGATGGCCAGAACGCCGCCGACAAGCAGCAAGGTGTTCGAGATCGCTAACCAGAAATCGGGAGAGTTCAAGAACCAGGCGTAGTGCTGGAACCCGGCCCAGCCGCTGCGTTCGGGCGACAAGAGGCGGTAAATGCGAAAGGAGTACCAAAGCGTCAATGCCAGCGGCACGATCATCCAGACGAACAGCAAGATGACCGAAGGCGCGACCATCAAACGAGCGGCGATGCGTGAGGATTGCGTTGCCACGAGGCTCTCCAGTTCAGAAAATTTGGCTGGTCCAATTGGTCGAACCGGTGCTGGACCCCTGCCTGATGAATTGAGAGGCGCGGGCGGGAATGGAAAACCCGGCCCCTTCGAAGGGGCCGGGTTCGCGTTGCTTACTTACTTGATGTACCCAGCGGAGGTCATTTCCGCAACCGACAGGGCCTGAGCTTCTGCAAGCGCGTCATCAACCGACTTCTGACCGGCCAGAGCGGCCGAGAAGATTTCGCCGACCGAGGTTGCAAGACCGGCAAACTCGGGGATCGCTGCGAACTGGACGCCAACATAGGGAACCGGCTTTACAGTCGGATTGGTCGGGTCAGCAGCGTTGATCGAGTCGATGGTCATCTTGGCAAAGGGTAGCGCTGCATATTCCGGGTTGGCGTACAGCGAGGTCCGCGTGCCAGGAGGCGCATTTCTCCAGCCTTCTTTGGACGCGACAAGGGCCAGATAGTCCTTGTTGGTTGCCCAGTTGATGAACGCTTTGGAAGCGTCCTTGGCATCCGACGACGCCGGGATGGCCAGCGACCATGCCCAGAGCCAGTTTGCCCGCTTGCCAAGGCCCATATCCGGCGCAAGAGCAAAGCCGACCTTGTCCGCAAACTCGGACTGTGCCGGATCGGTCAGACCGCCAGCCGAAACCGTGGCGTCCATACGCATGGCGCATTTGCCCTGCAAGGACAGCGTCAGGTTTTCGTTGTAGCCGTTGTTGGACGCGCCGGGTGGGCCGTATTTTGTCAGCATCTCGACGTAGTCTGTCAGAACTGCTTTCCACTCTGGGCTGTCGAACTGGGGAACCCAGTTTTCATCGAACCAGCGCGCGCCGTAGGAGTTTGCCATCGAGGTCAGGAACGCCATGTTCTCGCCCCAGCCGGCCTTGCCGCGCAGGCAGATGCCATAGATGCCAGCCTCGGCGTCGGTCATCGCAGCCGCTGCGGCCTTGATGTCGTCCCAAGTTGGTGCGTCCGGAATGGTGATGCCGGCCTTTTCAGCCAGATCCATGCGGTAGTTCACAAAGGACGACTCGCCGTAGAAGGGCGAAGCGTACAAGGTTCCGTCAACCGACAGGCCGCCACGGATGGCCGGCAGCAAATCGTCGATGTCATAGTCCGCGGGCAGATCGTTCAGACCTTCCAGCCAGCCCTGCTTGGCCCAGATCGGCGCTTCATAGGTACCGATCGTGACCACGTCATACTGGCCGCCGCCTGTGGCGATGTCAGCGGTGACGTTCTGGCGCAAAATGTTTTCTTCCAGCGTCACCCATTCTACTTTGATGTCGGGATTTTTGGCGTAGAAGTCGTCCATCAGGCCCTGCATGCGGACCATGTCGCCGTTGTTTACGGTCGCGACAGTGATGGTGGTTTCAGCAAATGCAGCACCGGTCAAGGCAAGCATCACCGACGCGCCAAGCAGCGCGCGAGCAGTAGTTTTCATGTGTAACCTCCCAAGATGGCGATTGAGCAAAACATCGCCTTCTGGGTAAATGCTCATACACACCCCGGTTACGTCAAGCCCCTTTTTCCGCTGCAAACGCGAAAGGATCAGCGTTGAAGTATGGCGCTTGCCGTGGCCTCGTCGGTAATTAAGCCATTGATAATGCGTGATTGCAGCGCTGCAGCAATCGCCTTTACCTTTGAGGGTCCCGCCGCGATGCCGATCGCAGGCCGGGCCAGCCCTTGGGCAACCCGCACGCCGCCAGTGCGCCGATTGGTGCCAACTTCCAGATATTCACCCGCCGAATCATAGACCCAGCCCGCCACTTCGCCGGTGGCGCCAGCCGCCTGCATCTCGTCCAACTCGGCGCGGGTCACAAATCCGTCAGCCAGCAGGGGGGCATCATGCGACATCTGGCCGACGCCAACAAAGATCACATCGGCAGACTTGGCCAATTCAACCACGCGGCGCACCGGCGCGAGGGCGTGGAAGGCGGCGTTTTCCTCGGCGGTGGTCGAGATAACGGGCACCGGCATCGGATAATGCGGCGCGCGAACCTTGTCGGCGATGCGCATCACGACATCAAAAAAGCTGGCAGAGCCGTCCGGGGCGATGTTGCCGTTCAAGGACACAAGGCGGTGCTGATCGGCCTCAGTCGGCTCCAACGCGTCGACCATGCCGCGCATCGACCGGCCCGTGCCCAAAGCGATGACCTTGGGTTCGGGCATCCGCAGCACCCGTTCCAGCTCCGCCGCCGCTGCGGGCGAGGTGGCGCGGACGGAGTCTCCACCTGGGCCAAGCGTGGGCACGACACGGCATCGGGTTAATTGAAACTTGTCGGCAAGCGCGTTTTCCAGATCAAGGCAGGCGCTGATCCGGTGCGACAGGCGGACCTGGATCAGACCCTCGGCCATGGCACGGCTGACAAGGCGCTGGGCGCGTTGGCGCGAGACGCCAAGCTCGGTGGCGATCTGGTCCTGGGTCATGCCGCCAACATAGTAAAGCCAGCCGGCGCGGGCAGCCTCGTCATGCAAAGAGGGTTCGTGGACGGCGCGTGTCATGACAGCCTCCGCAATTCAGGGTCCATGTCGAAAAAGGTGTCAAAGGAGTCGAAGTGGCGGTCCGGGCTGGCATCGTCGGGCTCGTCCAACGCTCGGCCGCGAAGATGCGTGCCGCCGGTAAACCGCCATACCGGCATGCCGGCGGCACGGGCGGCGCGGATGCCGTTCACGCTGTCCTCGATCACCAGACAGCGTGCAGGATCAACCTGAAAGTGGTTGGCGCACAGCAGGAAAAGATCTGGCGCAGGCTTGCCCTGCGCGACCATTGCCGCAGTAAAAAGCTTGTCGCGGGTAGGCGCCTCAAGCCCAGCGATTTGCAACGAGCGCTCGGCCCGCTTCGGGCTGGACGAGGTTGCGACACAATAGGGCAGGGCCAGTTGGTCCAGGACATCCCGAACATGGGGTATGACCGTCAAATTCTGCTCGAATGCGGCCATGAGGCGACCGCGGTATTGATCCTCGAACTCCGGCGGCAAGTTCAGTCCAAAATCGCTGCGGATCGACGCCATGACGGTGGGATAGGATCGGCCCAGGAAATGCCGGGCGACATAGGCCAGGTCGATCTTGACTCCAAGTTCCGCCAATGCGTCAACCAGCATTTGCGCCGAGATGATCTCGCTATCGATAAGCACACCATCGCAGTCAAAGATGATCAGATCGATGGCCATCCCGCGCCCCCCTTTTCAATTGGTGTGGTGCCTGAGCAAAGCTTTGTCCAGCCGGTCATAGGCGGAGCATGCCGCTTCGGTGCCGCTGGGCGAACTTTCGACCATGTTCGAGGTAATCTATGCCCCGATCAGCACCTGCCAGATAAAAGTGACTTCGATGCCTCGTGGCGGCATCAAATCAACCAAAATAGAACTGTTTTTCCGGCGCCGCCGCATGGCCACGCGCCTTTGGCCTGCAATCAGGTGCATCCCCCGCCAGTTTCCAAAATTCCGGGAAAGATCCGATCTTCGTCTCGCAATCACCCCGGTCTCGCCCTATATGACTGTTTGAGGGGCGAAGGAACTGACTTCGCTTTCATTTAAGCGGGTGCGCTTGACCGATTGGCAAGGCGCATCCAAGACAAACTGGGTCCAAAGGCGCTAGGCCTGCCTTTCGCCGGCCAAGGCCGAGCACGAGGCAGCGGGGCTGCGGGCGGTGAAATTGCGGGAGCCGGGGCGGACCATGAAGGCAATGAAATCATACGGGCTGGCGCTTATCATTATCATCGGATTTGGCCTTTGGTTCCTGACCGGGGTGCTTGTTCAGGGCGGCAAAGGCCCCGAGCAGGGCGAGAAATCGGTGGCCGAGGCGATTGAGGGCGCGGACGGCGGGCCGATCACCGCTGCTGTCGAGGCCTCTGGTCTTGGCAAAGAGCATCCTCATGCCGAAGGTGCCACCGATCCGTCCCTCTCGATTGCCGAGCGCGCCGCCGAGAAATCGGACGAAGAGGGCACCCTGCGCTCGGTGCGGACAAAAACCTTTACCATCCAGCCGATGCCGCTGCGTGCGACGTTGCGGGGGGCGACGGCGGCCAAGGCCTTGGTGACGGCGGTGGCGAAGACCTCTGATACCGTGGTGTCGGTCGCGGTGACGGAGGGGCAAAGCGTTGCGGTGGGCGATCTGATTTGCACGCTTGAAAATGGCACGCGGCAGGCCGGGGTCAATCAGGCCAAAGCGGCTTTGGCGCAGGCGGAGGCGGCGCTGGTCAAGGCGCAGGCCGATCTGAAAACCAATGAAAGCCTGCGCGCCAAGGATCTGGTTTCGGCCAATAGCGGCGAGGGTTTTACCGCCGATCTATCCGCCGCCGAAGCGAATTACGAGGCCGCTACCGTGGGCGTGGACAATGCGCTGGCCGAGTTGGCGCGTACGGAAATCCGCGCCACGGTGCCCGGTGTCATTCAGCGGCCGCTGGCCGAAGTGGGCGATACGCTGGGCATTGGCGGGGCTTGCGCGTCGATCGTGCAGTTGGACCCGATGGTTTTTGTCGGCTCCGTGCCGCAATCGCGGATCGATCTGGCCCGGCTGGGCCTTGCCGCCGAAATCAAGACCATCAACGGCTCAAAGGCCAAGGGTGCGGTCACCTATGTGGCGGTCAGCGCCGACCCTGCGACCCGCAGCTTTGGGGTCGAGATCGAATTTGCCAATCCGGGCGGCCAGATCAAGGACGGGCTGACGGCCGAGGCGGTGGTCGATCTGGGCACCATTCCGGCGCATCTGCTGCCGCAATCCATCATGACGCTGGATTCGGAGGGCGATCTGGGCGTGCAGACGGTTCAAGACGGCAAGGTGGTTTTCCAGCCGATCACGATCATCCAGGACACGCGTGAGGGGGTCTGGGTTTCCGGGTTGGCCGCCTCGGTGGATGTCATCGTTCTGGGGCAGGAATATGTGACGGACGGGCAGCAAGTCGCTGCCACGAACGAGAAGTGATCTAGGCAAAAGGGCGGGCGCAGCATGGTTAACTTTATCGAAAGCATTTTGCGGATGCCCCGCGTGGTTATCGCGGTGATGCTGATGCTGCTGACTGGCGGCGCGGTCGCTTATAGTTCGATGCCCAAGGAAAGCTTTCCTTCGATCGACATTCCGTTCTTTTACGTCTCGATCAGTCAGACCGGAATCTCGCCGGCGGATGCGGTCAAGCTACTCGGCAAGCCGGTCGAGGACCGCCTGGATAACGTGGACGGGCTGGAGAATATCACCACAACCGCGAGCCAGGGCCATGTCTCGGTCTTTCTGGAGTTTTCGGTCAATACCGATAAGGATCAAGCGCTTAGCGATATCCGCGCTAAGATGGACGGCATTGCAAACGAGCTGCCGAGCGATGCAGACGAGCCCAGCATCAATGAAATCTCTTTCACCGATATCCCGGTTCTGTCGGTCGCGGTCTACGGCGATGTGCCCGAACGCACACTGATCAACCGGGCCAAAGAGCTGAAGGAGGCGCTGGAAAGCCTGCCCTCAGTGCAAAAGGTCGAAATTCGCGGTGCGCGCGATGAGGTGCTGGAAGTGCGTATCGACCAGCTGCATCTGGAGGCCTATGGGCTGACGGCGGGCGAGCTGTTTGACGCGCTGTCGCGCAACAACATGATGGTCGCGGGCGGCACCGTGGACAACGGCAAGGGCGCTTTCAGCCTTGAGGTGCCTGGCCTGATAAATTCGGCCGAGGACGTCTTTAACCTGCCGCTGAAGACCGTCGGCGATACCGTCGTGACCTTTGGCGACGTTGCCACCGTGACCCGCACCTTCAAGGACGCGAGCGAATATGCCTATGTCAACGGCGAGCCGGCGATCACCATCGATGTGACCAAAAGGCTCGGCACCAATATCATCGAGGTTTCGGATCTGATCCATGCGACCACCGAAAAGATGGTGGCGGATTGGCCCGCCGGGGTAGGGCATTCCTATCTGCTGGACCAGTCGGTCAGCACCAAAAACCTCTACCGCACGCTGGAGGCTGCCGTTTTGACCGCCGTGGTGCTGGTTCTGGTGATCTGCATCGGCACACTGGGCCTGCGCCCGGCGATCATGATCGGGCTGTCGATCCCGATCTCTTTCATGATGGCCTTTCTGGTGCTCAATTTCATGGGGCTCAGCATCAATATGATGACCATGTTCGGCATGGTGATCGCGGTGGGTGTTCTGGTTGATGACCCGATCGTCGTGGTGGAATATGCGCAGCGTAAGCTGGCCGAGGGGGTGCCGCGGCGTGATGCTTTCATCATGGCGGCGCGCAAGATGTTCGTGCCGGTGGTTTCGGCCACCGCCACCACCTTGGGCGCCTTTGTGCCCCTGCTGTTCTGGCCCGGCATCATCGGCAAGTTCATGTCCTATCTGCCCATCGTGGTGATCGTGGTCATGGTTGCTTCGCTGATTTCGGCGCTGATTTTCATGCCGGTGATCGGAGCGCTGATCGCCAAGCAGGAGACCGACGAAAAGGCCCATGCCGAGGCAGAAATCGTGATGAACCCGGCCAAGTTCGACCCCCAAAAGGTGCGCGGCGTGATCGGGGTCTATGTTCGGATGATGGCGCAACTGATGCAGCGTCCGCTGCTTACCCTCGGCGCGGGCTTTGCCGTGGTCGGTTTCTCCTTCTTTTACTACATCCAGAATCCCACCGGGATGGAGGCATTCCCCGCCTCAGAACCCGAGGTTGGCACGGTCAGCGTCGTGACGCGCGGCAACTATTCGCCCATTGAAATCAGGGGTATGCTGCTGGAAGTGCAGGAACAGGTGCTGCAGGTCGCGGGGATTCAGGACGTGGTCCTGGGCTTTGGCGGCGGCGATGGCTCGCCCCCCGACACCATCGGCACGCTGCAGTTGCAGCTGCAACCCTGGTCGCAGCGCGGCACGGCGGAGACGATCTTTACCGAGATTCGGGAACGGGTGAAGGGCATCTCGGGGCTGGAGATTCAGATCTCGGCCCAAGAGGGCGGGCCGCCGGCGGGCAAGGCGATCAATCTACGGGTTGAGTCGTCGGTTTTGGCCGATCTGGCGCCTTCTGTCGCCAAGCTGCGCAGCTTTATCGAAAACGATCTGGGCGGCGCCATCGACATCGAAGACGGGCGCCCCGCGCCGGGTATTGAGTGGAAACTGGCCTTTGACCGGGCGGAGGCTTCAAAATACGGGGTCTCGATCCGCGATCTGGGGCCTTATGTGCAACTGGTGACGGATGGGGTGCGGATCGGCTCGTACCGGCCCGAAGATGCCTCGGACGAGCTGGACATCATGGTGCGCCTGCCGGTCGATCAACGCTCGCTGGACGCGCTGGATTCGATGCGGATCGTGACGGCGGCGGGGCTGATCCCGGTGTCCAATTTCATCACCCGCACGGTTGAGCCAAAGGTCGGCAATATCACGCGTCGCAACGGCGTTTACGCGATGGATGTGGCGGCCAATCTGGAGCCGGACCTGAAGGCCGACGAAAAGGTGGCGGCGGTCAAGGCTTGGACCGAGGCGCAGACCTGGCCGGGCGATCTGCAGATCGTCTTTGGCGGCGCGGCCGAACAGACGGACGAGACCAACGCCTTTATCGTGAAAGCCTTCGCTGCCGCGATGTTCCTGATCTTTCTGATTTTGCTGATTGAATACAACAGCTTCTATCAGGTTTTGGTCACGCTCTCGACGGTGATCATGTCGATTGCCGGGGTGCTTTTGGGCATGGTCATCACCGGCATGAGCTTTTCAGCCATCATGACCGGCCTTGGCATCGTGGCTTTGACCGGGATCGTGGTGAAGAACGGCATCGTTCTGATCGACACCTATAACCACTATAATCGCGATGATGGGGTGGAGCCGGTCAAGGCCATGCTGCTGACCTGCGCCCAGCGGATCCGGCCCGTGCTTTTGACCGCGATCGTGACGGCGGGCGGCGTTATTCCGATGGCTTTGAACATCGAGTTTGACTTTATCCGCCGCGAGATCGTGATGGGCGGGCTGTCGGGGTCGTGGTTTACCCATCTGTCGGCGGCGCTGGTGTCGGGGCTCTTGTTCTCGACCTTGCTGACCTTGGTGATGGTGCCGGTGATGATCACCGCGCCAACCGTGATCAAACGGCGGGCTAAGGCGCAGTTGGCTTGGGTGCGAAGCAAGTCCCAGCCCAAGGCAAAACCGCAGCTCGATCCGGCGGAATAGGGCGGAATAGGGCGGCCCTTAAGGCCGCGCTCAGCCGGGCGTACAACTGACCAACGGTTTTTATGCTGGCATCCAGGGCGTCAACATCGATCTCCAGATCGTATTCCTCTTCCAAGGTCATGATGAACTCGACAAAAGAGATCGAGCCGATGTCGATCCCGGAGCCGAACAGAACGTCACCCTCGAAAATGGATTTTGCCTTCGTGAAACGGGCCAAGATGTTGACGAACCTTGAAAATCCATTTTATTTTCCGCTCCTGCCCAGTATCCAGATTCCAGAGCGTTCAACAGGAACCGTATTTTGACAATTGATCGGTATTGTTCGACCCGCCGGTAAAGGCGCCGGTCCCCAGATAGGTGAACCCGCCTTTGAGCATGCCCACAAAGACCAATTTATCGCCCTCGTTCGCACCGCCATCCACCGCGTTGAAGTCGGTGATAACATCAGTGCCCGGCGTGATCGCGGTAAAGATGAACTGGTCCGCGCCAATGCCGCCGGTCAGAATATCCGAGCCGCTCGCGCAAGTCAGTTTGTCGTTCCCCTCCATCCCGAGCAGGGTATTGG
>CAIYZT010000238.1 GCA_903930735.1 uncultured Paracoccaceae bacterium | reverse complement strand
CTTGATGTGCGTGTTGCGGCATTTGGGGAGCCCAAAACAGATGTGGCGCGGCGCGCGCGCGCAGCATGGTCGGGTTGTGTTGAGACGCTCGACAGAGCCGCGCCCGCCCCCGTGCTGTTGGACGCGGTTTTTGGCACAGGCCTCGATAGGCCATTGGACGCAGGGCTTGCTGGCCAGCTTGCTCGATTGCGGCAGCAGGCGGACTTTGTCCTCGCGGCCGATGTGCCAAGCGGGGTGGGCAGTGATGATGGGGCCGATTTTGGGGCTATAAAAGCCGATGTGACCATCGCCTTGGGGGCGTTGAAACCGGCCCATCTTCTCCATCCTTCTGCGGGGCTGTGCGGCCATGTCATCTGCGCCGATATTGGGATTGCGGCACAGAGCGCCCTGTCGGTTGTCGCGCGTCCGCGCCTTACGCGCCCGACGGCTGCCGATCATAAATATACGCGTGGGCTCGTCACCGTGATTGCTGGGGAGATGGGCGGCGCGGCGGCCCTTGCCGCAACGGCTGCCGCGCGCAGTGGCGCGGGTTATGTGGTGCTGGCTGGGGCGCAATCTGGGGCCTTCGCCCAAATCCCCTTATCGGTCGTGCACCGATCCATTGATGCGGCGCTGGCTAACAGCCGAACCGGGGCGCTTGTCATTGGGCCGGGCCTTGGCCGCAGCGACGCGGCCCGCGCGCTGCTTGATCGGGTTCTTGCGACTGATATTCCTTTGGTGCTGGATGCAGATGCGCTGCATTTGATCACGCCTGACCAGTTGACGTCTCGCGCCGTGCCTTGTGTGCTGACACCACATGAGGGGGAATTTCAGGCCGCCTTTGGCACTCTGTCTGGCAGCAAGGTGGATCGCGCGCGGCAGGCGGCCAGCTTGTGTGGTGCGACGGTTGTTCTGAAAGGCGCAGATACGGTTCTCGCTGCGCCAGATGGCCGGGCCGCCCTTGCCGCGCATCTGCCCTTTTGGTTGGCGAGTGCCGGGACGGGGGATGTTTTGGCGGGAATTGTCGGGGCCATGTTGGCACGCGGACTGGACGGATTTTCAGCGGCGCAAGCGGCGATTTGGCTGCATGGACGCGCGGCGCAGATCGCCGGGCCTTGGCTGATCGCGGACGATCTGTGCGCGGCACTCCCCCAAGCTTTGGAGCAAACAACATGAGCAGCGAACCCATTTTGAGGCTCGCCGCGCGGGGCGATGGTGTCACCGCCTCTGGCCGTTATGCGGCACAGGCCGCGCCGGGCGATATGCTGGATGCGGCCGGTGTTTTGACCGCCGGGCCGCATCGGGTGACGCCTGTGTGCCGTCATGTCCCGGACTGTGGCGGGTGTCAGCTGCAACATGTTGATGAAGAGAGCCTTGCCGCCTTCATCACCGATCGGATTGAGAGCGCGCTCAGTGCGCAGGGCGTCACAGGTTTTGAACTACGCGTGCCGCATATGTCGCCCGCATCGGCGCGTCGGCGGGTGTCGCTGCGCGCGGAGCGGCGGGGCAAGCAGATCTTGCTGGGGTTTAATGCCGCCAAAAGCCATCG
>CAIYZT010000237.1 GCA_903930735.1 uncultured Paracoccaceae bacterium | reverse complement strand
CCGGGACCGGGTGGGTGAAGCCCTGTTCCGCCCGGTAATGCAGGATATCCATCCGGCTCTTGCCATCGGCCCGAGTCACGCTGGCGGGACTGCTGCCCTTCCAGTTCTGCGCCGCCGGTGTCGGCCACTGGATTGCTTGCGCGCTCAGCTTCGGCTCGCCCCGGCAGTTGATCTTGCCGCGCAGCCGATCGACCTGGTCGTCTGCCACTGGTGTTTGCCATTGTGCCGCTTGCGCTGGCAGAGGAGGCATCCCGCCCGTGCCACAGCTCTGGCCCGGACCACCCTTCGCGCCATCCGATCCCTTCGGCGTCGACCAGTTGGTGATGCCCAGCGCCAGCGCTTCCGCCTTGCGGGTAAAATCGCTGTTCCCGGCCGGGTTGTAGTTGGCCGTGCCAGGATGCAGGCTCATCGGTGTGGGCCAGGATGAAGATGCGCAACCGCTGGTGCGGCGCACCGACTTCTGCCGCAGAGAACAGGCCCGCCGCAGGCGTGTAGCCCATGCCCCAAAGCTCTCGCAGCACGGGTTCAAGGCCGAGGGTGACGTGACCGGCGACGTTTTCGAGGAACACCCATTCGGGGGCGCACTCGACGATGACGCGGGCGACCTCGGGCCAGAGGTGGCGGGGGTCGTCGGCACCGGCACGCTTTCCGGCAGCGCTGAAGGGCTGGCAGGGATACCCGGCGAGGACGGCATCGAAGGCCCCGCGGAAGGGCCAGGCATCGAAACTTCGCAGATCGTCCCAGATTGGGGCGGGTGCAAAGTATCCGGCGCGCTGGGCGGCGATGAGGACCGTGCGGGGCCAGTCCTCCTATTCGACAAAGGCGCGGGTGTGATATCCGGGTTCGGCCAACATGACGCCCAGATCAAGGCCTCCGCCGCCTGCGCAGAGGGACAATCCGTGCCGGGGACGTGACACCATGCCATTCACCGCACTCCCCGCTGACGCAGGCGTTCGGGCGTGACAAGGCCCCGCATCAGCATCGCATCACGGATGGTGTTGCTGATCACGCTTTGGGGCAGATAGCCGTCGGCATTGACCATTTTGGCGTAGAACGCCGCCTTTTCGTCATCGCTGAGGGGCGGCTTCACCTCGCATTTGGACCGCCGGTTGGGTTTCTTGCCGTTGGTGGTTGCTGCAGCAGCCAGTGCATCGCGCTGGGCGGCGCGCTCCATGAACCGGTCGAGAGCCTTGGGCCCATCGGGCGGGTTGGGATGATCGCCCCGGCTTTCGGTGGCGACCTCAACGATCCGGTCCTCGGTCAACCCGAGGTCATCCCGCCAGCGCTGCACATGGAGCCGTGCTGGCGATCCGTGCCACCAGGCGGGCAGGGTGGCCTTTGCGGCAAAGCCCAGCGCGTTCAGCAGTTCTGCGAAAAACCGATCAAAATCGGAATCTCGCGCTCGCGCATCCTCCTCCTCCTTTACAGGTTTACTTAGGGGTTCTCTTACAAGGTTAATCTCCGGATTCCGGAGATGGCTTTGGGCAAAATCCGGAGATGGCTTTGCCGGAAATCCGGAGATGGCTCCATGTCCGGATTCCGGAGTTGGGTCGGCGTTTTGTTCCTCGTCCGTTCCCGTAAAGCCTTCTTCGGTTTCCGGAGTTGGCTCTGGTGGAAAGCCATCCTCAAACCCCAGGATGTAGCGTGTCGCCAGGCGCTTGTGGGTGTGGGGATCCTGCGCCCGAACGCGGTGGATCAGGCGCAATTCCTGCAGCTTGGCGAGGTGTTCATTTAGCGCCGAGATCGACATTTCCGCATCGTCCGCCAGCCGCGCCTGCGTCGGAAAGCAGCCGAAGTCCGGATTGTGCCGGTCACACAGGAACCACAGCACGATCTTGGTGGCAGGTTTCAACCCGCGTTGCTGAATGGCCCAGACGGTTGCCTTGTGGCTCATGGCGCGACCCTCCGCGCTGGGCGGACGCGGCTGGTGAAGCCATGATCCGCCAGCGCGCCCAGCGCATCGTCGAGACTGCGCACCAGCGCCCAGCCGAAGCCCTGTGCCTGCACCGCATCGCGAAAAGCCTCCTGATCGGGGCGCAGGCGGCCCTTCGGTGCCTTCAGCTCAAAGAACAGGACACGGCCGTCATGAAGCACCATCAGATCGGCGAACCCCGCATGCACGCCCATGCCGACGAGGATCGCCTGGCGTTTGGCACCGCGGGGACCGGCTTCGGTCACCTCATTGGCGCAGTGATGGATGATAGCCGTGCGGGGCAGGGCAAAGCGCAGTGCCTGAGCTACCGAGCGTTGCAGGTCGGCCTCGGGTGTGTTGCGCCGGGTCATGGCGTGACCCATCGGTTGGTATCCTCGCGCTGAGCGCGTCGTACCGGTCGCCTTGCTTCAATGACCAACAGCAACACCCGGGCATCTTTGCGTTCGGTGGCAGTTTCGCCGTGGAAGGCGAGGACATTGCAGGCCAGTCCGACCAGGTGATCGCTATGGCGGGCGACATCGGCAACGACGGTGCGGGCCTCGACAAGGCGGTCAGCGAGCCAGGTGGAAATGTGGGATTGGGCGATCATGGCCGCCCCCGCACTTTGCGGACGGGATGCACCTGTTCCTGCGCCCTGATCCAATCCTGCACAGATGCGCGCCGGTACAGAGCCTTTCGCCCTATGCGTGTGCATGGCGGCCCGACCCGCCGTGCCTCCCACCTGGCGAGCGTGTCGGACGTGAGGCCCAGCTCGCCTGCCAGCTGCTCCCGGCTGATCCAGTCAGCCAAAAGGTTCAACGGCTCAAATGCCGCCACGGGTTGGGGGTGTGTCATGAACTGCTCCGATTTCTTCCCGCCCTCTTTCTGGGGCAGGGTCAGGGAAGCAGATCGCGAGGGGCGGAATACAGGCAGAGACCGGAATTGAAACTCTCAACTCCATTCCACCCCTTATTTCATTGGTGTTTCAGGCAAATGATACCGATGGAGAGGCCCGGCATGCTGCAATCGGGAGCCTCATAGTCGCTTGCGAAGGCGCGGGTCACGGGGCGGCAATGCGCGATCCTACCCGGCAGGTCCCATTGACCGGCGCTCGGGGGTGTTTCGCCGGTTTTGAAACGAGCGGAATTGTCGGAATGACCGGTTCCGGTAGCGTTCCGCCGACGTTCGACTGTGTTCGCCGGAACCCCGCTTGTGGGGGCCGAACCTCACGGGATTGGTGTTGCAGACTCGCCCTTCGGCTGCGTAAACTTGCCGCGAGCAGTCAACAAGAATCAAAAAAACGAAGAGGCGCCAGCTGACTTCACCCAACGAGGTGAAGCGTTGGCTTACAGGCAGTTTAGCTCGACGACATGCTCTGTACTGAGTCGCGCCCGCGTGCATGGCACAGCGGGTTTTTTAACCCGCGTCTGACGGCTTTGGCCGTGAGATTCCGCATGTCAGATTGGAGTTCGTTGATGCCTTTGCCGCCTGTCGCTTTCTATTCGATTTACGAGATTTCTGCGCGATGGGGCTGCCATCCGGCCGATGTCGCTGGTTGGGCTGTGGAGGGGCATCTCCAGGTGGTGGCGGGGATCGCGCCGGTCAGCTGCGGCGACGAGACCGTCGCGGGATTGGTCGAAGTTCCGATTGCGGAACTGATGCCAATGTTCCGCAGGTATGGGCCGAGCGATGAACAATGCCGGTTGAAACGGGTCAAGCCGCCCGGAAGCAAGACGTGGCTGAAGGTGACCGACCCGCCCGATGGTCTGCCAATCCGATCATCGGACCTTCTACTGGCGGCAGGTCCGTTGCAGCAGTTCGAAGAAGACCGCGACCTTTTGCGCCGACCGGCGTCGAACACGGGTGCGAACCCGCGCTATGATTGGGATGCGATGTATGCCTGGTTGACCAAGTACATCTTTGACAAGGGAGTGCCCGATTCCCAAACGGCGATGATCGCCTTGGTGCAGGAGTGGTTCGTTCAGAACTCGCGGTCGGGGGAAGTGCCGGATGAAAGCACGATCCGCAAACGGCTCACTGGGCTTTGGCGCAAGCTGAAAGGCGAGGAACCGGTCGGAT
>CAIYZT010000236.1 GCA_903930735.1 uncultured Paracoccaceae bacterium | reverse complement strand
GACAGCACGCAGCCCGTCTATGCGGGCAACCTCTACTATGACCACGACCGCGCGGGCGGCTGGTTCAACGCCGCCACCGGCTACGGCGCGCTTGGCTTTGGCCCCGGCGCGGCGGTTGGCGCGGCGCTGGCCCAGCCCGGCACGCCGGTTGTCTGCCTGATCGGCGACGGCGGATTGCAGTTCAGCCCCGGCGAATTGCGCACGGCCGTAGATGAAAAACTGCCGATCACCTTTCTCGTCTGGAACAACGCCGCCTATAAGGAAATCGCCGACGCGATGCGCTTTGCCAATACCGAGGTGATCGGCTGCACCCCTTCGCCCCTGCGGATGGAGCCCTTTGCCGCCGCCTGCAATCTGCCCTTCACCTCTATCCCTGAGGAGCCGGAGGCGCTGACCTGGGCCCTGACGCAAGCCTGCGAAGGCCCCAGAATGATCGAAGTGCGCGTTAAACGCTGATTTTCCGCTTTTGCCGTCTTTGATTTGATCAAAATACTTGGCATAAAGCGGCATATCCTGCGGGGAGCCTCGCCATGACTGATACGATGATTGCCGGGGTGCCTTTGGACCGCCTCGAAAACCTCGCCCGGCGCGAGGCCAAACGCTTCGCCGCGGGTCGGCCAAAATCCAAGGCGGCGGCCAAGGGGGCGGGTGTCTTTCTGGACGGTGTGCCGCTGCATTGGATGAAAGACTGGCCGATGCCGTTCTTGCCGATGATCGCGCTGGCAACCGGCGCACGGATCACGGATATCGACGGCTACGAGCTGGATGATTTCTGCCTCGGTGATACCGGCTCGATGTTTGGCCATTCGCCCGAACCGGTGGCCAAGGCGATCCGGGCGCAGGCGCGGCGCGGGCTGACCTATATGCTGCCGACCGAAGACGCGCTGGCCGCCGGGCACCTGCTGAACCACCGCTTTGGCCCCTACCGCTGGCAGATCGCCACCACAGCCACCGATGCCAACCGCTTTTCGATCCGGGTGGCGCGGGCGGTGACCGGCCGGCCCAAGATCCTTGTCTTTAACGGCTGCTATCATGGCACCGTGGATGACGCGATGGTCGAGCTTTCGGGCGGCGTGACCCAAAACCGCGCCGGGCTTTTGGGCCAGTTCGCCGATCTGACCACAGGCGCTGTGGCCTGCGAATTCAACGATCTGGCCGGGGTCGAGGCGGCGCTCGCCAAGGGCGATGTTGCCGCGATCCTGACCGAGCCGGTGATGACCAATTCCTGCATGGTCCTGCCCCATGACGGCTTTCACGCCGGGCTGCGCGCGCTTGCCAGCCAATATGGCGCGGTGCTGATCATCGACGAGACCCATACCATTTCCTCCGGCCTTGGCGGCTACACGCGCGTTCACGGGTTGATTCCCGATATGTTCGTGATCGGAAAATGCGTGGCCGGCGGCATGCCCACCGCCGTTTGGGGCATGACCGAGGCGATGGCCGAACGCTACGCCGTCGCCTATGCCGCGCGGTCCAGCGGCCATTCCGGCATGGGAACCACCTTGTCCGGCAATCCGATGCAATTCGCCTGCCTGCGCGCCACGTTGGGCGAGGTGATGACGCGCAAAAACTATGACCATATGGAACGGCTCGCCGCCCGCTTGCAGGCTGGTCTGGCCGCGACCATCGCCCGCACCGGCGCGCCCTGGCACGTCATGCGCGTCGGCGCGCGGGTAGAATTTATCTGCGCCCCCGGCCCGCTGAACAACGGCACCGAGGCCGCCGCCGCCCATCAGCCCCAGCTAGAACGCGCCCTGCATACCGCCCTGTTGAATCGGGGCTGCCTGATCGCGCCCTTCCACAACATGATGCTGATCAGCCCCGCAACCAAGACCCGCCAAGTGGACCGCCTGATCGCCGCCTTTGACGAAGTCGTATCCGACCTTTTCCTGCGAGAGACCAAATGACCGACCAGACCAGCCCCTCCGGCTCCACCTTTGCCGAGGCCGAGGCCTTTCTGGCCGCCCATCCGCAGATCGAAGCCTTCGATATCGTCTTGCACGATTCGAACGGAATTGGCCGTGGAAAGATCATCCGGCGGCATGAATTATTGTCTATTTACAAGGGCGGACGGCATATGCCGATCTCGATCCTTGGCCTTGATATCTGTGGCGAGGATGTGCATGAAACCGGGCTGATCTGGGATCAGGGCGACGGCGACCGCCGCGCCTGGCCGATCCCCGGCACGCTGGTGCCCCTGACCGGCACCAACCCAGCCCGCGGCGAGGTCTTCATGTCGCTCTATAATCTGGATGGCAGCCAGATGTCATCGGACCCGCGCCACGCGCTGCAGGCCCAGGTCGATGCCCTGGCCACTGAGGGACTTTTCCCCGCCGCCGCCTTTGAGCTGGAGTTCTTCTTGCTCGCAAATGAACGCGACGCCAAGGGCAAGATGATCCCCGCCCGCGACGTTCTGGACGGGCGCGCCAATACCAAAACCGACGTCTATTCGGTCGATCAGCTGCAGGGCATGTTGCCGCTCTTTAACGATATCTATGCCGGGGCCAAGGCCGCCGGGATCAAGGCCGAAACGTTGATTTCCGAATTCGCCCCCGGCCAATATGAGATGACCCTGCATTACCGCGAGAATGTGATGCAGGCCGCGGATGATCTGATGCGGCTGAAACGTCTGGTGCGCATGCACGCGCGGCTGCACGGGGTCACCGCCTGTTTCATGGCTAAACCGAACGAGGATTACGCCGGCTCCGGCATGCATTTCCACGTCTCGATGCTGGACGCCGCGGACAGGAATGTCTTCGTGGAGCCCGTCGAGGGCCAATACAACGACACGATCCGCCATGCTCTGGGCGGTCTGATCCAGACCATGGGCGAATCCATGCTGGTCTTTGCCCCCCATGCCAATTCCTGGCGCCGTTTCGCCAGCCAAAGCTATGCCCCGGTCTCGCCGACCTGGGGGGTCAACAACCGCTCGGTGGCACTGCGCATCCCGGCGGGCGATATCCGCGCGCGCCGGATCGAGCATCGCCCGGCGGGGGTGGATGCCAATCCCTATCTGGTCGCGGCCACGGTTCTGGCGGGTATCCGCCACGGGCTGAAACACCGGATCGACCCCGGCCCCGAGGTTTCGGGCAACGGCTATGACGCTGTTTCTAAAGTGGAAATTCCAGTTGACTGGCGCTCGGCCATCGCCGCTGCAACGGACTCGCATTTCCTGAAGCAGGCCCTCGGGACCGATATGCACCGCACCTTTACCGCCGTGAAAGCGGCTGAGTACAAGCGCGTGAACCGCACCGTCAGCGAGGTCGATTTCGACCTTTACCTGCACACGGTCTAGGTGTTCAGTCTTGGCATTTGATGGATAGGGTTTAGGATTAACTTTTCGGGTTCAATTGTCCATTGTTTGCAGATGACCTCGTAAGGTTTTAGGCCTTTGAGGGTCTTCAGTCTTTGGCCGAAGTTGTAGGCGCTGATGAAGTTGG
>CAIYZT010000235.1 GCA_903930735.1 uncultured Paracoccaceae bacterium | reverse complement strand
TTTTTGCTCACCTTTGCCGCGGCCACGCCCGCGATCGTCTCCGGCGGCATCGCGGAACGGGCCAGGTTTTATCCGCAGATGGCGGCGACCGCGTTCATTGTTGGCATCATCTATCCCTTTTTCGAAGGCATTGCCTGGAACCAGCAGTTCGGCATTCAGGCCTGGATGAAAGCCAGCTTCGGCGAGGAGTTTCATGATTTTGCCGGCTCCGTCGTGGTGCATGCCGTTGGGGGATGGATAGCCCTGGTCGCGGTGCTGTTCCTGGGCGCGCGCAGCGGCCGTTATTCCAAGGACGGAAAGGTGCTGACCGCGCACCCGCCCTCCAGCATCCCTTTTCTGGCGCTGGGCGCGTGGATACTTGCGGTGGGCTGGTTCGGGTTCAATGTCATGTCCGCCCAGACCCTGGACAAGGTCAGCGGCCTGGTGGCCTTGAATTCCCTGATGGCCATGGTCGGTGGGACGCTGGCCGCGCTGGTGGCCGGAAAGAATGACCCGGGATTCGTCCACAACGGCCCGCTGGCGGGCCTGGTCGCGGTCTGCGCCGGGTCGGATGTCATGCACCCCATCGGGTCGCTGGTGGTCGGGGCGGCCGCCGGTTTCATATTTGTCTACATGTTCACTCTTACGCAGAACCGCTGGCGCATCGACGACGTGCTCGGCGTGTGGCCGCTGCATGGCCTGTGCGGGGCCTGGGGCGGGATCGCTGCGGGAATATTCGGCACCAAGGCGCTGGGAGGATTGGGCGGAGTCTCTTTCATGTCGCAGCTGACCGGGACCGTCATCGGCATTCTGGTGGCGCTGGTCGGCGCCACCATCGTCTACAGCATCCTGAAATCCACGGTGGGCCTGCGGCTGGATGCGGAGGAGGAATTCAACGGCGCCGATCTTTCCATTCACAAGATTTCGGCAACGGACTGAGCAGGGGAATGGGGCGTTTTCGAATTCAATAGCCGGGGAAACCCGCGGGGCAACCCGGCTTGCGCAACGCAGGGAACGCTTAAGCCTTTTTGATACCTTGGGGCAGCAGAGCAGCAGAGCGAACCTTGAATTCGCCGCTGCTGCGGTCGGCGAGGAAGTGCTCCAATGTGGTTTGCACCGTGCGAAACGCAATCTCCTCCCATGGGATTTCTTGTTCCCGAAACAGGGCGACTTCGAGGCTTTCCGTCCCGGCTGAAAAATTCAGGTCGAGCAGTCGTGCACGGAAGAACATGTGCACCTGGTCCACGTGCGGCACGGATAGCAGCGTGAAAAGGCCCGTCAGTTCGACGCGGGCGTTGGCTTCTTCCAGCGTTTCGCGAATCGCCGCCTGCTCGGCAGACTCGCCCAGTTCCATGAACCCGGCGGGTAGAGTCCAGTAGCCGCGCCGAGGTTCGATGGCACGTCTGCAAAGCAGGATCTTGTCCTCCCACTCGGGCAGCGATCCGATCACCATTTTCGGATTGACGTAATGAATCGTTCCGCACGCGTCACAGAGGTGGCGCGGCAGGTTGTCCCCATCGGGCACACGGAAGGCAAGCGGTTCGCCGCAATGAGAACAATATTTCACGGTTGCAATCGCAGATTTAAGTTGGGACCTTAGGATACCGTGAGTGGCGCCGCAGGTGTTCCGGCGCGATTCTGTACTTTGTCTAGTCACAGGCGCGCGGCCGGATCTAGTCCGCCTTGAGGCCGATCTGCTTCACCAGCTTGCCGTACTTCTCATGGTCGGTGCGGATTACGGCGGCGAACTCCTCGGGGGTCGAAGAATAGATATCCAGGGAGCTTGCTGCATTGAGCCGATCCCTGACATCGGGCATCGCCAGTACCCGTCTGATCTCGCCGCGCAGCCTCGCCGTGACAGGCTCCGGCAGGCGGGCCGGGCCGAACAGGCCCATCCAGGTCGATATCTGATAGCCGGGATAGAGATCACCGATGGTCGGGGTGTCGGGGAACAGCGGCGAGCGGTTGCTGCCGGTGGCGGCAAGGATGCGCAACTTTCCTGATTTGATCTGCGGGGCGTTGACGGAGCCGGCAAACATCACCGGGACTTCCCCGCCCATCACGGCCGTGGCTGCCGGCGAGCCACCCTTGTAGGGAACATGCAGCAGGTTGATGCCCGCGCGCGACTTGAGCAATTCCATGGACATCTGGTGCTGGCTGCCATTGCCCCCCGAGGCGAACGCCAGCGGCGGTGACGCATTTCTGGCGTATTCGATGAACTCCTTGAAGTCTCTGACAGGAAGCGAGGGGTTCACCACCAGGAACAGGCTGCCCGCCACCACCAGCGAGGAGATCGGCAGCAGATCCTTTACCGGGTCGATGGTCATGTTCGAGTACATGTGCGGATTGGTGATGAGCATCGCGTCGAAGCAGATCATGACCGTATAACCGTCGGGAGCGGCGCGCGC
>CAIYZT010000234.1 GCA_903930735.1 uncultured Paracoccaceae bacterium | reverse complement strand
TGCGCGCCCTCCCAAGGGGACATGAAATCGAACTGGCGATATTCCTGGGTCAGGCTGACCGGCTCGTACACCACCCGCTTTTCGGCCTCGTCATAGCGCACTTCGGTATAGCCCGTGGTCGGGAAATCCTTTCGCAGAGGGTGGCCGCGAAAGCCATAGTCCGTCAGGATGCGCCGCAGGTCCGGGTGGCCCGAAAAGATCACGCCGAACATGTCGAAAACTTCGCGCTCCAGCCAGTTGGCCGAAGGATGCACATCCGTCAGCGAGGGCACCATGGTCTGCTCGTCCACGCGGGTCTTCAGGCGTATGCGGGCGTTAGTGTACATCGACAAGAAGAGATAGACGATCTCAAACCGCTCGGGGCGCGTGGGGTAATCCACCGCTGATATGTCGATCAACATGTTGAATTTGCAGACCGGATCATCCTTTAGGTCTGCAATCAGCGCGACCAGATCGCCCAAACCAACCGTTAAGGTCAGCTCGTCAAAAGCGATATTGGCCGCGATTTTATCGCCGTGGCGGGCGGTCAGATGGCCAGCGAGGGCGTTCAGTTTTTCTGACATGTCCAACCCTCAGCGAACCAAAGTGCCGGTGCGGCGGATTTTGCGCTGCAACTGCAAGATACCGTAAAGCAGCGCCTCGGCGGTGGGCGGGCAGCCGGGAACATAGATATCGACCGGCACGATCCGGTCGCAGCCGCGCACAACCGAATAGGAGTAATGGTAATAGCCGCCGCCATTGGCGCAGCTGCCCATCGAGATGACATAGCGCGGCTCGGGCATCTGGTCGTAGACCTTGCGCAGCGCGGGGGCCATCTTGTTGGTCAGGGTGCCAGCCACGATCATCAGGTCGGACTGGCGCGGAGAGGCGCGCGGCGCGGTGCCGAAACGTTCCAGATCGTAGCGCGGCATCGAGGTATGCATCATCTCGACCGCACAGCAGGCCAGACCAAATGTCATCCAATGCAAGGAACCATTGCGGGCCCAGTTGATGATATCCTCGGTGGTGGTCAGGAGGAACCCCTTGTCCTGCAACTCGCGGTTCAGCGAGGCCGTCGCGACTGCGCGGTCCGGTCCGGCCGTGTTCGCCGCCGTGTAACCCGTATCTGGCATCACGCCCATTCCAAGGCTCCCTTTTTCCATTCATAGGCAAAGCCCACGGTCAGCACCGCCAGGAACACCATCATCGACCAAAATCCCGTCATGGATATGTCGCCAAATGCCACAGCCCAGGGGAAGAGAAACGCCACTTCAAGATCGAAAATGATGAACAGGATCGAGACGAGGTAAAAGCGCACGTCAAACTTCATCCGCGCATCGTCAAAGGCGTTAAAGCCGCATTCATAGGCCGAGACCTTTTCCGAATCCGGGTTGCGCACAGCGATTAGGGCTGCGGCCAGGATCAGCACCACGCCAAGGCCAATGGCCAAAGCAAGGAGGATCAGGATGGGCAGATATTCTCTGAGCAGAGGGTTGTCCACGAGGGGCTCCTTCTTCTGGCCTATAGGGGCGCATGGGCCCGTTCAAAGGGCCGATGGCATCGGTGACCGTTTACCTTGAGCGGGTGGCAGGGTCAACCAAAGCCCAAGCGAAAATATACCAAATCTCAAAGGTTTCAGTCTACTGTTTCCCTCAGGTATCGGGGGTTTATGACCCTGCACCGGGGTTCGGTGGGCGCTTGCAGATGACGATCAGCAAAGCCGCCGTCATGACAAGGATGACCGGCAGCCAAAGCGCGCGTTCGGGCGCTGAGGGGGTGGCGACATGCACGGCAATCGCTACGATCATATACCCCAAAATACCCAATTTCAGCCAGCGCGGCGGGGTCCAGCGGGTCATCTGGGCCGCAGACAGGACGGCATAGGCCATGCCGCCCAAAAGGAGCATCGAGAGAAGGGACAGCAGCCGCGCAGGCATGGGAAGCGCGCCCTGCCAGCGCCCGCCCATCGTCAAATGCCCCCAAGGCGCACCAAGCAGAATCGCAAAGTGAAAGGCGACGAGCGCGGTGGCCGCGAGCGCAAAAACGAGCGCGGCCATTTTAATCATTTGCGGCTCCGTAGGTTTATCATTGAATGACCGGCAAGGCCGCCGCTTCGGGTTCGGGTCCCTGCCCCACTGCCAAGACCTCGGCCCGGATGATCCGCGCGATCTGCTGGCAATCTTCGACGCAAAAGGTCAGTGGCACGCGCATGTCTATCAGACCGGACAGGATCCGGTCGGTTTGCGGCAAGGGTGCGGGATCGGCGTAGCGCCAGTGATCGTAGCGGCTGGTAAAGGCGACGGGGGCATCGGCGCCAAACCATTTCAACTCCACCCCGCGCGCCATAGTGCGGGTCAAAAAGGCCCCGATGCGCGGCTTGGACCAACCGTTCAGTTGGAACTGGAACGACGAGCCGACAAAGACCTCTTCGTCCGGGCGCGGGATCAGGCGCAGGCCCAGCGTATCTTGCAGTCCTGTTTCCAAGGCGCCGTAGAGCGCCGCCCAGCGGGCCACGCGCTGGCTCAATTCCAGCAGTTGCGGGCGCAGTATAGCGGCGCGCAGATTGTCCATCCGCCCCGAGACATTGGGCACATCAAGCCTTATCGCCTCGAAAACCTGGGGCGGCGGGGCGGCGGTGTGTTTGGCGTAAAGCATGTAGCTGCCGGACAAAAGCACCGCCCGTGCCATCAACTCGGCATCATCCGAGATCAAAAACCCGCCCTCGCCGGAATTGATATGCTTGTAGGTCTGCATCGAATAGCAACCAATGCGCCCGTAACGGCCCGAGGCGGTGCCCCTCCACGACGCGCCCATCGTATGCGCGCAATCCTCGACGATCGTCACACCTAAGGCCGCGCAGAGGGCGCTTAGCGCTTCCATATCGCAAAGATGCCCACGCATATGGCTGAGCATCAGGATCCGCGCACCGGTACTGCGCGCCATCTGCGCCATATGATCGAAATCCAGCGTCAGGTCTTGCGTGGTCTCGATGAAAACCGGCCGCCCGCCCGCTGCCGCAATCGCCCCCGGCACGGGCGCAAGCGTAAACGCATTGGTCAGCACCGGCTCGCCCGGCCGCACCTGCAACGCCCGCAGAGCGCAGCCCATCGCATAGCCGCCCGAGGCTACTGCAAGCGCGTATTTCGCCCCGGTCAGCGCGGCAAACTCCTGCTCTAGCAGCACCGTTTGCGCAGTCTCGCCCGGCGCGGTGTTGTAGCGGTGCAAACGGCCATGGCGCAAAACAGCAATCGCCGCCTCAATCCCCGCCTCCGGGATCGGCTCTTGCTGAGTGAAACTGCCGGAAAAGCGTTCTTGCATCATGTCTTTTCCCCGTCATGTCCGACCAGCCAGATGAATAATCCGACCGTCATCGCCAGACCGCCCGCCGCCACATAAAAGGCTGCACCCGGCGATTGAAACCCGGCGCCAGGCGCCATGAAGAACCCGAAAACCTGCGCCGAAAACACCGTGCCCGCCAGCATCGCGATATTGGTGATCGCCGAAATCCCGCCCTGCAATTCGCCTTGGGCATTCTCGGGCACCCGTTTTGACATGATCGAGGTCAGGATCGGATGCACGAATCCTTCGGGTCCGTGGATGAACATCATGATGAAAACCACAGTGACCGAACCCGTCGCGCCGTAACCGAAGGCCGCGATCGTGCCGCAGACGAGGCCAATCAGCACCACACGGAACTCGCCAAAATACTTGACCGCCGGCCCGGTCGCGACGCCCTGAAACAGCGCCATTACCACGCCGAAAAACGCCAGGGTCAGCCCGACCATCGCCTCGGACCAGCCAAACTGCGCGATGCCCCAAAAGGGCCAGATCGCGGGATAGACCGAAGAGAAGAAAAAGAACGAGAACATCACGGCGCACATGGGCAGTACGCCCGCATAGCTTTTGAAGACGGCAAAGGCGCCGAAGGGGTTGGCGCGGCGCCACTCAAAGGCGCGGCGCTTGGACACGGGAAGCGATTCGGGCAACACGAACCAGCCATAGGCGAGGTTAAGCGCCGAGATCCCGGCCGCGACGTAAAACGGCACCCTTGGCCCGAACTGCCCCAAAAGCCCGCCCATAGCCGGCCCGATCACAAACCCCAAACCACAGGCCGCGCCAATCATGCCAAAGGCCTTTGCCCGATCTTCGGGCGCTGTCACGTCGGCAATATAGGCATTGGCAATTACCCAGGAGGCCCCGCAAACCCCGGCCAGCAAGCGCCCCACAAACAGCCATTCCAGCGTGGGGGCAAAGGCTTGCAGCAGAAAATCCGCTCCAAGACCGAAAATCGCCAGCAACAGCAGCGGACGGCGGCCCAAACGGTCAGACAGATTGCCCAAGAGCGGGTCAAGCAGAAACTGCGCGGCCGAATAGGCTCCGGCCATCCAGCCACCAATGACCGCCGCCTCGCCCAGCGAGACCTGGCCCACCTCTTCAATCAACCTCGGCAGCACCGGAATGATGATGCCAAAACCGATCATGTCCAAAAAGACCGTGATCAGAATGAAGGTGACCGCGTGCTTTGAGGGCGACTGGATCTGATCTTCGGCGAGCGCGGTGTTCATGAAAAGCTTATCCGGATTTGATCGGGTCAAGCCGCGCTTCTATCACCGCACAAGCCGCGAGGCGAGGGCCGCCATCTGATCATAATGATCCAAAATCGCGTCTGGTTGTAGCCGCTCCACGCCCTTCCCTTCGGGTCCAAAGCTGACCAGAATGATCGGCACCCCCGCCGCCCGGGCCGTCAGCGCATCGGTTTCAGTATCGCCCACCAGCAGCGAGCGTGCCGGATCACCGCCAACGCGCCTTACAGCCTCATGGAACGGGGCAGGGTCCGGTTTGCGGACCGGCAGGGTATCCGCACCCACCAGCGCCCCGAACAACGCACGGATCCCCAACCGCTGAGTCAGAGTCTCGGCAAGGTAGGCGGGCTTGTTAGTGCAGATCGACAGGGCAAAACCGGCGCTTTGCAGCGCCTCAAGGGCAGGAATCACACCGGGGTAAAGCCTTGTATGGGTATCAATGGAGGTCTCGTAGGCCGCCAGCAGAACCGGATAGGCCTGCTCGACCTCCGCTTCGCGCCAATCGGCCCGCGCGCGCGCGTATCCAAGCCGCAGCATCGCCCGCCCGCCCTGAAAGGCGGTCAGGGTATCGCGCGCATCCAGCAGCGGACCCAGCCCCTGGCCCCTGAAAACCGCATTCGCCGCCGCCAGCAGATCGCCCGAGGTATCGGCCAAAGTGCCGTCCAGATCAAAGACGATGGTCTGCATTGTAACACCCCGTGAGATACCAGCCCTTGCCAGCCCGCCAATCCCCGGTAAAACGGGCGCACCATAAAGGAAAGGGGCCCTATGTCGGTTTCATTGATTGTGCTGGCGGCGGGGATGGGCAGCCGGATGAATTCCGAGGTGCCAAAAGTCCTGCACAAGATCGGCGCCGCGCCCCTTTTGCATCATGCGATGGCGGCGGGCATCGCGCTGGACCCGGCGCGTATCGTGGTGGTCGCGGGCCATGGGGCCGAGGCTGTTGCCAAGGCCGCAAGGGACTATGAGGCCAGCGCCGAGACCGTTCTGCAAGCGCAGCAACTGGGCACTGGCCATGCCGTCGCCCAAGCCGCCCCGCTGCTGGAGACGATGCCCGGCGATGTCATCGTGCTTTACGGCGATACCCCCTTTATCACCGCCGCTACATTGGAGCGGATAATCGAGGCCCGCAGCCGCCACTCTGTCGTGGTTCTGGGATTTGATGCCGCCGATCCGGGCCGCTATGGCCGCCTGATCGCGCAAGGGGAAAGCCTGGAGCGGATTGTCGAATTCAAAGAAGCCACGGATGAGGAACGCGCGATAAGCCTCTGTAATTCCGGTGTTGTCTGTGCCTCAGCAAAGGATCTTTTTGCGCTGGTCGCCAAGGTCGGCAATGAAAATGCGTCCGGGGAATACTACCTCACCGACATCGTCGCCATCGCCCGCGCCTCCGGGCTTTCAGCGGGCGTCGTCTATTGCGACGAGGCCGAAACGCTGGGCATAAACACCCGCGCAGAACTTGCCGCCGCTGAAACCGCCTTTCAAACCCGCATGCGCGCCGAAGCGATGGAGAATGGCGTGACCCTGATCGCGCCCGAGACCGCCTTTTTCGCGCTGGATACCGTCATCGGCCGAGATACCGTGATCGGCCCCAACGTGATTTTTGGCCCGCGCGTCACCATCGAATCCGGGGCGGAAATCAAGGGTTTTTGCCATCTCGAGGGGTGTCATATCTCGCGCGGGGCCAGCGTTGGCCCCTTTGCCCGCCTGCGCCCCGGCACCGAATTGGCCGAAGATGTCCATGTCGGCAACTTCGTCGAGATCAAGAATTCGATTCTGGATGAGGGCGTCAAGGTCGGGCATCTGACCTATCTTGGCGATACGCAGGTCGGCGAGTTCAGCAATATCGGCGCCGGGACCGTGACCTGCAATTACGATGGGGTGATGAAGCACCGCACGGTGATCGGCAAGAAAGCCTTCATCGGCTCCGCCACCATGCTGATCGCGCCGCTGACCATAGGCGACGGCGCGCTGACGGGTTCCGGCTCGGTGATTACGCAGGACGTTCCGGCGGATGCCATCGCGATCGGGCGGGCAAAACAGGTCAATCGTCCGGGGCTGGCCTCGGTTCTTTTTGCAAAATTACGAGCGGCAAAAGCCGCCAAGAAAGGGCAGTAAATGTGTGGTATCGTTG
>CAIYZT010000233.1 GCA_903930735.1 uncultured Paracoccaceae bacterium | reverse complement strand
CGGGTCATAGGCCACGGCGTTGAAAAACGAATAGGGCGCCAGATTGTCGCCAAGCGCCCCACGCGTCGAGATCCAGCCGATGGGGCGCGGGGCGACGATGGCGGTAAAGGGCGAATGGGGCAGGCCGTGGCCGTCTTTGGGTTCGTAGAACATGGGGATTTCCGGATCGGTTCAGCGCAGGTAAGAGGCGCCGTTGATGTCAAGCGTCTGGCCGGTGGCATGGGTCGCCAGGCCCGAGGCGAAAAAGCAGATGGCGTTTGCGACGTCTGAGGCGGGGGCAATGGCGCCGTGCGGGATGTCACGGATCAGACGCTCCATCATGCCCGGTTCGGCGTCAAAAGCGGCTTGGGCCATGTCGGTCAGCACAAAGCCGGGGGCGACGGTATAGGTGTAGATGCCTTGGCCGCTATAGGCGCGGGCGAGGGTCTTGGTCAGGGACACCATCGCGCCTTTGGAGGCGGCATAGGCCCAGTGATTCGGGTCTTCGCCGCGAAAGGCGGCGCGCGAGGCGACGTTGACTATGGCGCCTTTGCGGCCCGTCGCCAGCCAGTGATTGATGGCGGCGCGGCTGAGGTCGGCGGTCGAGATCAGGTTGACTTGCAGGGTCTGGGTCCAGGCCGCGTGCCAGTCGGCATCAGAGCCCTCGCGGTTTTCGTCGATGAACATGCCGGCATTATTGACCACGATGTCGATCTGGCCTTTCCAGGCGATCGCATCGGCCCAAAGCGGCCCGGTGGCTCCGATCTGCGACAGTTCGGCCTGCACCAGATGGCAACGGTGGGCCCCAAGCTCGGCCGCCAAAGCCTCGGCTGCCGGGCGGTTGGAGCCGTAATGGATGACCGCCGCGCCGCCGCCTGCGATAATCGCGCGGACGGTAGCCGCCCCTATGCCGCGCGAGCCGCCGGTGACCAGTGCCACCTTGCCAGTGAAATCCATGATGCGAGTCCTGTCTGCTGAGTGTCTGCCGCCTTGATAGCAGGTCGTGGCGGCGGCGCCACCGGGCTTGGCGGTTCAGGTTTCGATGGAACTGGAAATAGCTGCCTCTCGTTTCACTCCAACGCGTTTTCCGATCTGTTTGGTTCCGTCAAAACCTGAATCGATCTAGCAGTGTATGTGCAGAGCGGTCGGGGCACGAAACTCCCAGCCGCGAAATTCGGGCAGGGCGGCGAGGGTCATATCGGGCAGCGCGCCGATCAAGACCCGCAGGGCAATCTCGATCTGGGCCTTGGCAAACCATTTGCCCGCGCAGAAATGCGCGCCCGAGCCAAAGGACATATGCGCGGTCTGCGCGCGATGGATGTCATAGCGGTCCGGACCTGGAAACCGCGCCTCGTCGCAGTTGGCGGAGGCCATGATCAAGGACACGGGCGTTCCCTTGGGCACCGGGATGCCGTTCACCTCGGTGTCGCAAAGCGCGGAGCGCATCATCGTGCCAATCGGCGCGACCCAGCGCAGCCCCTCGTCTATGGTCTGGGCCATCAACCCGTCCATATCGGATTTAAGCGCGCGGAACTGACCCGGATCGCTGAGCAGCCCGGTCAGCGTCGAGCCCGCGCCATGGCCCGGCTACTGCATGCCGCCCAGAAGGGTAATCTTGATCGTGGGCAAGACCGCCTCCGGCAGGCGGGGCTGGCCGGGAGACATTCCGCCGTGCAAAAGATGGGACGGGGGCGAGGCATTGGGCGCGGCTTTGAGGTCTTCAAGAAGCGGCAGAAGCACGCCTTCGATCTCGGCCACCACGCCCTCGCAAATCGCTTGGCGGGCGGGATCGCGTTCGAAATTGATCGCGCCCTGGCTCAGCCCATGAAACCAGCGCCGCAGGGTCGGCATATCGACCTTTGACAGGCCGAAAGAGCGGGCGAGGGCGAGGGCCGAGATCGGCTCAAAATACCCGGCCATCAGATCGCTGTCGCCGCTGGACAAAAAAGACTCCAGCTGCGCTTCGGCAAGGGGGCGCACCAGCGCCTCGATATAGCCGGCCACGGCGCGCGG
>CAIYZT010000232.1 GCA_903930735.1 uncultured Paracoccaceae bacterium | reverse complement strand
CATATCAAGGTCACGCCGAACCGCCCCGATGCCTTGGGCGTGCGGGGCATCGCGCGCGATCTGGCTGCGCGGGGGCTTGGGGGGCTGAAGCCTTTGGTCAGCACCCCTGTGACCGGGCAGTTTGACAGCCCGATCCGCGTGCAGATTTCGCAGGATCTGAAGGCCAAGGGCTGCCCGCATTTCACCGGGCGCACCATCCGGGGCGTCACCAACGGCGCCTCGCCTGATTGGATGCAAGCCCGGCTGAAAGCCATCGGACTGCGGCCAATCTCGGTCCTCGTCGATATTACCAATTTCTTCACCTTCGCGCTGAACCGGCCCCTGCATGTCTTCGATGCCGACAAGGTATCGGGCGGACTGTTGCGGATCGAAGCGGCGGCAGGCGGCGAGAGTTTTGCTGGCCTGGATGGCAAGACCTATGCCCTGCAGGCCGGCCAGATGGTGATCGCCGATGCAGCGGGCCCCGAATCCCTCGCCGGGATCATGGGCGGCGCGGCCTCGGGCTGTTCAGAGACCACGGTCAACGTCTTTGTCGAAAGTGCCTTCTGGGATCCGATCACCATCGCCGCTGCGGGCCGCGCGCTGAAAATCAACACCGATGCGCGCTACCGCTTTGAACGCGGCGTCGATCCGGCCTTCACGCTGGACGGTCTGGAATTGGCCACGCAGATGATCCTTGATCTGTGCGGCGGGCAGCCCAGCCATGTCGTTGCCGATGGCGCGGCCCCCGATGTGACCCGCAGCTACCGGCTGAACCCGGCGCGAGTGATCTCTCTTGTCGGCATGGATATACCCGAGGCCGATCAGCGCGCCACCCTCACCGCGCTCGGCTTTGCCCTGAACGGCGATCTCGCCACCCCGCCGACCTGGCGACCCGACATCCTGGGCGACGCCGATCTGGTCGAAGAAGTGGCCCGCATCGCCAGCCTGACCAAACTGCAAGGCAAACCGCTGACCCGCGCCATTCCCGGCGTGCCAAAGCCGATTCTGACCCCGGCGCAAATGCGCGAGCGCGCGGCCCGGCGGATGATCGCGGCCTTGGGCTATAATGAATGCGTCACCTATAGTTTCATCGACGAGGCGGCGGCGCAGCTCTTTGGCGGCGGCACCGATGCGGTGCGGATCGACAATCCGATCTCGTCCGAGATGTCGCATCTGCGGCCCAATCTGCTGCCCGGACTGCTGCGCGCAGCCGCCCGCAATCAGGCGCGCGGGTTCATGGATCTGGCGCTTGCCGAGATTGGCCCGGTGTTCCACGGCGGCGAGCCCGGCGAGCAGCAGTTGCAGGCCAGCGGCCTTTTGGTCGGCCACGCCGCCCCGCGAGGGCCCCACGAATCCCGCCGCCCCGTCGATGTCTTTGACGCCAAAGCCGATGCCGAGGCGGTTCTGGCGGCTCTCGGCGCGCCTGCCCGCGTGCAGATCAGCCGCAAGGTTGCGCCCTGGTGGCATCCGGGCCGTTCGGGCGTGATCGGGCTTGGCCCCACGATGATGGCCACCTTTGGCGAGATCCACCCCAAGGTTCTGGCCGCGATGGATATCAAAGGCCCCGCCATGGCCTTTACCATCCTGATCGGCTCCGTGCCCCAGCCCAAGGCCAAAACCCCGACCCGGCCCGCTTTGGCCCTTAGCGATCTGCAAACCGTGGACCGCGATTTCGCCTTTGTCGTCGCCACCGAGGTCGAGGCCCTGACGGCCGTCAACGCTGCCATGGGCGCCGACAAGGCGCTGATCGAAACCGTCCGCGTCTTCGACCAGTTCACCGGCGATCGGGCAGAGGCACAGATGGGCGCGGGCAAGAAATCCATCGCGCTGACCGTACGCCTGCAGCCGACGGGCAAAACCCTGACCGAAGCCGAAATCGAAGCCGTCTCGGCCAAGATCATCGAAAAGGTCACCAAGGCCACCGGCGGCGTTTTGCGCAGCTAACGCTTCAAAACCAAAAAGGGGGGCGCGGCCATCACCGCGCGCCCCCTTTCATCTGTCCAAGAATATCCCGGGGTGAGCCGGGTTTTCCCAGAAAATTCCGGCGAGGGGCAACGCCCCTCTCTTGCCGCCCTCAGCGCCTGCGCCCGAAGATCCGGCTGAAAAACCCCTTAGCCCGGTCCTGCGCCTCGCCCACCCCCGCCATCGCCGGATCGACCATCCGCTCGACAAACTGCAGCCACATGCGACGCGCCATGAACAGCAAAAAGCCAAAGACCAGCAGCAAAACGATGCTGACCCATGGGATGATCCGCTCGTCCACCGAGGCCGCCTCGCGCACGGAAACCGCATTGGGATAGATCGACAGGATCGGCAGGCGCCAGCCATAATGGGTCACCACGACCCACTTAGCCGCCTCGGACGTCGATTTCAGATTTCCCGCCTCTGCCTGCAGATTAGAGCTGTCGTATTTGAAATAGGGCGGCCAGATCCACCCCGTGTCT
>CAIYZT010000231.1 GCA_903930735.1 uncultured Paracoccaceae bacterium | reverse complement strand
TGCCCTGCACTTCTTTCGCAGCCACGGCGGCAAGGGCTGGCGGGTGATGAGCGACATGGGGTAAGCTTCCGGTCCTATCGCCATGCCAAGGCAGTGAGAATGCTGGCGATCAAGCACAAGCGCACCAAGCCCTACACCCCCCCCAGGACCAACGGCAAAGCCGAGCGGTTCGTTCAGACATCCCTGCGCGACTGGGCCTAGCGAAGCCCTGCGCCCAGTCAGACCAACGCCCAGTCAGACCAACGCCGCGATGCCCTCGAACCCTTCCTGAAGCACTACAACCACCACCGCCCCCACTTCGGACTCAAAGGCAAAACCCCAATCTCGAGGATTCCAAGCAACAACCTGTCGAGACATGACAGCTAAAGCGCTATTGCCCTTTAGGCCGGGTTTGACGCTGTGGCCAAAGCCAAAGCTTTTCTGATCAAGGATAGGCCGCCGAAATCAGGGCGTTCAAGGCCGCTTCCTGGCGGTCAAGGACATCCCCGCCCAGCCCTACCGCGCCGAGGATGACCATACCCTCAACCGCCGCGATCAACAGGGCATTGATCGCGGGTACATCCCTTCCTTCGGGCAAAGGCACGCCTGCGGTGCGGCTACGGACCCAATCCCCCAGAACCTGCCCTCGCGCCTGTGCAAAGGCTTCGGTCAAGGCGCTGGGCGCGGTCACCTCCATCAGGCGCAGTTGGCGATAGGCGGCATCGGCGCGCAGGTGTTGCAGCAGCGCCAGCAGCATTTGCTGCGCGATCTGCCCATAGCTGCCTTGCGGCCGCTCCGATGGTTCGGGCAGGGCATTGTGCAGCGCCTCGGTCATGTCCTGCGTGACTTTTTCGCCCAAAGCGGCAAGCACCCCGTCGAGCCCGCCGAAATAGCGATAGATCAGTTGCTTGTCCGCGCCCGATTTGCGCGCGAGGCTGTTCACGCCCAGCGCGGCATAGCCTTCTGCCGCCAGCAGCAAAAGACCCGCCGCGAGGATGCGTTCCTTGGTGTCTTCACGATTGCCCACGCAACCCCCCGCAAAATTGTCACCAATCGGTGACAAAGTTCTTGACTGACTCGGTCCGGCTGCATTATGTCACCAATCGGTGACAACCTCAACCACAGGACCACCATCCCCGCACCTCTTCGCACCTCACCGGCGCCGCGCTTGTTGCGCTTGCCTTGTATTTCAACCTGCCCTTCGCCCGGCTCGCCATGATTTTCGACTATCCGGACATCCTGCGCCGCCCTCCCAATCAGATCTTTGCCGCCTTTGCGGCCGGGGGGGGCGAGCTGGTGCTGACCTGGTATGCCTTTGTGCTGGCCGCACTTTTGTTTGTGCCCGTCAGCATGGCCTATGCGCTCGGGTCCGGCCGGCTCAAAACCGGCGCCGAACTGGCCATGGCGGCGGCGATCATCGGAGCGCTGGCGGGCCTCTTGCAAGCCATGGGCCTGCTGCGCTGGGTGCTCGTCGTTCCCGGCCTCGTCGCCACCAAGGATGCCGCCGGGTTTGCCCTGATCCACGCCTAAGCCGGTCTGGGGCTGGGCGAGCATCTGGGCCAGCTATTGACCGCCCTGTATGTCACGCTGGTCGCGATGCTTCAGTCCCGCGAGGGGCCCGCAAGACGGCGCAGCTTGGCGCGGCAACTGCCGCCCTGATCGCGGTCGGGGCGATGGAAGGCCCGATCCTCGCCTTGGGCATTTCGGCGGGGCCGATCCCGTTGGCGGCCATCGCCGGCTACCTGTCGCTGACGCTTTGGTTGATCCTTTCGGGCGTAACCTTGATCCGGGTGCCCCGTTGAGACGCAGCTTCTCCCCAACGAGGGCTTGAACGGCGCGGCGTTGACGACTAGGTCCAAAAATACCCCATCAGCGCGAGGCACCATGACCCAGATCCTGACCATCGCCGGCCAGAACCTGCTGACACCCATGATCCTGTGCTTTTGCCTTGGTCTGATCGCGGCCCTCGCCCGATCAGAGCTGACCATCCCCGAAGCGATGGCCAAGGCGATGTCGATCTACCTGCTCTTCGCGATCGGCTTTAAAGGCGGGGTATCGGTCGCGGAGCACGGCTTTGATGCGCAGCTGATCGCCGCGCTGCTGGCCGGGGTGGCGCTGTCCTTTTTGCTGCCCTTTGCGGCCTTTGCCATGCTGCGCATTCTGACCGGCATGTCGGCGCTCGATGCCGCCGCCGTCGCCGCCCATTACGGCTCCATCTCCATCGTAACCTTTGTCACGGCAACTTCTGTGCTTTCCGGGCAGGGGATTGAAAGCGAGGGCTATATGGTTGCCGTCGCTGCCGCCATGGAAGCGCCGGCCATCGTCTCGGCGCTATGGCTCGTGGCGCGGGCGGGCACGGGCGGCGCAAAGGAAATCCGCATGGATGCGCGGCTTTGGCATGAGATTCTGCTGAACGGGTCCATCGTGCTGCTGATCGGTGCCTTTGTGATCGGTGCCGTGACCGGCGCCCCCGGCATGGCGCGTATTGAAAGCTTTATCATCTCGCCATTTCAGGGCGTTTTGTGCCTGTTCCTACTGGACATGGGCCTTGTCGCGGGCCGCGGACTGCGCGGAGCGCGGGGCATCTTGGGGCCGGGAGCGCTGGCTTTCGGTATCCTTATGCCTATCGTCGGGGCCGCTGCCGGAGCCGCTGCCGGTCTGGCACTGGGCCTGTCACCCGGCGGTCTGGCGTTGATGATGACCCTCGCCGCCTCGGCCAGCTACATCGCCGTTCCCGCCGCCATGCGCGTGGCCTTGCCCGAGGCGAACCCCGCCATATATCTGACCCTGTCGCTCGGCGTGACATTTCCCTTTAACCTGGCCATCGGCATCCCCAGCTATGTGGCCATCGCCCAGATCATCGGAGGCTGAAATGCAGACCCATGCCGCCAAGCGCGTCGAGATCATCATCGAAGCCCCGATGGAAAGCCGCCTGACCGAGGCGCTGGAGAAAACAGGTGTGACCGGTTTCACCGTGCTGCCGGTCCTTGGCGGATCGGGGCGTTCGGGCCGCTGGACGCGCGAGGGTCAGATCGGCCGCGCGGGCATGGTTTCGGTCATCTGCCTGATCCGTCCCGAAAGGCTGGACGCGCTGCTAGAGGCGGCCTTTGCCGTGGTGGAGCGTCATATCGGCGTGGTCAGCGTGACCGACACCCATGTGCTGCGCGCCGAACGTTTCTAGTACTGCCTCTTCGAACCGATCTGAAAACGCTGCCTACGGAGCGTTTTTTGGTTCGTTGCCGAAAAGGCAGGAGGCCTTTTTGGCAAGATATTTTCAGCAATCCCAAGCATCCGGGCGAATCGGGCGGCGTCTGCCCCGGCAGGCGCGGCCCGATTCGGTTGAAATCAAGTTTGGCAAGCTACGGGGCCCCTAACGCAGCGCCATCCCCGAGGGCCAACGCAACGCATGTTCGATCTGAACGCTCTTCTCCGCCCCCGCCGCCAGATCAAACTCCCAAGCCAGAACGCCCCGTTGCCCATCGACATCGACCTCGGTTGGCTCGGGCGTGGCACTAAACGTCACCTCCAGATCCTCTTGCTCCGAATAGGGAACCTGATCCAACAGCCGCACAGCCCAAGCCTCCTCCGTCAGGTTCTTGACGCCCAGAACCGCGCTTTGCATCTGCTCGGTCTCGCTGGACAACAGCCCCCGGTCGCCTTCGGAGACCTGCGGCATCTGCCGCTCCAGCACCAGCCCTTCGATCGCGCCAAAGCCCTGCGTCCACTCAGCGCCCGCCGCCAGCAAGGGCAATTCCCCAAGACCTATCAGATTGCTGTCGCGGTACAGCATGACAGGCCCCGGCAGCAAAACCTCGCCGCTGGTATTGATAAACTCGGCGGTCAAATAGGCGACCAATTCATTGCGGGGCACGGCGCGGGCCTGCACCTTGGCCGCAAAACTGATCTCATCCAGCGAAAGCCGCAGGCTGTCGACTCCCGAGGCGATGTTGGTCGGCTCCTGTACCCGATAGACCAGCACATCGCCCTGCATTTCCGCCATTGGTGCAGCCGAGGCCACCATTTCCATCGCCATCCCATCTGCCATCGCGGGCTCCGCTTCGGATTTCGACATCATGGCCATCTCGGCCTCCGG
>CAIYZT010000230.1 GCA_903930735.1 uncultured Paracoccaceae bacterium | reverse complement strand
GATATGATGGCCAAGGGGCTGGCCTACCGCAAGAATGCGGTGGTGAACTGGGATCCGGTCGATATGACCGTGCTTGCCAATGAACAGGTGATCGACGGGCGCGGCTGGCGGTCAAACGCTTTGGTTGAACGGCGCGAGTTGACGCAGTGGTTTTTCCGGATCTCGGATTACTCGGGCGAGCTTTTGGCCGCCTTGGACGGGCTGACCAATTGGCCCGAAAAAGTGCGGGTGATGCAGGCGAACTGGATCGGCAAATCGCGGGGTTTGCAGTTTTCGTTTACCACGGCCGGCGCGCCAGAGGGTTTTGACCGGCTGGAGGTTTATACGACCCGGCCCGATACGCTGCTTGGCGCGTCCTTTGCGGCAATCTCGCCTGATCATCCGCTGGCCAAGCATCTGGAGCGGCATGATCCGGCTTTGGCCGCCTTTGTGGCCGAGTGCCGCAAGGGGGGCACCAGTGCCGAGGCGCTGGAAACGGCCGAAAAGCGGGGAATGGACACGGGTATCCGCGTGCTGCACCCATTTGATACCACGGTCGAACTGCCGGTCTATATCGCGAATTTCGTGCTGATGGACTATGGCACCGGTGCAATTTTCGGCTGCCCGGCGCATGACGAGCGCGATTTCGAGTTTGCGGTCAAATACGGATTGCCGATTCCATCGGTCTTTGTCGCCGAAGGCACCGAGGAGGCCCCTTTGGCCGCGGCCTATGTTCCGATGAAATCGGAGCCTGTCCGTTATATCCGCGGCTTTGCGGGCCCCGATCTGCAAACCGGCGAGCAGGCCGTTGCCGCCGCTATTGCACATTGCGAATCCGTGGGCGTCGGGCGCGGCGTGACCAATTATCGCCTGCGCGACTGGGGCATTTCGCGGCAGCGCTATTGGGGATGCCCCATTCCGGTCGTGCACTGCGATACCTGCGGTGTGGTGCCGGAGAAAAAGGAAAACCTGCCGATCGAGTTGCCCTATGATGTCACCTTTGACATTCCCGGCAATCCGCTGGATCGCCATCCGACCTGGCGCAACTGTGCTTGTCCCAAGTGCGGGGCGCCCGCGCGGCGCGAGACCGATACCATGGACACCTTTATGGACAGCTCCTGGTATTATGCCCGTTTCACCGCCCCGCGCGCCAAAACGCCGACCGAAGCCGACGAGGCCGCCTATTGGATGAACGTCGATCAGTATATCGGCGGCATCGAGCATGCGATCCTGCACCTGCTTTACTCCCGCTTTTTCGCCCGCGCGATGCACAAGACCGGCCATTTGCCCGAGACCGCGATTGAACCCTTCAACGCGCTTTTCACCCAAGGCATGGTGACGCATGAGATCTACAAGACCAGTGATGCCAATGGCCGCCCGGTCTATCACTTGCCAGAAGAGGTCGAGAATGGGTGCCTGATTGCCAACGGCGCGCCGGTCGAGATCATCCCTTCGGCCAAGATGTCGAAATCGAAAAAGAACGTCGTGGACCCGATGCATATCATCGCCTCTTACGGGGCCGATACCGCGCGCTGGTTCGTGATGTCCGACAGCCCGCCCGAGCGGGACGTGGAATGGACCGCTTCGGGCGCCGAGGCGAGCCACAAGCATCTGGCGCGCGTCTGGGCCCTGTGCTCGCGCATTGGCGAGATGCCGGCGGATCATGTCGGCATTGGCGATGACGATCTGGCCCGCGCCACCGCCCGCGCCATCGCTGATATCACCCGCAGCGTCGAAACCTTTGCCTTCAACAAGGCTATCGCCGGGCTTTACGGGTTCACCAATACCCTGTCGCGGGCCAATTGCTCGACCTCGGCGATGAAAGAGGCCATTCGCACGATGGCGCAGTTGATGTCGCCGATGACCCCGCATATCGCCGAATCGATCTGGAGCTATCAGGGCGGGCAGGGGCTTTGCGCCACCGCGCCCTGGCCGGTGGCCGATCCGGCGCTGCTGGTCGAGGATACGGTGACCCTGCCGATCCAGATCAATGGCAAAAGGCGGGCGGAAATCAGCGTGCCCAAGGATATGCCGACCGCCGAGATTGAAAAGATTGCGCTGGCCGACGAGGATGTGGTCAAATTCCTTGCCGGGCAGCCGGTGAAGAAAATCATCGTCGTGCCGGGGCGCATCATAAATGTCGTTATATAGCCGCCGCCTGCTGTTGATCCTGCCGCTGGCGCTGGCCGCCTGCGGGTTCGCGCCCGCCTACGGCCCGGGCGGCGCAGCGGAGGGGTTGCAGAATACGGTGCGTGCTGCCGATCCGGCCGACAAGCTCGGCTTTGATCTGGTCGAGCGGCTCGAAGAGCAGCTGGGCCGCCCGACCGCCGCCCGCTATGATCTGACCTATGTGATCTCAACCGATCCGGTAGGGGTGGGGATCACGGCGCAGGGGGCGACGACGCGGTTCAATCTGGTTGGGCAGGTGCAATATACCCTGACCGAGGCCGCGACCGGGGCGGTCTTGCTGCAGGGCAGCGTTGACAGTTTCACCTCTTATTCGGCCACAGGCTCCACCGTGGCCGGGCTTGAGGCCGAGGATGCCGCCAATACCCGCCTGATGCGCATCCTCGCCGACCAGATCGTCGCGCGGCTGTTGTCGGCGTCGCTGGGCGGGCTGGAATGACGGCTTTGGGCGCGGCGAGTGCCCGAGCATGAATCTCAAGGGGGCCGAAGCGAACCGCTATATTGCCAAGCCGGATCCCGGCCGCGCAGGGCTGCTGCTGGCGGGCGCGGATCCGATGCGCGTGGCGATGAAGCGGGCCGAGGCGGTGCTGGCCCTGATCGGCCCGGCCGGCGAGGGCGAGATGCGGCTGACGCGCATTTCCGCCTCCGATCTGCGCAAGACGCCTTCGCTGGTGTCCGATGCGATGCGCGAGACCGGGTTTTTCCCCGGCCCACGGGTGGTTTTGCTGGAAGATGCGGGCGATGGGCTGGCGCCGGGATTGGAGCTGACGGTCAAAGATTGGCGGCCGGGCGATGCCAATCTGATCGTCACCGCCGGTGCGCTGACCGGCAAATCGGCGCTGAAGGCGCTGTTTGACAAGCGACCCGATTGCATTTCGGTGATCTTTTACGACGAACCTCCGAGCCGCGAAGAGATTGATGCCGAGCTGAAAAAGGCCGGATTGCTGCAGATCGATGCCAAGGCGATGGAGGATATCATCACCCTGTCGCGCTCCATTGATCCGGGCGATTTCCGGCAAACCCTTGAAAAGCTGTCGCTTTACAAGCATGGCGATCCCGCCCCGCTGAACGCTGCCGAGGTTGCCGCTCTTGCCCCTGCCACCATCGAGGCCGAGGTCGATGATCTGATCCATGCCGTCGCCGATGGCCGCGTGGCGGATCTGGGGCCGATCTTGCAGCGCGTGGGCGGGCAGGGCATCTCGGCGGTGACGATCTGCATCGGGGCGCTGGGCCATTTCAAGACGCTGCACGCTGCGGCCTGCGATCCGGCGGGGCCTGCTGCCGCGCTGAAATGGGCAAGGGGCGGGTTCAAGCAGAAAGAAGCGATGCAGCGGCAGGCCAGCCAATGGGGCGCGCGGGCGTTGGAGCGGGCGCTGTCCTTGCTGGTCGAAACCGATCTGACCCTGCGCTCGGCCTCCAAAGCGCCGGCCCTGGCGGTGATGGAGCGCGCGCTGATCCGTCTGGCGATGATGCGCCGCTAGGCCAGACCCGCCGAAACCCCATCGAATTCCGCGCCGATTGCCGCCATACTGCCCCCGCAGCGCCCCTTCAACCCGTGTGATCCCATGCCCCTGCCGCCCTCTTTGCGCCCCCTCGCCACTCTCGCCATCCGCTATCCGCATCTCGAAGGGCAGGTGGTATGGCTTGAGGACGATGAATTCACCTTTCAGGAGGCGGACGAGTTGGGCCTCGATCCCGAAGAGATCGCCTTTTACGCCGAGGGCCTGCTGATTGAGGGGTTCTACCTGTCGTGGGCCCTGCTCGCCGATGTCGATGCCCCGGCTGAGCCGCTGATCTTGCAACTGACCTGCGCCCAAGACGCCCCGCCGCCCGCCCCGCCGCTGCCCGATGGCTGGTGCACGGCGCTGATCGCTGGCGGCTCTGGCTGCGCGGCGCCCTGACTTTGCAAACCATATCCCAAATTCCCGCCGTCTATGCCGAAATGCACGCCGAGGTCCGCACGCAAGGCTGCCGCATGTTCACAGTCTCGTCCTGCAACGCGCAGGCCACGCTCTTTGCCCGCGCCTATACCTCGCATCCGGCCGAATATCCCCTGTCCGGTCTGAAGCCTATTGCGCTGGACGCCTGGTACGAACAGGTGATCACCGGGCGGAATAGTTTCATCGCCAATACCCCGGCAGAGTTTGAGACCCTTTTTTTCGACCACGCCCTTATCACCTCGCTCGGGCTGGGTTCGGCCATGAACATCCCGATCTTTGACTCAACGGTCGGCCCCTTTTTGGGCTGCATCAACCTGCTCGCCGGGGCGCAGCATTTCACCGCACAGCGTGCCGCGATCTACCACGACAGGGCCCGCGCTCATCACGCGGCGCTGGTCCAGGCGCTGCGCTTGGCCCAAACCCAAGCCTGACCCAAGGCCGGAATCGCTCCCTTTTTTTGATCATTCAGTCAATCTGCCACCGGGCAGGCAAGATTTTGTCTTGCGATTCGGGTGCGCTCGATTACCGTTACAGGCTCAACAAGGGGCCGCCCACGCATGCAGCCCCGCACCAGGGAGAACGACATGAAGACTGTAAAGTTGCTTGGTACCTCGGCGCTGGCCCTTATGTTGGGTGTAGCCCCCGTCATGGCTGAGATGACCGCAGTGGGCGACGGCGAAGGCGAAGTTTCCATCGTCGCCTGGGCCGGCTACATCGAACGCGGCGAGACCGACAAGGCCTTTGACTGGGTAACCAAATTCGAGGCCGACACCGGCTGCATGGTCAAGGTCAAGACCGCCAATACCTCGGACGAGATGGTTGCGCTGATGAACGAGGGCGGGTTTGACCTTGTCACCGCTTCGGGCGACGCCTCGCTGCGCCTGATCGCCGGCAGCCGCGTGCAGCCGATCAATACCGCGCTGATCCCCTCGTGGTCCACCGTCGATCCTCGTCTGCAAGAGGCGAGCTGGCATACCGTGGACGGCGTGCATTACGGCGTGCCGTATATGTGGGGCCCCAACGTTCTGATGTATAACACCGATGTTTTCAAAGAGG
>CAIYZT010000229.1 GCA_903930735.1 uncultured Paracoccaceae bacterium | reverse complement strand
GACCCAGATATCGCCAAAGACGCCCACTTCCATGAACCGCATGGCCGCCACTTGCGGAATAACCTGCGTCAGCGCCGCCTCGGCCAGCGGGCCTTGTAGAGCCAGCAGCGCGCGGGCCGAAAGATAATCCACCTCGGCCACACCGGACAAATGCGCGCGCAGATGAGCCACATCGGCCTCTTTGCAGCCCGCATTGACCACGACAAACAGATGATCGCCCCGGTTGGCAAACATCAGATCGTCCAGAATGCCACCGGTTTCATTGGTCAAGAGCCCATAGCGCTGGCGCCCCTCGGCCAAGCCCAGCACATCGACGGGCATCAGCGATTCGAACGCCAGACACAACGCCTCCGTCCCCGATTTGGGGCGCAGGATCACCTGTCCCATATGGCTGACATCGAAAAGTCCGGCCCCGGCGCGGCAATGCAGATGCTCGGCCATAACGCCGCCCGCATATTGTACCGGCATCTCATAACCGGCGAAGGGCACCATGCGCCCGCCAAGCCGGACATGCAGATCATGCAGGCCAAGTCGAAGAAGTTGATCGGCCAAAGCCGCCCCCAGATTCCGCCGATCCAAACGCAGAACGGCACCGCTCAGACAGTTCCCCTGCCCTCGGTGCCCCTTCTGTCCTGGCCCCAACCGAGGCGCCTGAGATCATTATCCCTTCGGCGGGCACGGGCGTGCCACTCTCCAGAGTACGTGTATCAGAACGGTCCTTTGGCCTGAGAGTTTACCGGGGCGGTTGCTCCTTCGGCACCGGGGGTTGGCTTTTGGCCAGCCCCAAGATTCTCCCGAACTGATGGTCGCAAACTAGACCGCGAGCGTCGGATTCGGCAAGCACAAAGAATGCCGAAATATACCGAGGCGGAAAATCCCTGCGGGATCAAAGCCCGCGAATGACCTGCAGCAAGGGCATCACATCGGCCATCTCGGGGCCCGCATCGCGGCCCGTCAGCGCGCGGCGCAGCGGGCGGAACAGATCCTTGCCCTTGCGCCCTGTCGCTTCTTTGACCATCGCGGTCCATTCGGCCCAGGTCGCCGTTGTCCAGGGTTTGGCCGGCAATAGGCCCAAGGCCTGCGCCACAAAATCGCGGTCCGCCTCGTCCACCAAGGGTTCTGCCCCGTCGCGGAACAGCTGCCACCAGCCGGCAAGATCGTCCAGAATGGTGATATTGCCCTTGGCCACCGACCAGAACAATTCGGCCTGGTCTGCCGGCACGCGCAGCGCCGCGATCCGGGCCTGAACCCGCGCAAAGGGCAGGCCCTGCACATGGGCACGGGTCAGCGGAAACAGATCATCAGCGTCAAATTTGGTCGGCGCGGCGCCAAAGCTGCCAACATCGAAACCCGCGATCAGCTCTTCTATCGATCCGGCCAACTCGATCGGTTTGGACGATCCCAGCCGCGCCAGCATCGACAGCAGCGCCATCGGTTCAACGCCTGCGCCGCGCAAATCGCGCAGCGACAGCGCGCCGAGCCGTTTGGACAGCTTTTCATCCTCGGTGCCGGTCAGCAGCGAATGGTGCGCAAAACTCGGCGGGGTGCCGCCCAGCGCCTTCATGATCTGGATCTGCGTCGCGGTATTGGTCACATGATCCGCGCCGCGCACGATAAAAGTGACGCCCATGTCGACGTCATCGACCGAGGAGGCGAAGGTATACAAAACCTGCCCATCGGCCCGGATCAGCACCGGATCCGACACAGAGGCCGCGTCAATCGAGATATCGCCCAGAATGCCGTCGGGCCATTCGATGCGCTCAAGGTCCAGCTTGAAACGCCAATAGCCCTCGCGGCCCTCGGCGCGCATTGCGTCCTTTTCGGCCGCGCTCAGATGCAGCGACGAGCGGTCATAGACCGGGGGCTTGTGCATATTCAGCTGTTTTTTGCGCTTCAGATCCAGCTCTACAGGCGATTCAAAGCATTCATAAAACCGCCCCGTTGCGCGCAGCTGATCGGCCGCCTCGGCATACCGGTCCATGCGTTTGGATTGCTGCTCCACCCGGTCCCAATGCAGGCCCAGCCAGTCGAGATCCTGCATCAGCCCGTCGATATATTCCTGCTTGGAGCGTTCCTGATCCGTATCGTCAAGCCGCAGGATGAAACTGCCGCCCGATTTGCGGGCGATCATATAGTTCATCAGCGCGGTGCGCAGGTTTCCGACATGGATATAGCCGGTGGGCGAGGGGGCAAAGCGGGTGGTGGTCATGAGACGGCTCCAGGGGTTGGGCCTGACTGTCACATGAGGTGCGATTTGTCCAGTTTGGGTGCGCGGGCGAAGGGCGGGCAGAAATCGGGCGTCCGTCTACTGCGCCGTGACCTCATTCCGGGTCTTGTGGTCGTCCAGCGCCAGCCCGACCAGTTGGCCGAGCACCTCGTTGTCGACGTCGCTCAACCGCCGTGCATAAACGCAACTGACCCCCTCGCGATACTTTCCGAGCTTGGGCAAAGCAGTGCAGCCGGCGCGCCCCCCTTGAGCCCATAGAGCGACAGTTCGGCCTTGCGCAGCGCAAAACCCGTTGCGAAAAATGTACCGATGCATCCCGCCGTTTCATAGGAGTAACTGCCAAAGCCGATCATGCCGCCCGTGTACAATTTGGCCGGATAGCACGTGGCCTTGCCATATATCTCTAGGGCACCTCGATTTTTGACCATTTTTGCTGGCAGGTAGCGCTGGCAGCGGCTTGAGGTGCGCGTTACGCCAGCCGCTGCCCTCTTGGCGCACCTTTGGGTCGCGGTTTTGGGCTGCTGAAGTGCGGTTTTATAG
>CAIYZT010000228.1 GCA_903930735.1 uncultured Paracoccaceae bacterium | reverse complement strand
GGCAGCAGGCTGCCGACCCAGAACAGCAGCGCCGCGCCATGCAGAAAGGTCAAGGGCAGCGCGAGGCGGGTTGGAGCCGACAGGGCATGACCGGAGACGGCGAAGGACAACGCCACCAAGGCCCAGGCCACAATGGCCGCGCTGCGGAACCCAGAAAGCAGCGCCAAGAATGCCAGCGGGGCCGCGACGGCGGCAAGGATCACGCTGAACAGCGCAGGCGCCCCAAGGGCCGCTGCCCAAACCTCGGGTTGAAACAGGGTGATGAGAGGCTGGCCCAGACGGTCGAGTCCCTCTGCCCCCAGCCACATCAGCCCAAACGGCAGGACCAGCACGGCCAGACCTGCGGCCATCCGCAGCGGCCTTTGGGCCAGTGGCGCAATCAGCGTGTGAAACACCGACGCACCAACGGACAAGACCAAAGCCACGACCATTGCCGCTCGAAGGACAACGACCGAAACGGCGGAAGGGTCTGCTGATGTACCGATTTGGGCTGTACCGCTGACCTCGCCGACAGAAAACACCAGCGCCCCGCCCACAGGATGCCCGTCGGTCGAGGCAACCCGCCAGCGCAGGACATAGGTGCCCCGGCCCGCGTCTGGCGGGGCCGGTATTGTCAGGCTGTCGGCACCGGCTTCAGCGTTGGCCGGTGCCTCGGCCCCATCGGGCAGCAGCCAGGACAGGGTCAGCACCCCCACCTGTTCGGAAAACCGCAGAGTGACGCTATCGGGCAGGCGCTCCAGCACCGCGTTGGCGGCGGGATCGCTGCCGCGAAACTCGGCATGGGCCAGTGCCGGACCTGAAGGCATCAAGGCCAGAAGAAATGCCGTCGCAAGGACAAGGGCAAGACGCGCGGCAAAGTCTGCCAAATCTACGATGGTTTTCAACACAGTCCTTCCGATGTCGAAAAGGGTCCCCGCCCGGATATGGGCCCGGACGGGGACAGTCAACCCTGCACCTCAGGGGACCTAAAGATGCAAGGGACGGCTCTGCGGGTGACGGGACGCCTCCCTCCGCAGGACCGCCAGCGCGTTAGCGCCTGACGTTCAATACCCGATGCTCAATGGCCGTGGCCGGGTTCGACCACTTTCACGCCGGGAGCCGGACCTTCCAGCGAATCCGGGTCCTGACCTTCGGCGGGAATTTCGATCCAGCGCTCTGCCTTGGTGGCGCATTCTTGGACAGTCGGGAAATAGACGGTCGAGCCCACGGCAAAGGTATCGGTGATCATGCCGCGGAACACGAATTCATCGTAGTATTCGTCGGGCAATTCACCCGTCCAGACCAGTTCCTTGACGCCCTCGGTCAGCTTGGTGCCGTAGTAATCGTATTCCTTTTCATAGGGGCCCTTGACGATTTCCAGCGTCCAACCGGCCTTGGGCATCGGCTTGACCGCGATCACGCCTTCCGGGATCTGGATGCGAACTTTCAGCGAGGCCTCGCCTTCGCAGCCGTGGCCGATGCGCATGACCCCCTTGTAAGTGCCCGCCTGGTGGGCCTCGCCGGTTTCCAGCGTTGCATGGGCGAAAGCGGCAGATGAGGTCAGGGCGAGTACAGCCAAGGCAATAAGTGTCTTCTTCATGGGGTTCTTCCTTTTCTTGGGTTCAGGGCATTGTTCTGTTCACTCTGGCCGGGTGCCCGTCCGGCCAGGGATCGGCAAAGCGCGGATCGGTGAGAAATTCCTCATCCGTAAGGCTTTGCAGAAAGGCGATAACGTCGGCCTTTTCCGTGCCGCTCAGCGTAAAGCCCATCACCAACGAAGACTTGTGCGGAGTGTCGGGAAAGCGGCCGGCATTGGCATAGTTGTCCAGCACGTCGGACAAAGTGGCGACCGAGCCGTCGTGCATGTAGGGCGCCGTCAGGGCCACATTGCGCAGGCTGGGGGTCCGGAAACGGCCGATATCTTCAGGGCGCAGGGTAAAGGCGGCGATGCCGTCGCCCCCCGGCAGCACCGGGTCATGCAGCCCGGTGTTGTGAAACCCGCGCTCGACCATCTTCATGCGCGAGGTGACGATGTTGTCGGTGAAGTTGAAGCCGCCGTGGCAATGATAGCATTCCAGCCTTTCGCCAAAGAACAGGTTCTCGCCCCGCTTGGCGGCGTCCGAGATCGCGGCAGGGTCGCCCTCGCGCTTGAACTTGTCATAGGGCGCGTTGGCCGAGATCAGGGTGCGTTCAAAGGCCGCGATGGCGCGGGTGATGGTGAACAGGTCCGGGGCGGGGCGATCCGGAAAGGCCAACGGGAAAGCATCGGCGTAGAAGGGATCGGCGGACAGCCGGTCAAAGATCGCCGTCTCCGCGCCCGCGCTGCCCATCTCGACGGGGGCGGTGCCGAACATCGGGATCAGGGCGTGCTGTTCGAGGCTGGTGATCAGCGGGTTGCCCCAGGTCAACACGGGCAGATAGGCCACGTTCGCCAGACCCGGCGCGTTGCGGCGCCCCTCGGCACCCTGAATACCGATGGCAGTCTCGCGCCCGTCCGAGAAAGCCTTGGCTTGATCGTGGCACGATGCGCAGGTCACCGTGCCGTCCAGCGACAGCCGGGCGTCATAAAACAGGTGGCGGCCCAAGGCGACCTTGGCCTCGGTCATCGGATTGTCGGCTGGCACGGGCGGCGGCGGCAACCAGGCGGGTATCGTCCAGTGCCACTCCTCCGCCGCCAGCGCCGCACCGGCCACAAAGGCCAGCGCGGCAACAGCGAGGGGCGCGCGCATCGTCAGTGCAACGTCGCGAAGACCTGTGCGCCAGGTGCTGCCCCTTCATAGGACAGTCCCAAGGCTGCCATGACCGGCGGGCAATCGGCATCGCCCGGGAAGGCCATGCAGCCCGGCATCGTCTCCATGGCGTTCACGTCCACATTGGCAGCAGCCAGAACCGGAGCCGGGTCCAGCACCACCTTGTCCATCCCCTCCATGCCGGGCATGAATCCGTCCAGCCTGATGGCCATGCGATTGGGATTGGCGCACAATTCTTTGGGCGAGGTGGTCTGGCTGTCCGACGCACAACCGGTCGAGCCGAGATGGATTTCCCAACCCATTGGGCCCGACATGTCCATCTTGGGGGCGTCATCCGCCTTCGCCATATCGCCCGAGGCCATGTCACCCGATGCCATGCCCATCTTCATCGGCGGCGGCAGGGGTTGGCCGGACGTCGCCATGTCGATCTTGATGAACTTGTAGCCTGCCTGCCAGCTCCAGAACATCGCGGTCAGGTTCAGGGGCGAGGCGGCAAGGGTCGGATCGCCATGGTTCTGCGCGAATGGCACGCCGATGTCGAACAAAAGCCCGCCATACTCGCCATCCGGAACGGTGCCCCGGACAACCATGTTGGTTTCCACCGTGCCGTTCGAACAAGTGCCGGTGCCGTCCTCGAAATCCAGAAGCGCCGTGCCGTCCAGTTGCCAGGTGCCGTCATTGTCCAGGGCGACCGGCATTTCGCTGCCATCAGCCCCGATCATGCGGAAATTCGAGACATAGACGCGGAAATCGGCCACCTGCACGGTCGATTTGGTGGTGCCGATATCGGCGTAAGAGGCGGCACACGAAAGCGGCTGCCCCCCGATCTGCGCCTCAAAGGGGATTTCGATTTTCATATCGGCAAAGGCGGGGCTGGCCACGAGGGCCGCAACAAAAGCGAGCGATTTCATCGGAATGTTCCTGATCTGACGTTTCAGCGCGCGGGCCAAGGTCAGCGCACGGGTTCAAGCGGTTGAACTTGGGTCAGACGACAGGAGGACCGCGCAGACTGCGCGCCGGATCGGTGGGGGTCTTGATGGCGCGTTGGGATTGCGGCAGGACGACCGCTGCGACAAAGCGCAATTCGGTCGCGAGATCACCGGTGGTGGGCTCAGGCAACAGGGCTGCGCCAACGAGCTGACAGACCGGGCAATCGCCGTTGGTGATGGCTTTGCCCTGTCCTCCGCCGCAGATGTCCGCCGAAAACCCATAGACCGCCGCAAACGCCTCTTGGGCCGCGTCACTACGGTCCATGCGATGCGCTCCGCCCGCCGCTGCCAGCGACAGTGCGGCCACCAAGGTCAGCGCCACGCCAAGCGTGGAAATGATGCGGCGGATTCGGTCCATGCGGCAACGTGTCTCACGAAAGCGTGTGCTCTGACAAGTCCTCTGGACGAGCCGACTTGTCGCAGGAAAAGGCCCTCGCGCCCGGTGTGCGAGGGCCCAACTGCGGAGGAAATGCGACCGGTATCAGGCGGCGTGATGCAGGCGGGCGTCGAACATAACGCCAGAGTTCAGCCGCTTGGCCACCGCAAGCACTGCCAGGTCGATCAAAGGCTCGACCAGAACCACCGTCATGTAAGCAAGGCCAAAGCTGGACACATTGGCAAGCGTCTCTGCCCCGAAGCCCTGACCCCAGATGGCCCAAAAGGCGACCCAGGCAACGATGCCGCCCTGATAGGCGAGGGACAGCTTGGCGACGTGGGCGTAGTCCAGATCGACATAGGCGCGACCCTTGGGCAGGACGCGTGCGGCCAGCGCCAGCAGTCCGAACAGCGGCACCAGAAGAGTGGTCACGTTCATCCCATATTGCGGCAGATCCTGCGGCTCAAAGAAGAAGCCCTGAAGAAAGAGGCCAAGTGCCAGACCGATAGCAGCCGGAGCTGCGCCAAAGACCAGGAACAAGGTCGAGCCAAGGATCAGGTGAACCTCGGAAATCCCCACCGGCGCATGTGGCAGAAGTTGGAAAAAGCTGAAGACCAGTGCCGTTGTGGCGGCGCTGCGCAGGGCCAGCGGGGCGATCCCGTTGTCGCGGCCGAACTGCAGTGCACTCCGCACGGTATAGGCCAATACGCCAGTGGCGGTGGCGTAGCTGAGCAGAAGTTTGGCCCCTGAAACGAGGCCCGGTTCGATATGCATGTCTTTTCTCCTGACCGTCCACCCGACGGCCCATGGGGTTTCAGTTCACATGGCCGGTCTCCTGGCTCGCGGGTCGAAGCTGCCTTCCGCCTTCCCGGTCCCGAGGAACCAGTGGCATTTTGGAAGGCCGCTCTCCGCATACAGTCGCGGGGGCGGCTGGGGTTGAAGCGCCGCTGAGCGGTCCGCCTGTCCCATTCCCGATGAAGTCCGGGCGCTTTGCACCCTTTCGACACCATGCGCCCAGTAAGATCGTAACGCACTGGGAGGATCAATACCGAAAACGACAAGCCAAAGGTCGACGTAGTTCGTCCCTCTGGCCCCAAGAGTTCGTAGGCCTCGTCAGCAATCAGATGCGCGCCGAGTTTAAATTCGGCGGCAGATTGGTGCCGACGGCCAAGAGAGGTGGCGGGTAGAACGAATGCGGGATCTGACCATCGCCTGATGCTGCCACTGCTGATTTCTGGGGACCAGAATCAAAAAAGTCCCCGCTTTTCAGGGGGACTCGTCAAACGTTGAGGTGGCGTTGAGGTAAAACGCGCACCTCTATACACAAGTGTTTTTGTCGGATTCTAACCATTTGGAAAGGTTAGGTAATTTGGTTGCGGGGACAGGATTTGAACCTGTGACCTTCAGGTTATGAGCCGCTTCTGCCGGACGAACGGCTTCCCTTTTTTTTCAACGGGTTAGGAGATAAGCCTTTGAACTGTCGTCGTTTTCTAGCCGCATCGCGCCGCAACCAACCGCAGCGAACGGGTCCAAACGGGGAACGAGGTAGTTAGACAGGTTGACCTATTGTTGACCCGCTTTTTGCCTCGCTCGGCTTCACTGCACCGCCGCCACGATCCGGTGCATCATTTCAGATACGTAAGTCGGCTTATCTTCTTCCTGGAAGAGGATGTTTCGGGCGCCCATTTCGTTCTTGTCGACGCTCCACAGAAGCCGCATCGCGTGTGAGGGCGTGTTGGAAATGATGAAGCTGCTGAGCGTAACAGAAGGCTCGGCAAGGCGGCGTTCGATATCCTTGATCGTCTGGAAGAACTGGATTTTTGGGTCATTGAACCCCAAGTTTCGGATGCCCTTGGGATCGATGAACGTGATGAATTGGCGACCTCCAACGATCAACCAAAGGATGAAGTCGGGATGGAAGTTACCCGCCTCGAAGAAGCCGACCCCGCGCCCTTTGCTCAGATTGCGAAGCAAATACAGATCCTTGTCAGAGAAAAAAGTCGCCGCGCTGTCGTGAAATGCTTTCACGTCCTCAACCAGATTACGCTCACCTTTGTTGAGCGCCACCGGGCTGACTTCGACGATATTCTGATCGAGGTATAACAATGGCTCATACAGGTGCCTGTCGAACCAGATCGCCTTCATACCACTGAATTCCCACGGTGTGAGTGCTCTACTTTCAATCAAGCTTTTCAACTCGTTCAGCTTAGCGACGATTTCCTCCTGGGATCGGTCTAGAAGAATTCGATAATAACCGTCGCCATCCTCATCCTTGCCTTTCGGGAAGTTCGAATCGTTTTCCGTAAGCTCCTGAAATTCCAGATGTGGCAACTCCCATTCCCGCTTTCGGAAGGTGTAGTAGCGCTCGGTGAACTTCTTGAGCAGGGACAAAGCGATCTCCTCCCAAATGCGAACTTTTGCAAACGAGTCGCAAGCAAGCTCTTCGGCTGGGATCAAGAGTTGATACCAGGTCTGGTCAGCCAGCAGTTCGGCGATCCCGTCTGCTGTAATGTTGAGATTATACCAACCACGCTCCGCCTTGAAACGCTCGAGGTCGAAGAAAATTCGCTCAAGATCGAGGAATGCAATGTGGCTCGCCGTCAAGTGCGCCTGATTAGGGGCGGCCTCGATATCACCGCCGGCGACCCCGCCCGACTTCATCGCCTGGATTTTCGGATACCAGTTGAGGACCACTTGGTTCTTCTGAAGATAGGCAGTCGCCTCGTCCTTCGTCGGGTCTGGCGTTACGAGCGTTGGAATTGGGCCCAACCTACGGAACGCATCACCGAACTCAGTATTGACTCCATTGATGGTATTCTTGAGCCGAATAGTTTTCAGCTTTTGCGTCCCAAGGTTCTTGATGATCGGCATTAGGTATTCGATGCGATCATCATTGGCCGGTAAGCCCTCCTCTTCCAGGAAGTCGCGGAACTGGGCCATGTAATCGGCTCGGATGCCAAAGATCGAAAGGGTTTCCAGCACACTGATATGCTTCGGGCGAGTCATATCTTCGGGCAGTTGGGCTTTTCCGCTACGCTTCAAACTTGATCCATAGCCTTTCAGACGAACTCCGCGACCGAACAGCTGAATGATCTGCGAACCTTCAGTCTGGCCAACATTCATCAGGCCCATCGTGCTGACACGCCAGCTATTCCAGCCTTCTGTGAACTTCTTGGAACCGATCAGCAGGTTGACGCTGGATTGTGGAGTGTTGATCTGATGGAAAAGCGATCCGGCAAACTCACTATCACCGGTCGAAATCTTGTTTTCCTCGCACAGCTTGACCAGCTTCGCATCATCCCCGACGTTGATCACGCCAAATGGCTCGTTGTCGCCGATGCGAAGCGCGATCTCGCCTGTCGCACCCTTCAGGTTCTCGACATGGAGTGTGCCGCCCCCTGCCGCGTTGAACATTAAGGCCAAGGTTTCGTCGAATATCTGTGCTGCTGAAAGACCAGCGGTATTGAGGTAGCTGAACCGGCCAGCAAACAGGTTTTTGCCTCCGGCCGTTACAAGTCCTTGATTTAGAACTCGATCAATTCTCTGAACGCTGCCGGTGCGATCCGATACGTATCGTGCCAGGAATTTCAGGATCTGAATGATGTCCGACGCGTCTTTGGATGCGAGTGTCTTAGTAACACTTCCGCCGACGAAAATCCAAAGCGGTTTGTCGATGTTGAAAGGCCTGAACGCCGCGCCCTGCTCCTTAAACAGCCTCTGCTGCTGAAAGAATGCCAGAAGGCAGGCCACAAGATAGGCGTCCAAATGGTTGGCCTGAGTGCCTTCGTCCAAGTTGAGGATCTGGTAGTCCTTGCCAAACCCGTCACCGTAGAAATAGCGGTAGGAATAGTCGAACAGGATGCTCTTGGCATAGAGGTCGGTGAGTGGTTTGCTCCCCTTAACAGCCTGGCCAAATGTGGCGGAGTATTCGAACGAGAACCCCTTCTCGCAAAGGGCGTTGCGGAAGCGCATCCAAGCGCCCTCCTCGCCGCCAGACGCACCGCGGTGGCCTTCATCGACTAGAACAAGATTGTTGCCCTCAAACGCATCGATGGCGATCGTCTTGTCGCCCATCTCGTCCTTGAGCTTGTGGATGTCGAGGATTTCGATCCGCTGCCCGGAGAAAAGCCCAGCGCCGTCCTTCTGAAACAATTCTGCTGCCAGCCCGGCCGCCTCGAATTCGCGCAAATGCTGTTGGCTCAGCCCTTCATTCGGGGTCAGCAGGATGATCCGGTTCAGATCACGCCGACGGCCGTGCTTGTCGAGGTAGAACTGGAACTGCAAGATGTTCGCGTGCATCAGCAGGGTCTTGCCGCTACCAGTGGCGCTCCAATAGGCGATCTTGTTGATCTGCGACCAAGCTTCGCTGCCATCCTTGAACGGCGCGATGTGGTCGCCCTCCGGCCGGTCCGTGTTGCAGACCGCCACTTGCGCATTGATCGCAGCCAGCAGCGCCTCGGGATCACGGAAGTAGCGGTCGAGGTAAATTTCGGTGAACAGCAGTGTCAGGTACTGGAAATACTTCCAGACAATCGGCGCCTCGCCGCGGGTGATCCGACGCTCGTTCAGGCGCTGGGTGTGCTTCACGATGTTCTGGTCATAGTCCAGCAACACATCGGTCGGCAGTTGCGTCAGGTTGAAAAGCTGCGCAGTCAGCGAGTGGTGGAAGTGGTGGACGTTGTTCTCGTCCATTCCTTCCAGCTTTTCGTTGCGCAAGTGCTCGGCCAGCTGCTCGAACTTGGTCACGTTGAACAACGACAGCAGCCATTGGTTCAGCACCAGCTTGTGAACAAACGGGATCTGCGGTCGGCCGTTGGCACGGGCGCGCGGGGCGGCGGCGCGGGCCATCACAGTCCCTCCGTGTCAAACATCAGCCGGTGGAAATCCTCTTCGATCAGCCGGACCTTCCACATGTCGTCAACCGCCTGTTGATTTTCACCCAGAACTGAGCCGGGTTTTTCACCGAGAAGTGAGCCACCTCTGATTATGGATTTCGTGTCATGCTGTGGTCAAGCTGTGTGTTGTCTCCTTCTTTTTCTTAG
>CAIYZT010000227.1 GCA_903930735.1 uncultured Paracoccaceae bacterium | reverse complement strand
TAAAATCAATGAGATGCAGGGTGTTCAGGGCGAACTACTTGGCCTTCAACTTGTAAAAACTCGCGGGGCTGATGCCGTGCTTGCGGCAGACATCTGCCACAGTCAGACCGGCTTCCTGCTCTTTGATCATCCCGATGATCTGCGTCTCGGTGAAACGGCTCTTTCGCATGCGTCTGCTCCTTCAGGGTTGGGCAGACTCTACATTAAAGCGAGGGCGTTTCCGGGGGGCAGGTCATAAGAAATGAAAGAAAGATCTTTCTCACACGCTTGCCTATTAATCGCCGAATGTACTCTAAAACGTGACCCTCGCGGCCATGGTAAACGAGTGAAAATGGATCGCAAGCCGTCTCGCTGGGGCCTATTGTCTTCCCCTCCAACCCTTGCACCGTCCCGCCAAGTTAGCGGCTTCCTCCTCGTAGCGAGCCGTAGGTCGCGGTACACCCCGACTCCTTGTTTCCTACCCCGCCAATCAGCCCTCGCTCGCCGTCGCGGCGCCTCCCAAACCTGACCAAATCCTTAATTTCTCAAAAACAACCCCTTGATTCCAAACGGAATCAAAAACCGTCCAGATATGGACGCCCCGTTTTCACCCCGCCAGCCCCCGCAGATACCGCCGCAAGATTCGCTCCAGTTTGGCCGCGCCGAGGGGGGCCATCGCTTTGGTGTGCTCGTGGCTGATATTCTCGGCCGACATCCCCGCCGCCATGTTGGTGATCACCGAGATCGCCGCCACCCGCAGCCCGAAGAACCGGGCGAGGATAACCTCCGGGACGGTGGACATGCCGACGGCGTCGCCACCAAGGATCTTGATCGCGCGGATCTCGGCCGGGGTTTCAAACGAGGGGCCGGAGTACCAGGTGTAGACACCCTCGGGCAGGGCGATGCCTTCGGCTAAGGCTGCCGCCTTTAGGCCCGCCCGCAGGTCAGGGTCATGCGCGGCGGTCATGGGGACGAACCGGGCATCAGTTTTCTCGCCGATCAGCGGGTTCAGGCCGGAAAAGTTGATGTGGTCGGACAGCAGCATCAGATCGCCCGGCGGGATATCGGGGCGCATCGATCCGGCGGCGTTGGTGGCAATCAGCGCTTCGGCCCCCAAGGCGCGCAGCACTTGCAGCGGCACGCGCATCGCGGCGGGATTGCCGTTTTCATAGTAATGCTCGCGCGCGCCGAAGACGGCGACGCGGACCCCTTCGAGATCGCCGATCACGAGGTTTGGGTTATGCCCCGACACCCCGATATGGGGAAAGCCGGGCAGGTCGGCATAGGGCACCGAGACGCCCTTCACCGCTCCGGCGAGGTGCCCGAGGCCCGAGCCAAGGATCAGGCCCAGGTGGACGGGCGCCGTACCGGCACGGCTGCGAATAATCTCTAGCGCGTCGTCCATTCAGCGTTCCTTCACATAGGGCTCGCCACCGGCGCGGGGCGGAATGGCCTTGCCCACTAGACCGGCCAGAACCACGACGGTCAGGATATAGGGCAGGGCGTCCAGTGCGGGCACCGGCACCTTGACCTGCGCCACCGCCTCGACAACGTCGGGGCGCAGAGCGAGGGCTTGGAAGAAGCCAAAGAGCATTGTGGCGCCAAGGGCTTGCCAAGGGCGCCATTTGGCAAAGATCAGGGCGGCCAGCGCGATATAGCCGCGCCCTGCCGTCATCTCGCGGCCAAAGCCGGCTTGCAGACCGCAGGCGAGATATGCCCCCGCCAGACCGCACAGAACCCCGGTGATCATCACCGCCGAATAGCGCAGACGCACGACCGAAACCCCGGCGGTATCGACCGAAGCCGGGTTCTCGCCCACCGCGCGCAGACGCAGACCGTAGCGGGTACGGTAGAGCACGAACCAGGTGATCGGTACCAAGAGGATCGCCACATAGACCAGCGCGGAATGGCCCGAGATTACTTCGTAATAGAGCGGGCCCAGCACCGGCACGCCCTGCAGCGCCTCGGCAAAGGGCAGATCGATCGGCAGGAACCGGGCGTCGCCCGCCAGAGGGGCGGTGCGCCCACCCTGGCCAAAGATGCTTTGCGCGATCAGTACGGTGATGCCGGAAGCTACAAAGTTCAGCGCCACGCCCGCGATCAGTTGATTGCCGCGAAAGGTGATCGACGCCAGCCCATGGACCAGCGCGAACAGCATCGAGCCTGCGATGCCCGCCGCCAGCCCGATCCAGACCGAACCGGTCAGGGCCGCCACCGTGGCCGACGACATCGCCGCCATCAACATCTTGCCCTCAAGCCCGATGTCAAAGATCCCGGCACGTTCGGAATATAGCCCCGCGAGACAGGCCAGCAGCAGGGGGATCCCAAGCCGGATGGTGCTGTCCAGAATCTGCAAAAGTGTTGCGTAATCCATCATGCGGCTCCTTTCGCGGTTGCTGTTTTGGGCACAAAGAACCAGCCCAGCATCATGCGCACCATGATATCCAAGGCGCCGGTGAACAGGATCACCAGGCCCTGCAGGACGGTGCGCAACTCGATCGGGATGGTCGTCTCAAGCCCCAGCGATGCCCCGCCTTGATAGAGAAAGCCAAAGAGGATCGCGGCCAAGAGCACGCCAAGCGGGTGGTTTCGCCCCATCAGGGCGACGGCGATGCCGATGAAACCGGCACCCTCGGCGCTATTTTGCAACAGGCGCTCGGCCTGACCCATGACGTTGTTGATCGCCATCAGTCCCGAAAAGGCGCCGGAGAGGATCATCGCGATCATGATGATCTTGAAGCTTGAGATCCCGGCGTAATTCGCCGCTTTCTCTTGCTTGCCAAAGGCACGAATTTCGTAGCCGAGCCTTGAGTGCCACATCAGGCGCCAGACGCCGAAACAGGCGGCCAGAGCGATGAAGAAGGTGACGTTTGCAGGCACGCGCTGATAGGTCGGCAGGCCTTCTTTGCTAAGCTTCAGCAGACCATCCGGCCCGTATTTCAGGAACAGATCCTGAAGGAACGGCATGTCATGGAACTTTGGCAGGCCAACGGCGTCGGGGAAGCGGGCCGAGGCCGGGTCCATGCTGCCCGTCGGGCGCAGGACGCTGACCAGGATATAGATCAGCAGGGCCGCCGCGATATAGTTGAACATGATCGTGGTGATCACGATATGGCTGCCGCGCTTTGCCTGCAGATAGGCCGGCACTGCCGCCCAAGCCCCGCCAAAAACCATGGCCGCGAGCATCGCCAAGAGCAGGGTCATGGTCCAATGCGGCATTGGCAGGTAAAGACAGACGAGGGAAACGCCAAGGCCGCCCAAAAGGGCCTGCCCTTCGCCGCCAATGTTGAAGAGTCCGCCGTGAAAGGCGATCGTGACCGCAAGCCCGGTAAAGATGAACGAGGTCGCATAGTAAAGCGTATAGCCCCAGCCGTAAGCCGAGCCCAAAGCGCCCTCAACCATCACGTTTAACGCCTGAATCGGCGATTGGCCGATGGCCAAAAGCACCAGCGCCGCCACGAAAGCTGCCAAAAGCAGGCTGATTACGGGGACCAGCACGACATCGGCCCATGTTGGTAGTTTGGTCATTTGCCAGCCTCCCCTGAAACACCGGCCATGAGCAGGCCCAATTCGCGTTCATTCGTCGTTTTGGGGTCCTTGAACCCCATGATCTGCCCGTCGAACATCACCGCGATGCGGTCTGACAGAGACAGGATTTCATCCAGCTCCACCGAGACCAGCAAGATCGCCTTTCCGGCGTCGCGCATTGCGATGATTTCCTTGTGGATGAACTCGATCGCCCCGATGTCCACGCCGCGCGTCGGCTGACCGATCAGCAGCACGTCCGGATCGGCCTCAATCTCGCGCGCGACGACGATCTTTTGCTGGTTGCCGCCGGAAAAGCTCTTGGCCGCCAGCGTGGCAATCGGCGGGCGCACGTCATAGGTGGCCATTTTGGCCGCCGTGTCCGCCTTGATCGCCTCGTTATCCATGGTGAAGGCGTTTTTTTGGTACTTGGGCAGGTAATGATAGCCAAAGGCCATGTCTTCCCAGGCGGCAAAATCCATGATCAGGCCCAGAACCTGCCGGTCTTCAGGAATATGCCCGATGCCGATGTCGCGCCTTGTTCGCCCATCGGCGCCCTTGCCGGACAGGGGCAGCGCGGCGCCCTTGTAGGTGACGCTGCCGGTGGCGTTTTGAATGCCGCCCAAGGCGCCCAGCAGCTCGGACTGCCCGTTCCCCGCTACCCCTGCAATGCCGAGTATCTCGCCCTTGCGGATCTCCAGCGAGATGCCCTTCAGCCGCTCCACCCCCGCAATATCGCGCACGCGGAGGTTTTCGATCTTCAGCATGACCTCGCCGGGCGTCGCCGGCTGCTTGTCGATCTGCAGCAGAACCTTGCGGCCCACCATCAATTCGGCAAGCTGCTCGGGGCTGGTCTCGGATGTCTTTACATTGCCCACCATGGTCCCGCGCCGCATGACACTGACATTATCGGTGGTCTCCATGATCTCGCGCAGCTTGTGGGTGATCAGGATGATGGTCTTGCCCTGATCCCGCAAGCCCTTGAGGATGCGGAACAAATGGTCGGCCTCATCTGGTGTCAAAACCCCCGTCGGCTCGTCCAGGATCAGAATCTCAGCCTGACGGTAAAGCGCCTTCAGGATCTCGACCCGCTGTTGGTGGCCGACCGAAAGATCTTCGATCAAGGCGTCGGGGTTCACGTCCAGCTCGTATTCGCGGCTGAGGTCCGCCAACACTTTGCGCGCCTTGGACATCGAGGATTTGAGCAGCGGCCCGTCTTCGACCCCCAGGATCACGTTTTCCAGCACGGTAAAATTCTGCACCAGTTTAAAGTGCTGAAATACCATACCGATCCCGGCGCGGATCGCGCTTTGGCTGTCCGGAATCGGGGTGAGCTTGCCGTTGATGAAAATATCGCCGGCATCGGCCTTGTAAAACCCGTAAAGGATACTCATCAGCGTCGATTTGCCCGCGCCATTCTCGCCGATAATGCCGTGGATCGTGCCCTTGGGGACCAGAATATTGATGTCCCGGTTGGCTTGCACCGGTCCGAAGGATTTCGAAATCCCCTTTAACTCAATTGCAGCAACAGTGTCTGCCATGGCTGGCCCCCTTGTTCCCTGATCCGCATTCTGACCATTATCCGGCTCTGATGACATTTTGGCCCCGTTTTCGGTCGGCATTCCTCAAGAATTAAACGGACCAAAGATTCCCGCCCCAGGCCATAGGACCAAGGGATACTGCATTCAGGCTTAGGGAATTTCGCTTCGCGATTTCAGCGGCCCGTAGGGGGACGGAGGCGGTGGGCCGCCCTGTGAGGGCGGCCCGGCCTATTGTCAGATCAGAACGTCGCTGCGGGGCAGGTGTCGTCCGACATGTAATCGTGAACCACGAGCGCGCCCGACTTGATCTGCTCAGCGGCTGCGTCAACAGCTGCCTGCATTTCCGGGGACACGAGCGATGCGTTGTTCTCGTCCATCGCATAGCCAACGCCGTCATTCGCCAGGCTCATCACGTTAAAGCCAGGGGTCAGGTTTTCACCCTCTTTGAAGGCTTCGTAGACGGCATTGTCCACGCGTTTCATCATCGAGGTCAGAACCATTCCGGGATGCAGGTAGTTCTGGTTGCTGTCCACGCCGATCGACAAGATGCCTTCGTCCGCTGCAGTTTGCAGAACGCCTACGCCCGTGCCGCCAGCCGCGGCGAAAATCACGTCCGCGCCTTGGCTGATCTGAGCCTTGGTCAGTTCTGCACCCTTCACCGGGTCATTCCATGCGCTCGGCGTGGTGCCGGTCATGTTCAGAACCACTTTGGCTGCCGGATTGGCCGCCATAACGCCCTGCGCATAGCCGCAGCCGAATCTGCGGATCAGCGGGATGTCCATGCCGCCGATGAAACCGACGGTGCCCGATTTCGAGGTGAGGCCAGCCATCATGCCGACAAGGTAGGAACCTTCATGCTCGGTGAAAACCACCGATTTGACGTTAGGCTGATCAACGACCATGTCGATGATCGCAAACTTGGTGTCGGGGAAGTCCGCCGCGACGATCGCCAGCGTATCGCCAAAGGCAAAGCCGGTCATGACGATCGGGTTGGCGCCGCCTTCGGCCAGCTGGCGCAGAGCCTGCTCGCGCTGCGCTTCGGACTGCATTTCCAGCTCTTTGAAAGTGCCGCCGGTTTCTTCGGCCCAACGGGTCGCGCCAGCAAAGGCAGCTTCGTTGAAGGACTTGTCGAACTTGCCGCCAAGGTCGAAAATGATCGCAGGTTCGGCAAATGCCGCGCCAGCCGTTACCGCCATGAGGGCAGAGGCCCCCAGCAGGTGTTTCATCAGGGTCATGATATTCTCCCGGTTATCATTCATTGAACCCCTTCATTGACACGTCTTGAGGCAGCGCGCCAAGGGGTTGTGGCCGATTTAGGGCGAAGGATTCCGCATGGGTCAACAGGAATCTGAAACGGGAGGTTAAATTTTGACCGACAGATAAATATTTGATCATATAATCAAATATTGGTCGCATTATGGTATCTAAGTTTGCAGGACCAGTATCAGTGCATCGGTTTTGCCGCCGCTGGCATCCAGGTAGTATCCCCTGCGGCATCCCCGCTCGACAAAGCCGAATTTGCCATAAAGCGCGGTGGCTGCAGGGTTATTCCGGGCCACTTCCAGAAAGATCGAATCGGCCCCGCGCGCCTTTGCGGCCGCGATAAACCGGCGTACCAAGGCTTCGCCGGTTCCAAGGCGCCGCGCAGCCGGATCGACCGCCAAAGTCAACAGTTCGGCCTCACCCGCCACCTCGCGGCCCAAAAGAAACCCATTCGAATCGGTAAGAACAATGCTGGAGGCGTTTTCCATCACTGCAGCGATCTCCGCCGCGCTCCAAGGCCGGGGCACCGCGAAAGACGCCGCATGGATCCGCGCCATCTCGACAGGCGTCACGGCAGGATCACCGGCGGTGGGTCCGTAGGCGGGGCGGCATCGGCGCCGCGCAGGTAAAACGGCGCTGGCCTTGGCCCCGGATGCCCGGTCCGCCCGCGCGCAATCTCGGCCATAGCCTGCACCAGAGGCATTCCCGCCAAAGCCTGCGCACCAGCCGCATTTCCCGTGAGCCGCGCAAAAACCGCACCGGGATCACCGGCTTTGGCGATAAATGCGGGCAGGGGGCCACTGAGGTCAAAACTCTGCACATAAATCTCGCCGCGCCGCGCGTCCTCGATCACACTCAGCGGGCGCGGCAGCCCATGGGCCAGCGCCTCCATCCGCGTCACGCCGATCGCCGGTATCCCCAGACCCAGCGCCAACCCCCGCGCCGCCGCAACCGCAATCCGGACGCCGGTGAAATTCCCCGGCCCCGTGCCCACACAGATCGCCGCCAGATCGCCCCAGCCAATGCCGCCCTCGGCCAGTACCTCCTCCAGCAAAGGCATCAGGCGTTCGGCCTGACCCTTCTCCATCGGCTCGCTGCGCAAGATCACCCGGGCGCCAATCAACAAAACGGCGGCGCAATGCGCCGCCGAAGTGTCAAAAGCCAAAATGGTCTCAGGCCGCGACAGGACGCACCTCAAGCACCTCTGGGATATAATGCCGCAGTAGGTTCTCAATGCCCATCTTCAGCGTCAGCGTGCTCGAGGGGCACCCCGCGCAGGCGCCTTTCATATGCAGATAGACAACGCCCCGGTCAAAGCCGTGAAAGGTGATATCCCCACCATCTTGCGCCACGGCGGGGCGCACCCGCGTGTCCAGCAACTCTTTGATCTGCTTCACGATATCACCGTCCGGCCCGTCATGGGCCGCATGGGCCGCCTGGCCCTCGCCCTCGATGACCGGCTGGCCTGACTGGTAATGCTCCATGATCGCGCCCAGAATCGCCGGCTTGATATGCGGCCAATCTACCGCCTCGGCCTTGGTCACGGTCACGAAATCGGTGCCGAAAAACACCCCCGTCACGCCGGCCACGGTAAAGATCCGCTTGGCCAAAGGCGATTTCTCCGCCGCCGTGACGCTCGGAAAATCGGCCGCGCCCATATCTAGCACCGCCTGTCCGGGCAGGAATTTCAACGTCGCCGGGTTTGGCGTGGATTCGGTCTGGATGAACATCTGTGCAATCTCCGACTATTCCAGTCAGATATGAGCCCGCCGCCCTCGGAAGTCAAGTTTGGAAGGATTCCAAATCCGCCGCGCGCGCCGTCGACCAGATCCGTATTATTAGATTCAAATTTGCCTTCAATGTGGTCAAAATATCCTCCGGGGGCAGGACGGTTTGGCACAAACCGGCCCGGGGGTGGAAGACCCCCGTCTTGACGCGCTCTCAGGTAATGCTCTCCAGCCGTTCCTTGCTCATATCCCCCGGAACCACGGTCAACGGAATCGGCAAAGACCCCGCGCTTTTGGTCAGCTGCGTCACCAAAGGCCCCGGCCCCGATTTGTCCGTGCCCGCGCCCAGCACCAGCACGCCCACCTCCGTATCGTCGCGCACCTGTGCCAGAATTTCGGTCGCGGGATCGCCCTCGCGGATGATCAGCTCAGGGTCCACCCCCAACTTATCCCGCATCCATTTGGCAAAAACCTCGAAATGGGCCTCGATCCGCTCGCGGGCTTCGGCCCGCATCAGATCCTTGACGCCCATCCAATGCTGATATTCTTCGGGCGGAATGATCGACAGGATCTGCACCGCGCCGCCGGTATGCGCCGCCCTCAGCGCCGCAAAGCGCATTGCGTTCAGGCATTCGCGGGTGTCGTCCAGAACGACAAGAAACTTGCGCATCGTGGTTCCCCTTCGCGGCGATCATCCCCGATCGGGCGCCGTTGCGCAAGCTCAGCCGTTGCTTGCCGCCCAATCCCAATAGAGGCTCCGCGCCCGCGTGGACAGGGTGTGGAAATTGTAATGGGTGTCGTCGAACCGGGTCACGCGGGTAACCTTGTTGAAATTCCCGCAAAGGAATACCTCGTCCGCGGCGTGAACCTCGGCAAAGGATATGACTTTTTCCACCACTTCCACGCCATCCGCCCGCAGGTTGGAGATGTGCCGCGCCCGCGTGATCCCGGCCAGAAAGGTGCCATTCGCGATCGGGGTAAAGGCGACGCCATCCTGGACGATAAACACATTCGCCGTCGCGCTTTCGGCCACATTGCCACTGGAATCGGCGGCAAGGGCATTGTTGAATCCCTTGGCGCGCGCCTCGGCTATCATGCGATAATTATTGGGATAAAGGCAGCCCGCCTTGGCATTGGTCACATTGTCGGCCAGCACCGGGCGGCGAAAGCTGGTGGTGGTCAGCGTCACTGAATTGTCCGGCGCGGACATCGGAATCTCCTCAAGGCAGACCGCAAATCCAGTGACGTCCGGATGCGGGCCAAGGCCGTAGCCGTCGTCCTCCAGCCCCCAATACATCGGGCGGATATAGAGCGCCTGATCGCGGCGATACATCTTCAACCCGTCGCGCACGATGCCTTCGATGTCCTCGGCAGCATAGGTCGGCGTCAACTGCATCGCTTCAGCCGAACGGTTGACCCGCGCGCAATGGGTCGCCAGATCCGGCGTGAGCCCGTCAAAATGCCGCGCCCCGTCAAACACAGTCGATCCCAGCCACGAGCCATGGTCGGCCGCGCGCATGACCGGGATATTGCCCTCTTGCCAGCGCCCCTCAAAGAAAGTGCGGATGTTGATGCCGGATGCCATGTGAAACCCCATTTTCGTTGCCGGACGAATCGGCAAATCTCAGCGCCCCAGACGGGCAGGCCGCGACATTTCGCGCTGTCGCTTTTCCTCTTGCTTGCCAGATATCCAAATCTCGTAGTCGCGACAAGGCTTGTCTGTTTGGCAGAAAACGCCCCCGGACCAGGGGACGGACCGGGGGCTTGGCCCAAAGGGGGGCCGACAGCGGGGACAGATGCGGCGACATGGCCGCAATCACAAATTGGCAGGGCTTTGAAACACTACGGTGACAAGGGGCTCGCCGAACGCGAAAATTGCGCGCCTTTCAGGCCTCGCGCAGCAAGGCGCGCAGATCCAGTCGCGCCGAGGTCATCGACAAACTTCCATCAGCGCTGCGCGGCCAATCGGCCTCGTCGCGGTCGCGGTACAGCTCCACCCCGTTGCCGTCGGGGTCGCGCAGATAGATCGCCTCGCTGACCCCGTGATCCGAGGCACCCTCCAAATCGATCCCCGCCGCCATAACGCGCTCCAGGACCTGCGCCAGAGATTTGCGGTCCGGATAGAGGAAGGCCGTGTGGAAAAGCCCGGTATGTCCGGGCGGCGGCGGCGCTGCGCCCCGGCTTTCCCAGGTGTTCAGGCCGATATGATGATGATAGCCGCCGGCGGACAGAAACGCGGCCTGATCACCGAGGCGCTGCATCACCTCAAAACCCAGAACGCCGCTGTAAAAGCCGATAGCGCGGTCAAGATCGGCGACTTTGAGATGCACATGTCCGATGCGGGTCTGCGGGGGGGCTTGGGTCATGATCCGTCCTTTTGGGTGGCGAAGGTACAGAGCCTACCGCAGGCCGAAGCCTATTGCAGCCCTGCCCCTGCACAATCACCGTGCGCAAATGCTCTGATCAGCGGCGCGAGCGGATCATGCCGGTGATCTCATAGACCTGATCGACGATGGGCCGCGCGATTGCATCGGCGCGGTCGGCGCCTGTACCCAGGATGCGGTCGATCTCGGCGGGGTCCTTCATCAGGCGGATCATCTCGGCGGTGATGGGCCCCAGCTTGGCCACCGACAGATCGACCAGCGCCGGTTTGAAGGTGCCGAACTGCGCGCCGGCGAATTGGGTGACGACCTGATCGGGGGACATATCGGCCAAGGCGGCGTAGATATTCACCAGATTGCGCGCTTCGGGGCGGTCTTTGAGACCGTCCAGCGTTTCGGGCAGCGGATCGCTGTCGGTCTTTGACTTGCGGATCTTGGCGGCGATCATGTCGGCGTCATCGGTCAGGTTGATGCGCGACTGGTCCGAAGGGTCAGATTTCGACATCTTTTTCGTTCCATCGCGAAGGCTCATCACCCGCGTTGCCGCGCCCTCGATCAAGGGATCGACCACCGGGAAAAACGCCACGCCATAGTCGTTGTTGAATTTGATCGCGATGTCGCGGGTCAATTCAAGATGCTGTTTCTGGTCCTCGCCCACCGGAACCATAGTGGCGTGATAGGTCAGGATGTCGGCGGCCATCAGGGCGGGATAGGCGTAAAGACCCAGCGAGACGTTTTCAGAGTTCTTGCCCGCCTTGTCCTTGAACTGGGTCATGCGGCTCATCCAGCCCATGCGCGCCACGCAGTTGAAAATCCAGCCAAGTTCGACATGGGCCGAAACCTGCGACTGGTTAAACAGGATCGAACGCGCTGGGTCGATCCCGGCGGCGATAAAGGCGGCGGCACCCTCGCGCGTGGCGTGGCGCAGCTTGGCGGGGTCCTGCCAGGTGGTGATGGCATGCATGTCGACCATGCAATAGATGGTCTCGATCCCCTCGTCCTGCTTTTGCACAAAGCGTTTCAGCGCGCCGAGGTAATTGCCCAAGGTCAGCCCGCCCGAGGGCTGGATTCCCGAAAAGATACGGGGCTTGAAGGCAGCGTTGACTGGGATCTGAGGCGTTTGGACCGGCTCGGACATGGGAGACTCCATCTGGATATTCGCGGCTTTGTCGCTTATCGCTCGGGGGGGCTCGCGTCAATGTAAGAGGGTGGCATGCAGGACGATGAAAGGCGCGAGGCGGTATCGCCGCTGAACGATATTCCGCCGGTGATCTGGGCGCTGGTGGCGCCGATGGCCCTGCTGGAGATCTATTTGAGCGTCTCTGAGGCTTTGGGCATGAACAACGGCCTGCGCCAGGCGCTGTGGCTGAAGCTTGGCTTTTTTCCCGAGGCGCTTCGGGCGGGGTGGGAGCAGGGCTATGTCGCGCCGCACGATTGGCTGCGGACGATCAGTTATCCGCTGATCCATGGCAGCTTCAGCCATGTGCTGTTTGTGGCCGT
>CAIYZT010000226.1 GCA_903930735.1 uncultured Paracoccaceae bacterium | reverse complement strand
GACCGCGTCCAGTCCGATTGAGATTTCGGAAGAAGTGTAGCTGGGCGTTACGTTCCGGCTGGTGGGCATCATCGCCGCACAGCCCGAGTTAACCGTCATCAACATTACAGCGCACAAAGATTTCTTCGTAGACATTGTATAGTCCTTTTGTTGCCCTTGAGGTCCCCCAGCACCTTACCATCCTGTTTTCCATCGAATTAAGGCAATATTAAGCAAGATTAACGCCGAATTTGCGGATTTCGCCTGCGCTGCCAGCTATAAGTCCCAACCATCAGCGCCCCCCCTTGCCCAGCGACGGGAGGCCTGTTGTTAGCGCTAACAAGATCTGCTACACGGCCCCCAAACCCGCACCCGATAAAGGACGCCGCATTTGTCCCTCCATCCGACCATCCAGACCGTCACCGACCGCATCCGTAACAGGTCCTCCAAAAGCCGGGGGGACTATTTGGCGCGGCTGGCTGCCGCCGCAGCCGCTGGCCCGGCCCGCGCGCATTTGTCTTGCGGCAATCAGGCCCATGCCTATGCGGCGATGGAGGGCGACAAGCCCGCGCTTTTGGCCGCCCGCGCGCCCAATATCGGCATCGTGACCGCCTATAACGATATGCTTTCCGCCCACCGGCCCTACGAATCCTACCCCGAATTGATCCGAGAGGCCGCGCGGCGGCATGGTGCAACAGCGCAGGTAGCGGGCGGCGTGCCCGCCATGTGCGACGGCGTCACTCAAGGCCAGATCGGCATGGAAATGTCCCTGTTCTCGCGCGATGTGATCGCTTTGGCCGCCGGGATTGCGCTCAGCCACAACACCTTTGACGCCGCGCTCTACCTCGGCGTTTGCGACAAGATCGTGCCCGGCCTGATCATGGCCGCCGCCGCCTTTGGCCATATCCCAGCAGTTTTCGTGCCCGCCGGGCCGATGACCTCGGGCCTGCCCAATGATGCGAAAACCAAGGTGCGCAACGCCTTTGTCGATGGCAAGGCCACCCGCGAAGAGCTGATGGCGGCCGAGATGGCCAGCTATCATGGCCCCGGCACCTGCACCTTTTACGGCACCGCCAATACCAACCAGATGCTGATGGAGTTCATGGGCCTGCACCTGCCCGGCGCCTCCTTTGTGAACCCGGACACGCCTTTGCGCGCCGTTCTGACCGACGCCGCCGTCGAGCGCGCCTGCGCAATCACCGCACTTGGCGATGATTTCCGCCCGGCGGGCGAGGTGCTGGACGAGCGCGCCTATGTCAACGGCATCGTCGGGCTGATGGCCACCGGCGGTTCCACTAATCTGGTGCTGCACCTGCCCGCGATGGCGCGCGCTTCGGGCGTGCTGCTGGATCTGGAGGATTTCGACGATCTGTCGCAGGCCGTGCCGCTGATGGCGAAAATCTATCCCAATGGTCTGGCCGATGTGAACCATTTCCATGCGGCGGGTGGGCTGCCCTTCATGATCGGGCAGCTGCTGGATGCCGGGCTTTTGCATCCGGGTGCCAAGACCATCACCGGCAAGGGCCTCACCGATTACCGGATGGAGCCGCGCCTGTCCGAGGGCCGCCTTGTCTGGGCACAAGGCACGCCGGCCACGCTGAACGACAGGATCCTGCGCCCGGCAGCCGAACCTTTCGCCGTCACCGGCGGCTTGCGGCAGTTGACCGGCAACCTGGGGCGCGGCGTGATCAAGATCTCCGCCGTCGCGCCAGAGCGCCATATCATCGAGGCCCCAGCGCGGATTTTCCACAGCCAGAATGCGGTCAAGGCCGCGTTCAAAGCGGGCGAGTTTACCACTGATACGGTCATCGTCGTCCGTTTTCAGGGCCCGCGCGCCAATGGGATGCCCGAGCTTCACTCGCTGACCCCGACGCTTTCGGTGCTGCAAGACCGGGGGCTCCGGGTGGCCCTTGTCACCGACGGGCGCATGTCAGGGGCCAGCGGCAAGGTGCCCGCCGCCATCCATGTCGCCCCCGAGGCGGCCCAAGGCGGCCCCCTCGCCCGGTTGCGCGACGGCGATATGATCCGGCTTGACGCGGTTGCAGGCACGCTTTCGGTCCTGGCCGCCGATTTCGATAGCCGCGCGGCGGTCGAGGTCGATCTTTCGGCCAATGAGGTAGGGCTGGGACGTGAACTGTTCGCCGCATTCCGCAACGGTGTAGGCTCTTCTGAAACCGGCGCCGCTCTGGTAATCTGATCCAAATTTGACCACAGGACCTGACATGACCCCTACGCAGCAATCCCTTCACGCCGCCGAAATCTGCCGCCTTGCCCCCGTGGTGCCGGTGCTGGTGATTGACGATCTGGCCCTTGCCGCCCCGCTCGCTCGGGCGCTGGTGGCGGGCGGCCTGCCTGCGCTAGAGGTGACATTGCGCACCACTTGCGCGTTGGACGCGATCCGCGCCATGGCCGAGGTTGAGGGCGGTATAGTGGGTGCGGGCACGCTTTTGACCCCCGCCGATGTCAAAGCCGCCAAGGCTGCGGGTGCACGCTTTGGCGTCTCACCGGGGGCGACGGACCGGATCATCGGCGCCTGCGAAGACGAAGGCCTGCCCCTGCTGCCGGGCGCTGCTACAGCGTCCGAGATCATGGCGCTCCTCGAAAAAGGCTATACGGTGCAGAAATTCTTTCCCGCCGAACAGGCGGGCGGCGCGGCCTATCTGAAATCCATCGGCGCGCCGATCCCGCAGGTCCGGTTTTGCCCCACGGGCGGGATCAGCCTGAAAATAGCGCCGGATTATTTGGCGCTAAAGAACATCCTTTGCGTCGGCGGCTCTTGGGTTGCCCCCAAAGAGGCCCTTGCAACCGGCGATTGGGCCGCCGTCACCCGCCTCGCCGCCGAGGCGGCGGGTCTGAAGCGGGCCTGAAACAGGCTGGAAAAGGGGCTGGGATTCGGTAAAGCTACGCCAAACCCTACCCCGGGAGACGCCCATGTCCAAAGCTGAAGTTTCGCTCCGCCTCTGGTTCGACACTGCCGCGCTGGAGGCGGCCACGCTTTACACCAGCCTCTTCGACGACGCCCGCATCACCGAAGTCTTTTACCGCGGCGGCGATCCGGCTCAGGGCGCTTTTACGGTGTCCTTCACCTTGATGGTACAGCGCTTTTAGGGGCTGAACGGCGGGCCGATGTACAGCGCCTCGCCCGCCGCCTCGATGTGCGCCTATGTGGAAACCCAAGAGGAGTTGGACCAGATTTGGTCGACCCTGCTGGAAGGCGGCGGCAAGCAAAGCCGCTGCGGCTGGCTGACCGACCGTTTCGGCATCTCTTGGCAGATCATCCCCAAGGCCCTCGCGCGGCTCTTGAAAACCGACAAAAGCGGGCGGGTTCTGCAGGCGATGATGGGCATGGGCAAGATGGATATCGCCGTTTTGGAAGCGGCGGCATAGGGTTAGCTGTCATGTCTCGACAGGTTGTTGCTTGGAATCCTCGAGATTGGGGTTTTGCCTTTGAGTCCGAAGTGGGGGCGGTGGTGGTTGTAGTGCTTCAGGAAGGGTTCGAGGGCATCGCGGCGTTGGTCTG
>CAIYZT010000225.1 GCA_903930735.1 uncultured Paracoccaceae bacterium | reverse complement strand
GCGTTGATGACGCGCTGAACGCAACCCGCGCTGCCGTTCAAGAAGGCATCGTGGTTGGCGGCGGCGTCGCTCTGATGCAGGCGGCTTCTGCGCTGGACGGCTTGACCGGTGCAAACGCTGACCAGAACGCAGGCATCGCCATCGTTCGCAAGGCACTTGAGGCACCTTTGCGCCAGATCGCCCAGAACGCGGGCGTTGACGGGGCTGTGGTTGCAGGCAAGATCCGCGAATCCAAGGACAAGACCTTTGGTTTCAACGCACAGACCGAAGAATATGGCGACATGTTCAAGTTTGGCGTGATCGACCCGGCCAAAGTCGTCCGGATCGCTCTGGAAGATGCAGCTTCGGTTGCCTCGCTTCTGATCACCACCGAAGCCATGATCGCTGATCGCCCTGCCGACAAATCGTCGGGCGGCGGCGGCGGCGGCGGCATGGGCGGCATGGGCGGCATGGACGGGATGATGTAATCATCCCTGCCCACCGGCAGATCTAAAAGGGCGCCTTCGGGCGCCCTTTTTCATGAGGATTTGCCCCGGCAGTTCCGTAGGTGGCTCCTGCCGAACGCAAAGGCCGTTTACTTTGTTCTGGGGCGGCGCTCAATTCTGCCGTGAATTGATGGGGCGCCCAGATGATCGAATTTCGGCCCCTGCTGCCAGATGAGTTTCCCGCCTAGCGCAGCTATTTCGTGCCTGACTATCCCCCTGATCTTGCCGAAAATTCCGGCCTCACCTTAGAGCAGGCGCATCTGCGCGCCGCCCAAGATCTTGACCAGGCGTTTTGCGATGGTCCCGTGACCAAAGGCCAGCATCTTTTGTGCATCCTGGGGCCGCAGGGACTGCTCGGTTACCTATGGTACGAAATTCAAACCCACGGCGCGGCGGCGTTTTGCTCGATTTTCATATCCTGCCGCCGTTTCAGGGGCGCGGGCTTTGCGGTGAGCGGCATCAAGATGTTCAAGCCCCTGACGCGCCCCTGAAGGTTTGACAGCCGGGGCCTGGACGGGCAACAAGGGGCGGCGCGAGAGGATGCGCTGCCGCTTTCCACAGGTGATCCCATGTCCGCCGCCCCCGATTCCCTGCGCCCCGCCCGCCCCGAAGATCACGAGGCCATACGTGCCCTTCTGCACGCGGCGTTTCCAACTCGGGCCGAGGCAGGTTTGGTCGCGGATCTGCGCGCCTCGGGCGCGATGGAGCTGGAATTGGTCATGCCCTGGCCCGCTGGCCCGGTCGGCTATCTCGCCTTCTCGCGCATGGTGGCCCCTGAGGGTTGGCTGGCGCTGGCGCCGGTTGCCGTGGCGCCCGTTTGGGCTGGCAAGAGGCTGGGCACGCGGATGGTGACAGGCGCGGTCCGGCTGATGGCGATCAAGGGGATGACGGTGGTGGTGCTGGGCAGCCCGACCTTTTATGCCCGCGCCGGGTTTTCGCAGAGCCGCGCAGAGCAGCTTGAAACACCTTATCCGAAGGATTTCACCCTGATCGCGCGGCCGGGAATGGATATTCCCAGGAAAAAGCTGATCTATCCAAAGGCTTTCGAGGGGGTCTGACTCCCGCGCGCCTTAACGGCACTTTTCCGGGTCACTCTGAAAAGGCCACACGTCACCCCAAGACCTTGCCCAGCCTAGACAGCTTGTGCCCGGTTTCGTCGTCTACCCGGCTAAGCCCGGTATCGACAAACCCCTCACGCTCCCAAAAGGCGCGACCGCGCGGGTTTTCGGCCAGCACACCCAGATAAAGGCACGCAGATCCGCGCCCTTTTGCAAGGGCTTCGATATGGAACAGAAAGGCGTGCCCCAGCCCCAGCCCGCGCGCCTTGCCCGAAAACAGCATCAGCCCCAGATAGGCATCTTGCGGTGTGGGAAAGCCGAAGTACAGTTCTGCCACTCCGGCCAAATGACCCTCGACAAAAAGGCCAAGCCGGTAAGACAGGGCCGGATCACAGCCCGGCGGGCCGTCGGTAAAGAACTCCGCGACCTTTTGCGGTCCATGCGCGGTGCGGTCGGCGAGCAGCCAGTAGTCGGCGGCTTCGTCATATAGATTAGCGACCAGCTGCAGGTCTGCCTTGGGGTCAAGTTGGCGGATCAATGCGGTCAATCTTTGCCACCTCCAGTTCAACCACGCCATTCGGACGCCGCCACAGGACCAGATCCCCGACCTCCGCCCCGATCAGCGCGCGGGCGAGGGGGGATTGCGGCGCTATGCGGCCGAGGCTGGCGTCCGCCTCGTCTTCGCCCACGATTTCATAGCGGCTTTGCATGCCTGCCGGGTCCAGAACCGAAACGGCGCAGCCAAAGGCGACCGCTTGCAGGGGGCGAGCCGCCGCCTCTACCTCAATTGCGGACCGTAGCCGTGCCTCGAGATAGCGGATGTCGCGCTCGGCGGCTGCTTCGGGCAGCTTGTCCAGCCGGTCCCGGCGTGCGCGCAGGGCGGCCAAGATGGCTTGCCTGTCCGCCAGCCTTGCCCGCAGAGCTGCGAGGCCCCGGGCGGTAACGTAATTGGGGTGGGCCGACAGCGGCAGGTCGGGCAGCGGCCCCAATTCGCCGCTGCCTTCCTTGACAAATGCGCGGCTCATTTGACCAAAACCTCGAGCGGGTCATAATGGCAGCCCCTGCCCCAGGCCGCCTGCGCCAGACTATCGGGCTTGAACCGGATGCGCCCCAAGTCCAGATCGCCGCGCGTGAAAAGGCCGCGCTCGGTGACCACGCCTTCGGGATCGCGCCAGCCGGCATCAAGGCTGCCCGCGATAACGCTGCAGCGGAAGAAAAGATCGACCTGATGAAAGCCGGTCCGCGGGTCGTGAAATTCATTGACGAGGGCGGGCTCGCCGACCGCAACCGTCAGCCCCGTCTCCTCCATCACCTCGCGCGCGAGGTTGGCTGGCAGGGACGACCCGGCTTCGGTTCCGCCCCCCGGCGCACACCAAAGATCTGAGATGCAACCCGGATAGGCGTTCACCAGCAAGAGCCGATCTTCGATCAAGATCAGCGCCCGCGCAGCAAGTCGGGGAGAGCGTTTGGCCATCCGGGCAGGCTGATGCGCCTGCCCGTTTTGGTCAAGTGGTTATGCAGCCAGTGCTGCGCCTTGTCGCTGCCGTTCGGACCACAAAAGATAGGCCGACCCGGCAAAGACCATGATAATGCCCGGCCAATAGGTCAGGTCCGGCGCGAAGGAAAGCACGAGCCAGCTGACCAGAATGTTCGAGAACAGCTTCAGGTCATCGAAAGGCTGAACAAAGGCGGCATCCGCCGCCGCATAGCTGAGCGTCAGCAGGTGCTGGGCCAAGTAGATGATCACGCCGGCCAAAAGCAGCAGCCAAAGGATGTTGCCGATCGGAAACTCGAATCCGGCCTGCACCGAAAAAAGAAAGTTGACCGGGGTCAGCAGCAGCAAAAGCCACATGGTGATCGAGGTTTGGCTTTCATCGCGGGTCAGCCTCTTGGTGATCAAAGATGCCCCGCCCCATGTGACCGCAGCCAGCAGCGGCAGCAGCGTGACCGAGGAAAAGCCGCTTTCCCAAGGCCGCAGCAGGATCATAGCGCCGGCAAAGCCGATGATCGCCGCGATCCAGCGGTTTGGCCCGACCTTTTCGCCCAAGAGCAGCATGGCGCCGATCATGACGAAAAAGGGCGAGGTCATGACGAGCGCAATGACATGCCAAGGCGCCATGCCCGCCGCAAAAGCTTGGGTAAAGGCTTGGACGCCGACCACCGACAGCAAGATGCGGACGATGTGCAGGACCGGATGGCGGGTGCGCATGCTGCCTATTCCATTCTTCACGATGAAGGGCAGCGAGAACACCAGTGCGATGGCATATTGCCAAAACACATCGGACTGGGCCTTGAAGCCCATCTTGTAGGTAACCGTCCAAGTGATTGCATTGGCGGCGGCAAAGGCCATGCCCGCAAGCACCATGAAGAGCGCGCCCTTCATCGGGTTTTGTGTTGTCTGATTCATTGTCTGTCTCCTTCCAGGACCGATCAAGAATCAGGGGGAAGATCAGACAAACCATAAGGCGGTCCGGGCTGATGCCCAAACCTCGCCCGGCAGATGCCAAACCATTCTCTTTCATCCGGACTATACCGTCGGCCCCGGAGTTACACCGGATCTGCTGACCTCGGCGTTTCGTGAGAAACGCAAAGCGCTCGCGGGCTATACCGCCGGTGGGGAATTGCGCCCCGCCCTGAGAACACCGGGAAAAGCCCCGGCGAGGCACGATAGGCCCAGATTTGCGCCAAAGCAAGCCCAGGCAGGTGCGCGATATTGCACAGCCGCCCTGTCTTTGGGATAGGATCGGGGGATGAAACACCTCGCGCGATCCGCCGCCTTGATTGCTTGCCTGCTGCCTGGCGCGGCGGCAGCGGACTGTGTTGTGCTGCTCCACGGTCTGGCGAGAACCGAGGATTCGTTGCTCGCGATGGCGGCGGCGTTGCAGGGGCAGGGCTACTTTGTCGTCAACGAAGGCTATCCCTCGACGGATGCCAGCATCGAGGTTCTGGCGCAGGGAGTTGGCGACCGGGTGTGAACCGCCCCGGGTTTACCGGAGGGTGGTTTGTTCAATGAGTAGGCGACCATATCGAGTGAGTTCAGGTTTGCATAGAACGCCTCCTCTGCTTCTGCGGGAGTGATGTACCCGATTGGGCCGAGAAGTCGGCGGTTGTTGTACCAATCGATCTGTAAGCCGGTAAGCGATGCCTGCATCCATTGCCCGGCAGATGATTGCGTTTGTAATCATCGAGAGGGGCTGTAAGGCCATTTCAGCGTTTCCCATTCGACCTCGCGCATCGATTTCCATGGGCCGATCTGGTTGATGACCTTGGTTTTGAACATATGGAGGGGACCGTGGCCCCAGTGGGGCAGCGTAAGCCCCGGAATGGATGACGCATTCGGCCAGTGCGGTATCATAGGCATCACCGACGGTTCCGACTGAGAGATCGATCTCAGCTTGAGCCAGTCGCTCGGTGTATTTGATCGATAGATATTGTGATCCTCGGTCCGAATGATGGACCAAGCTCTTGTTATCCGGTGTCTTTCTTTTCCAGATCGCCTGATCCAGCGCGTCCGTTGCCCGGCAGGCGATTTGCAAAGCAAATCTGCCGAGAGGGGAGGACGAACTTGGTCGTCATGGATGTGGACACGCGCCCTGCTGTTACCCGAAAGCGATTTGCGTGCAAATCACGCAGGGCTACGATCCGGCGCGCGAAGACATCGATCATCGAACCAATGGCGCCTTCAATGGCTCGCCCCACAGCTTGTTCGGCTGATCCGCTTTGAAGATCCGGTTCACCTTGTCGTCCGGCAGGGCAGTGACGTGTCCGGCTGGGTCGTGATGACCCTTTTGCCGCGAACCACACCCCTGATCCCCAGGCGGCGCATCAACCGCTCCACCGTGCAGCCGTTGCCCGGCAGGCAAATGCATGCATTCACCGAGAGGGGGGCGGCGTCTTCGCCCTGCTGTCGCAAGACATGCCAGATATTCCGCGCGCCGTAGAGCTTGCGGTTGGCATCCCAGGCCGCATCGGACTTGGCCCGGGCCGATGCACGATCAGGATGATGCGCAATGGCACGCCGGTCATAATAGGTGCCCTCTCGGCAGAATTGCTTTGCAATTCGCCTGCCGGGTAACAGAAGGGGCAAACTGCAACGCTTTGCAGATCGGCTCGACCCTGTGTGACCCCCGGCTTTCCTCCCCTC
>CAIYZT010000224.1 GCA_903930735.1 uncultured Paracoccaceae bacterium | reverse complement strand
GTCCTTCTTGGCATCAAGGCTCGCATAGCGATCTGAAAGATCAAAGAAACCCATCTGTGCCATCGTCAAACCCCAAGCAAACGACCGTCCATGGCATCATACCGCCAACGCAGGGTCAGAGCAATTTTTCGAGGTGCCCTCTAGTAAAATGAGGGCTTCGGACTGACGCTGGGGGTTTTCGATGGCATCGGTGAAGGCATCAACGCCGATGGGTTCAACCTTTGTTTTGGGAACATATTTGGCCATGAGAACCCCTGTCTCAGTTCTAAATATCTGCGTGAGCACGAATTTTGGGCCGATTTTTGCCGGCACACAAGTTCCCGCTGGACCGGATCAGGCCTTGGCGGGAAATGGCCGTACACCCGCGTCCTTGCGCATTGGGTCTGGACGTGGCCGGAAACTGGCCTTTGGGTGACAAACAGATCGGAGGCACGCGCATGCAAGGTGGGGCGATGTTCACAACGATCCTCGGGCTGACGCGCCATGTCATCGGCTACGGGGTGCTGTTGCCGATGATCGTGATCGGAATTGTGGCACAGGCGCTTGTAGCGGGCCCTCTGTTTGGCAACCGCAGCCTGATCCCAAAGCTGGTCTTTCGCGCCATCGCCGGGCTCTTCGGCATCCGGTTTCTGCTGGATCCGGGCTGCAGCCCGATTGCGCCAGGTGTATTGACGATGTTCGCGTTCAACCATCTGGCCCGCATCGATTTTGCCTGCCTGTATCTGCTGCCTGATTCCGCCTTGCTGATGAATGCGCTGTTTTTTCGCATGCCAGTCTTCGGCCCGGTTCTGAAACTGTTCGCCGACAGTGCGGGGTTTGTCGGGACCGATCAGACCCTGGCGGGCAAAGCGGGGGATCAGGCCGCTTTGGCGACGCAGATCCAGAAAGGGCGCAATGTCGTGCTGTTTCCCGAAGGCATGCAAACCGACGGCAAAAGGGTGCTGCGCTATAGTTCGGGAGCGGCCGACATCCTTTATGACCCCGCGATGGTGGCAGCCTTTCCGGCCCTGCGGCAGGTGCGGTTGCAGCCCGTCGTGCTGCGGGTGGCGCGGATCGAGGGGCAGGATGTGCGGGGGCAGCCAGAAAAGTGGGACCGCTATACCCTGACGCAGCGCCCGGCGGGCATCTTTGTCAACATGACGCGGCGGGCCTTTGTGCGCAGAACGGTGGTCGAGGTATTGATCCGTCCGGCGATCGACCCCGCAGATTTCGGATCTGCCGCCGAGGCGATGAAAGCCGTCCAGGAGGTCGCGCGCGCCATCGTAGCCCCGCAGCAGACCCGCGCAATGTCTAGGGCCCAGTGGCGAGCCCGGATCGCGGGGCGCGACTTTTCGGTTTAACGCGGGCGATCTGGGTGTGTTACCGCAGCGCGCCCCCCGGTGGGGGGGGCTTGCGCAGCGGCGCCGTGCGGCCTTATCTGCGCAAGATGAGCCGCGATGACCCCACCGCCCCTGACGCCGGACTTGCCCCGGACCTTGCCCAGATCGAGGCCTTGGCCCATGAAGCCGTGGATGCGCTGCCCGAACCCTTTCGCGCTTATGCGTTGGGCTTGGTGATAAGGGTCGAGGAGATGGCGTCAGACGACGTTCTGCAGGGGACGGACTGCGAAAGTCCGTTCGAGTTGACCGGGCTTTATGAAGGCGTGCCCCTGACCGAAAAGAGCGTCTCGGATCAGCCATTGCAGCCGGATATGATCTGGCTGTTTCGCCGCGCCATTCTGGATGAATGGATCGAGCGCGGCAATGTCACTCTGCGCCAATTGGTCGGCCATGTGATGGTGCACGAGCTTGCGCATCATTTTGGCTGGACCGACGAAGAAATTGCCGCGATTGACCCCTGGTGGGAGATATAGGCGAGGGCTAATCTAAACCCTCAGCCGCCGCTACCTTCCGCCGGAGCCGTCACGGCAGGGTCTGCAGCGGGCAGCGCCGGATCGGCCGGCGCAGGGCCGGGCAAGGGCGCGCGCAGGATGCCGTTTTCCCACAGGCCTTCGCTGATCTCGCCGCCCTTATAGGTCAGCTGTCCTGCGCCATGACGTTTGCCCTTAACAAACGCCCCCTCATAAACATCGCCCGAAGGATAGGTGGCGATACCGGCACCCTCCATCTCGCCAGCCAGCCATTCGCCGTCATAGGAAAACCCGCCCGGCTCGGTCATCGTGCCGCGCCCCTGACGGATACCGCCCACAAAACCGCCGACATAGACGGTGCCGCCCGGATAGGTCGCGCTGCCCTGACCCTCGCGCTCGCCCGCCTTCCAGGCCCCTTGATAGCGATAGCCGTCCGGATAGCTCATTATGCCCACGCCGTCGGGCTTGGCCCCCTTGAAGTCGCCTTCATAGGTCACGCCGCCCGGATAGGTGGCCCTGCCCCGCCCCTCGATCGCGCCTTTTACCCAAGCGCCCTCATAACTTGCGCCGTCCGGATAGCTGATCTTGCCCTGCCCCTGCGGCAGCTCCTCGGCAAAGCTGCCCTCATAAACCGAGCCATCCGAATAGGTCAGACGGCCCTGCCCCTGCATCTTGCCGACGCTCCAACTGCCAAGGTAGCTGGTGCCATCCTTGGCCTGAAACAGCCCCTCGCCGTCGCGCCGGTCGGCCTTGTAGCCGCCTTCATAGCTACCGCCCGATTTATAGGTGGTCTTGCCGGTGCCCTGCCGCACACCATCGACAAAGCTGCCCATATAGATATCGCCATTGGGCTGGGTCAGCGAGCCGGTGCCATTGATCTGCCCGGCGGCCCAATTGCCCGAATAAAGCGTGCCATCAGGCATGCTTAGCACGCCCTGCCCTTCGCGCTGATTGGCGATGAAACTGCCCTCATAGGTCGCGCCGTCGGCATAGGTGATCTTGCCCCTGCCCTCCTTGCGGCCTTCAACCCATTCGCCGTCATAGCGAAAGCCCGAAGGTTCCTCGAACAGGCCCTGACCCGAATGCAAGCCATTCTTGAAGCTGCCGGTATAGACCGAGCCATTGGCATAGCGCGCGATCCCTTTGCCGGTCATCGCCCCGCCGGACCAATCGCCCTCATAAGTGCCGCCGTCGCCAAAGGCGATCTTGCCGATGCCCTCGGGTTTGCCATCCTTGAAAAGCCCCGAATAGACCGAGCCATTGGGATAGGTCGCCGCGCCCGTGCCCTCAATCCGCCCCTCGGTCCATTCGCCCTCATAGATATAGCCATTGGGCAGCGAATAGGTGCCGGTCCCGTCTTGCCGCCCGTCCTTGAACGTGCCCTCATAGACCGAGCCATCGTCATATTGCTTGATCACCACCTCGCCGTCCTGCGCCTGCGCAGTCCCGGCCAAAAGCAAGATCGCAGCCAGGGATCCGATGATCAATTTGCCTGCCAGCATGGCACTCTCCCGTTTTGACTGACTCTAGCGGGCGAGGTGCCACCTGACAAGGCAGCGCAGGCCCTTTCGCTGCCGCACCAAGCTGTTAGAAGTAGAGAGGAGCAAAGCTGGAGCAAAGCCATGAGCGACACTTTCCGCATCACCATGGTGCAGGCCAATCCGGTTCTGGGCGCGATCGCCGCCAATGCCGAGCACGCATTTGCCGCTTGGGAGGCGGGCCGCGATGCGGGGATCGATCTGGTCGCGCTGACCGAGATGTTCCTGACCGGCTACCAGACCCAGGATCTGGTCCTCAAACCCGCTTTTGTCGAGGCCGCCGAGGCTGCCCTACAGGCCCTCGCCGCGCGGATCGGGGCGGGGCCCGCCCTTGCTATCGGCTGCCCGCTGCGGCGCGGCGGCCTGCTCTTTAACGGTTATGTATATCTCAAGGACGGCCGCATTCTGGCCGAGGTGTTGAAACACGATTTGCCCAATGATTCGGTGTTCGACGAAAAGCGGGTCTTCGCTTCTGCCCCCCTGCAAATGCCGTTCCAACTTGGCCCGGTCAAAATCGGCACCCCGATCTGCGAGGATGCTTGGCACGAAGGCGTCGCGCTTGCGCATGCCAAGGCGGGGGCCGAGATCCTGCTGGTGCCCAACGGCTCGCCCTACCACCGGGGTAAACCTGCTGTGCGCGTCAATCTGATGCGCTGGCGCGTAGGCGATACCGGGCTGCCGCTGATCTATCTGAATATGGTCGGCGGGCAGGACGATCAGGTGTTTGACGGGGCATCTTTCGTGATGAACCCAGACGGGACCGTGCCGGTGCAATTGCCGCAGTTTGATCCCGCGCGCGCGATCGTGACCTTTCGCAATACCCCGCAAGGCTGGCGCGCCGAGGAAGGCGCCAAAGCCGAAATGCCCGGCGTGGTCGAGGCCGATTACCGGGCCATGGTGGTCTCGGTCAAAGATTACCTCGCCAAGACCGGGTTCAAAAAGGTGCTGCTGGGCCTCTCTGGCGGCATCGATTCGGCACTGGTCGCAGTCATCGCCGCCGATGCCCTCGGAGCCCAAAATGTGCGCTGCGTGATGCTGCCGTCGCGCTTTACCTCGCAAACCTCGCTGGACGATGCGGCTGAGGTGGCACGGGCGCTGGGCACAAGGCTCGACACCGTGCCCATTTCAGGCGCGCAAGAGGCGGTGGGCGAGGCTCTCGCCCCCCTCTTCACCGGCACCGAGCCGGGCATCACCGAGGAGAACATCCAATCGCGCCTGCGCGGGGTGCTGCTGATGGCCATGTCGAACAAATTCGGTGAGATGCTGCTGACCACCGGCAATAAATCGGAAATGGCCGTCGGCTACTGCACGATCTACGGCGATATGAACGGCGGCTATAACCCGCTGAAAGACCTCTACAAAACCCGGGCCTTCGACACCTGCCGCTGGCGCAATGAAAACCACCGCGACTGGATGGCGGGGCCCGCCGGCGTCGTCATCCCGCCCCGCGTCATCGACAAGCCTCCCAGCGCAGAGCTGCGCGACAACCAAAAAGACGAAGACAGCCTGCCCCCCTATGTCGTGCTGGATGCGATCCTCGACGGGCTGATCGAACGCGAAGCCTCCGTCGCCGATCTGGTCGCCGAAGGCTTCGCCCAAGGTACCGTCAAAAAGATCGAACACCTGCTTTACGTCAGCGAATACAAAAGGTTCCAATCCGCGCCCGGCACCCGCCTGACCAAACGCGCGCTCTGGCTCGACCGGCGCTATCCTGTCGCCATGCGCTGGCGCGACGAAACCTGAACCCGTCTCGTACCGCCTTCAATGTGGCCCAAATATCCCCGGGGGGTGCCGCGCGCGGCGAGGGGGCAACTCCCCCTGAACCGGAGAAGGGCGCAAGCCCGCACGACTAAAAGGAATGCGCGCCCGCGCGCTCCGCCGGATCCCGCCGGTCCCGCCAAATCCGACCTATAACGGGCTCACCCGGCACTGCGGCAACAGCTGCATCACATCCTCCAGCCGGCACAGATCGGTCGCAGGCGTGGTCACCGCCGCGCTCGCGGACGCCGTCGCCATGGCCAGCGCCCCGGCCTCATCCGCGCCCCGCGCGCGCGCTAAAACATACCCCGCGACAAAGCTGTCGCCAGCGCCAATTGTCGACACCACCCGCACTTTGGCCGCACTGCAAAACAGCCGCTCCTGCGCATTGGCGAGCACCGATCCATCGGCGCCGCGGGCCAAAATCACCGTCTTTGCGACGCCGCGCGCCACCAGTTCCGCCGCAAATCCCACGCTGTCTTCGCGCGCCGACAGCGACCGCCCCGCCAGCTGCTCGGCCTCATAGCCATCCATCCGCAGCACTTCCAACCCCGGGATCGGATGCGTGACCGCCTCGATCAGCGCCGGCCCCGAGGTATCAACGATTACCATCAACCCCGGCATGGCGCGCGCCAGACGGGCGGGGAAATCCGTCGGAACGCCGGGCGGCTGGCTGCCTGAAATCACCGAAAAGGCGCCGGTGCGGGCCGAGGCGCGCAGCAGGGTAAAGACCCGCTCCTGATCCGCCGCCGCCCATTTCGGCCCCGGAAGCATGAACCTGTATTGGCGACCCGTGGCTTTTTCGGTCACCGTCAGGCTCTGCCGCGTCTCGCCCGGCGCGGTCATCGCCAGAAACGGCACGCCTTCATTGCGGATCAACCCCGCCAGCCTGTCGCCCGTCAGCCCGCCCAGCGCCACCAGCGCCAGGCTCTCTCCGCCCAAAGCCATCACCGCGCGGCTGACGTTCAAACCGCCGCCGCCCGGATCCAATACCGGATCGGCGCAGCGCAGTTTTTCGTCCGGCACCAGATGCGGCACCTCGGTGGACATGTCCAAGGCCGGGTTCAGCGTCAGAGTAACAATCGGTATTTGGGTCATGGCCGCTCCGCTGCCGGGGTTTCAAGATCGCTCCCAATTGCTGGGCCAAAGCCATTGGTCCGTGATTTACCGCACGGCTCGGCTGGTTTTGGATCGTTTCCTTGTGCCCGGCTTCCCGTTAGGGCGCAATCTCGATCTCGGTCTCAAACGTGCCGAATTTGGCAGAATTCTTGTCACGCAAAGTGGTGATCAGCCGGTACTTTCCGGGCACGATACCATCCAGATTATATGTAAGGTTCGCCTGAAATTCCTTGTTCGGAAACCGCGAAGACATGTCCAGCTCGGTCACATTCGGCACATCGGCCAAAACCTCGCCCTCCGCCGATTGCACCTGCAGATCGACATAAAAGCCGATCGAATACAGCCCCTCGCCCGGGCTGCCAAAGCCGTAGCCAAAGGGTTCGGCATAGATCACGATCGGCTCGGTCTGCTTATAGATATTGTCGGCGCGCGGGTTGTAGATGCCAAAGCCCGAGGCCGGTTCGACCAGCAACAGCATGTCGGTAAAGCCGATGCTGGGGCTGTGTTCCCAGACCGCGCTCAGCACCTCGCGCGCCTCCGTGACGGCGGCGGCATAATCCCCATTGGCCATCCGCATCTCGACGCCTGCGGCAATATCCGCCACCTCGCCGGCATGGGCATGGCCCGCAGACAGCAGCAAGGCGCTCAGGGTCAGGGCAAGGCGCTGGGTCATCTGGGGCTCTCCGCTAGGGCTGATCCTGGCGGCAGAATAGGGCAGCGCCGGGCGCGGGGAAAGCGGGAATGCGACGTGACCATCCGGCGGCCGTTGATCCGGCAGAATGGTGCGGAGTATCGGCGCGCCTTTGCGCGCCTCTGCCAGCGCCTCAACCCTCTTCCCCCCAAAGTCCCGCGCTTTCCCCCTTTTCAACGCCGTTTTCGCCCCTATAGTTGCTTCCCATGACCAAGGGCCATCATATCCTTTTCGCGCGTCACGCCACCTATGGCCTGCCCGCGATCCTATTGCTTCTTAGCTGCCTCTGAGCGTGCCCCCGGGCGCGACCGCTCAGAGGTGAGACGCGCCCTCGAACCCAGCTAAGAAACACCACAAGGAACCCCGAAATGACCCCCAAATCCCCGCAGCCGCGCGTCTTGATTTTTGACACGACCCTTCGCGACGGCGAGCAATCGCCCGGCGCCACCATGACCCATGACGAAAAGCTGGAGATCGCCGGGCTT
>CAIYZT010000223.1 GCA_903930735.1 uncultured Paracoccaceae bacterium | reverse complement strand
GATTACATTGATATCCTTGCGCTGCTTTTGGGCAAAAACCATGCGATCCCGGTGGGCCAGCATGATCTTTTCGCCAGCCAAGAGATCAAGAAGGCGGTTGCGGCCAGCTTTGAGGGCCATGCCAAGCCGCATGAGGCCGGGCTGCTGAAGGTCTGGGATCAGGTGCAGGGCCAGATTGGCGCGCTGGATACGATTGCCAAGCTGGGGGCCTATCTGAAAGCCATTCAGGTCGCGGACGAGCGGTTTACCGGGCGGGCGGTGAAAAACATCACCGATGCGGTCAAGGTGCGGGCGATGGATTTTGAATTGCCGGACGCGTGGATGGAAGAGCCGGATCTGTTCCTGTTCAAGCCCTATGACGAGAAGCTGGCGATGATCAAAGACCTGATGACGCCGATTTCCGTGGAGATGGTGGTGCAGGAAATCAACCGCTATGCGGATTCAGAGTTCCGCTATGCCGACAAGTCGGATGAGGTGGCGATTGAGGGGATGGTCCGTGATTATCAGCGGACGGAAGAGGCGAAGAAGCGGTTTTTGGGGGGGAAGGGGTGAGTACCCTGCAAGTATTGAACTCTTGGATATTGGATAATCAAGCGGTCGTGATCTCCGCAGGCATACCCATATTTACGCTTATGGTGACCGGCTGGGCGAGCTTTCTTTCTCACCGAGCTAAGGTAGCAGACACTCGCTTAAACGGCCGTGTAAAGCTATCGGAGTATCGAAGAAACAATTTTGATGAACTGCTTCGCCTTTCGGGGCGGTTACAATCACTGTTCTTTGAAGTTGCAATGAAGAACTCGAGAAATCCTCAGCAGCCTCCCAATTCGCATGACGTGATTTCGACCGAAATCGTTGAGAGCGCGAATCTTTTCTTGCTGCGATCTCAAGCAAATCTTGAACAGGTCAAACACTTTTCTGGCTGCCTTCATAAGTGCATAGATGTGAGTATTACTAGAAAGACTAATGAAGACCCCTTTGGAAGCTCACTTGTCTCTCTGAGAGTGATCTGCAAAGAAATTTTGGATCAGGAGTGGATGCGTATCGTCAGAGAGCTCGAAGGTACTTCCCCATGAAACGCCTCATCGCCGCCGGCCTCATGTTCGGCAATCTTGTCGAGGTCTCCTCCCCCGCTCTGATCGAGCGCTATAACCGCGCGCTCAAGCATCTGACGGGCAAGACCACCGCGCTCACCGATTTCCACATCGATATCTCGGGATTTTCGCCGGAGATCGGGGAGGAGTTGCAGGATCCTCTGTACCTGAACCCCAATGGCGCGAACCGGCAGTTTATCTTGCTGACCACCAGTCAGAAATCCGCGCCACTGCTGAATATGAAATTCTCCACCTCGCGCGGCATTTTGCAGCAGTTCATTGAAACCAATGAGGCGCAGCTTTTTGCGCTGACGGCGCGCGATGCGGTGGCGGGGGAATTGCAGGGCTCGGTGTTTGAGGTGTCGACCCCGGCGCGGCTGCTCGAGATGCGGCAGGTGCGCGTTGAGGCGGATACGATTGGCGGGCATGTGGCCGATGCGGGCAAGCTGGCGCAGATGATCGAGCGGTTTCGCGCCGAGCCGGATGGCTGGCGCGATGAGGCGCTGATTGCGCAGATGATCCAGCTTGCCACCAAGACCGGCGATATCACGCGGGCTGCGATTGCCCTGCCCGCGATGACCTTTGCCCAGCCGAATTTCTGGACCAGCCATTTTGGCGGCGTCTATGTGTTTCAGGACACCAGCTTTCCAGCGGTCATCTCGGCCCTGCCGCGCGAGTCCATGGGCAAGATGCCGATCTCGCCGGTAATGGATCTGAGCCAGCGCAATGCCATCGCCGATTGGCTGGAGCGGTGCCGTCTGGTCGAGCCGATCGTGCAGGCGCGCGGGATGGACGGGGCGGCGGTGATCCGGCAAAAGATGGATTTCATTCTGGTCGAGGCGGCGGATTTGCTGGGCTTGGATCTGGGCGATGCGCGGCGCACGGAACTGCGCAAGATCGCCTTCAAGCTGGGCGAGGCTTTGCCGCCCGAATTCCTGGGGCTGGCGGCGCTGTTGAACTGGATCGACGGGGTGGCCGCCTGGCCGCGCCTCACCTCGGAGCACGCCGCCTATTTCTATACCCTGCGCGCGGCGGCGGGGCCGAATCGTGATCTGGTCAACATGCTCTTGACCGAGTTGTCGCCGATGGATGTCCGGCAGATGTTCATCACCCATAAAGAGCTGTTTTATGCCCGTTATGGCACTTGGTCCGACCGAAAGCGGCGCTATGTGGTTGAATTTCTGGAGCGCGAGTATCAGGTGGATAGTCAAGGCGCGCGCGAGGCGCTGTTTGGGCCCGAGCCGTCGATGGACACGCGCGAGCGGCCCCATCTAAAGCCGGCGCGCGATATGGTTCAGGCCGTGGGTCCCTGGGGCGCGGTGCGGAGGTAGGCGATGCTTGGATTGGTACGCGCGGCGGTTTTGGGGTTTTTGGCGCTGAGCGTCGTTTATGTTCTGGTCTCGATCTACTCGCGCTCGGTGCGGCGCGAGAGCCTTGAGAAATCCTGGGACAGCGATCCGGCGCGTGAGGGTCTGACAATGGCCGAAAGGGATGCCTATATCGCGGCCGGGATGGCCGAGTACAAGCATGGGCTGCGACGCAGGTTGATCGTGCTGGTCTATATCATCCCGGCGGTGGCCTTTGGCGTCATCGTCTATTTCGTGAATGCGCAGTAAGGAGACCATGATGGGCGGCGGTATTTGGAAATGGGTAAAGCGGGGGTTCTGGACCTTTGCGGTGCTCTTTATGCTTGGCTTTTTGCACTATACCCTGCCGCAGCACGATATCGTGCGGGTCACAAACACCTATAACCGGCTGACCACCGTTGGCACGGAGAACTCCTGGGCCTATTCGGTGCCCGATACCGGCACAGCTGAAAGTACGGTCACGCGCGACATCCGGTTTATCGAGGCTGCCTATCCCGATGGCTCGGTCATTGTTTATCGCAACGAAGACACGGGGTGGATCTGGCCGCCCTATTTCAAATACGACAGCTCTAATCTGCAGGCAGAGGCGGGAAATCTGAAATCGACGTCCGAGGCGGCTAAGTGGGTCGTGGTGACCCATTATGGCTGGCGCCTGCCGATCCTGTC
>CAIYZT010000222.1 GCA_903930735.1 uncultured Paracoccaceae bacterium | reverse complement strand
TGCCGGATCAGGTCGATTTCGCCAATCTGACGCTTTCGATGGAGGTGGACGGTTTCGCCCAATCTGCCCCTGCAAATGACGTGATGGGCCACCCCGGCGCGCCGCTCGCCTTCCTCGCCAACAAACTGGCGGAATTGGACGGCCTTGGCGGGCATCTGAAGGCAGGTGATATCGTCATCACCGGCGCCCCAATCCGCTCGGTCGAGGTCAAGGCAGGCTCCCGCCTCCATGCTGATTTCGGCTCGCTTGGCACCATAGATCTGGATTTTATCTAAGGCGTAGCGTGGCTGTGGGCCGAGGTCAACAGCCAGCCAAACACCAGATCAAGGCTTCTTTTCTTAGCCTTGCTGTGCGGGTGGACCAGACAATAGGGATGCCCCAGATCCAACGTCAGCGGCGAAAGCGCCACCAGCCGCCCTTCCGCGCAATCCGCCTCTGCCAGCAGGCGCTGTGCCAGGGCCACGCCCAAGCCTTCGCGCGCCAAATCGATGGCAAGGCTGGACCGTCCGACCTGAAATCCAATCATGTCCGGCATGGGCAAACCGGCGCGCTGAAACCAGCTTGGCCAGCCGGGATTCGACCCGAAACTGGGGCCCCAACTGGTACTGAGCAGATCGCGCCCCGGCACGGCGGCCATGCCTTCAACCTCAACCTGCGGATTGCGTTGCAGATAGGCGGGGCTGCACATTGGCTGCACAACATCGCGCGCCAGGACCTGCACGCGCCGGTCAGGATAGTGCCCTACGCCATAACTCAGCCGAAGGTCGACGTTGTGGCGGTCGAAATCCACTGGATCTGGTTCTACCCGCAGGTCAAAGCGAAAATCGGGTTCTGTCCGCGACAATGCCACAAGACGCGGCAGCAGCCACTTTTCGGCGACCGATTCAATCGAACTTATCACCAGCCGCGACCGGGGCCTATCCGCCGTCAGATCCAGCGTGGTATCCGAGATTTGCAGCAGGGCCGCTGCCGTGCCGAGCTGGATGGCGTGGCCTGCATCGGTCAGCGTGATGCGGTTGTTCAGCCGCAGGAACATGTCCTTGCCCAAAAAATCCTCGAGCTTGCGGATATGCTGGCTGATGGCCGCGGGCGACACCCCCAACTCCTCGGCCGCCGCGACAAAGCTGCCGGTGCGGGCCGCAGCCTCGAAGGCGCGAAGCGAGTTCAAGGGGGGCAGGGTCAGGGGCATGGGGCTTGCCTTAGAAATTCTAGTTTGATTCTGCCCGCCCCGCCCGTGATTGTAAAGAAAATCGCGGCGGGAATGGGGAATGTGATGACAAAACGGGCAGAGTTGCGGGCGCAGTACATTGCCGGCTGGTATGAAAAGGACGCTGCCAAACTTGTGCAATCGACCCGAGCCGATTTTCAGTTCGATGACCCGGCAGAACCTGCACCGGTCGCGCGAGAGGGGCTTGCCGCCTTTATGACCCGCTGGGATGCCCATGCGGGCGGCCATAATGACTGGATTTTACAGGACGAGGTCCGCCAGGACAAGGACGGCATCCTGACCGACTGGATGTGGTGGGCCGTGGTTGGCACCGACTTGACCGGTGCTGCCGTGGTCAAGACCAGCGACGAGGGCGTCTTTCTGGAACGAATCGCCTATTTCACCCGCTGACCCCTGCCTGCCTAAGAATATCTAAGGTAGCCTTAGTTTTTGTGTCCTTGCCCAAAGGCTGGACCACGATCAGCATAATATTCAACAAACGGAGCCTTGCCATGCGCAATATCCTCGATCTTGACACCTATCCCTTGGACAAACCCGGCACGGCCGCTTGGCTGGA
>CAIYZT010000221.1 GCA_903930735.1 uncultured Paracoccaceae bacterium | reverse complement strand
TTTCGGTGCTGGATCTGCTTCAGGATATGGACGGACGAGACCGGGTGGTGCGGGCCCTTGCAGTCGGGTGAAAATTCACCTGCGCCTTGACAAAATACCGCCGATCACAGCTATTTTCCTTGCAAACCCCAGCAGAGCATGGTTATTCGAGGGCAGTTAGGCTTGGGGTCGTTGCGGCTTCACCTGCTGAAATTCCCTCCGCCGCGCGGCATGATTAACCCGACATCGGGTTTTGCTCGGAGCCGGACAAAAGTTCACAAGGACAAAATGCGCTCTTCAAAGTCTCGCTCGCGTTCGAAGCAGAACCGCCCGCGCACCCTGGGCAATATCATCAACCGGGTTTTTGACAGCTCGGGCCCCGAAGGCAAGGTGCGCGGCACGCCGCAGCAAATCATCGAGAAATACCAGCTTTTGGCCCGCGATGCCCAGCTGTCCAATGACCGGGTCGCGGCAGAGAATTTTCTGCAGCATGCCGAGCATTACACAAGGCTATTGGCCGAGGCGCAGCGCGAAATGCAGGCAGAGCAGGATGCGCGTCAGCAGTCCAGCCAGCAAAGCCAGAACGGTAATGGCAACCAGAACGGCAATCGTGACCGCCCGATGGGCGAGCGGGACTACCGCAATGACCGCGAGCCGAAGGCTGATGATTACGCCGACGATCAGCCCTATGTGGCGAATGCCGGCGGCTTTGATGTTGTTGGCGAAGAGGATGCGGGCCTTGTAGAACTGCCCGAATTTGCCCGTCCGCAACGGCGGGATTATGCGCAAGAGCGGCCGCAAGAGCGCGCTCAAGAACGGCCCGCTGAGCGCCAGCAGGAGCGTCCGCGCTATGATCGGCCGCGCGATGATCGGCAGGGCAATGACCGGCCGCGTGATGATCGGCAGGGCAATGACCGGCCGAGTGGTGACCGTCCGAGCGGTGACCGGCCGAGTGGTGACCGTCCGAGCGGTGACCGGCCGAGTGGTGACCGGCCGAGCGGTGATCGCCCCAATGGTGACCGTCCGCGCGACGATAGGCCCCGCGATGACCGTCAAACCAATGAGCGGCCCTATGGTGAGCGGACCAACAGCGAGCGTCCTCGCGATGACCGGCCCAGAACCGACAACAACCGGCCAAGACCTCCGCAGGAAAAACCCCGTGAAGAGCGCCGCCCGGAGCCGCGCGAACCGCGTTTTACAGATCAACCCGTGGCTGAGCCTGCTTTGATTCCCGTGCTTGTCTCGGCGCCCGTTGCCGAACCCGCCGCGCCTAAACCCGCGCCAAAGCCGCGTGTGCGCAAGCCGGTGGTCAAATCCGAGGTTCCGGCCAGCGAGGGCTGACATTTTGGAAATAGCAAAGGCCGCTCCTTTTCAGGAGCGGCCTTTTGCTTTGGGGGGCCCACTTAGCCGATCAGGCGGGCAAGGGCGCAAAACTGCTCCAGCCCAATCTCCTCGGCCCGTGCAGTCGGTTCAATGCCCGCCGACACCAACTTTTCCTCGATCCCCGGCCCCATACCCTTGAGCGAGGAGCGCAGCATCTTGCGCCGTTGGTTAAAGGCCATCGCCGTCACCCGCGCCAGAACCGCACCATCGGCGGGATAGCGCGGCCCGTCCAGCCTTGTCAGATGGACCACAGCGGAATGGACTTTCGGCGCGGGGGTAAAGGCCTCAGGCGGCAGGCTCATCACGATTCGCGCGTCGCAGCGCCATTGGGCCAGAAGCGCCAGGCGTCCGTAATGCTCGGTCCGGGGTTTGGCGACGATGCGCTCGGCGACCTCGCGCTGAAACATCAAGGTCAGGCTGTTCCAGAACGGCGGCCAGGCGGGCGGGGTCAGCCAGCGGACCAAAAGTTCGGTGCCGATATTGTACGGCAGGTTGGCGATAACGCGGATCGGCGCGGTCAGATGGGCGAGCGGATCGATCTGCAGCGCGTCGCCGCAGATAATCTGCAGGCGGCCCGGATAGGCCTGCGCGATCTGCTCCAGCGCCGGTAAGCAACGCGGATCCTTTTCGATGCATAGCACCCGCCGCGCCCCTTCGGCCAAAAGACCGCGGGTAAGCCCGCCCGGACCGGGACCGATTTCCAGCACGTCGCAGGCGGTCAGATCTCCGGCCTGCCGGGCGATCTTGGCGGTCAGGTTCAGATCTAGCAGGAAATTTTGGCCCAATTGCTTGCGCGCTACCAGATCATGATCGCGGATCACGTCGCGCAGGGTGGGCAAGCCGTCAATCGTGCCCATGACGCGCCTTTGCCATCCGCGCCGCCATGCGCAGCGCCGCAATCAAACTGTCCGGCCGCGCGAGGCCTTTGCCCGCAATATCAAAGGCAGTGCCGTGATCGGGCGAGGTGCGCACGAAGGGCAGGCCGAGGGTAACGTTCACGCCGCCATCGAAATCCAGCGTCTTGATCGGGATCAGTGCCTGATCGTGATACATGCAGATCGCCACGTCATAGCTGGCGCGGGCGCGGGCGTGGAACATCGTGTCGGCGGGTAGCGGGCCCTTGATGGTTAGTCCTTCGGCGGCCAGACGCTGCACCAAGTTATTGATAAAGCTCAACTCTTCGCCACCCATCGCGCCACTTTCGCCTGCATGGGGGTTTAGGCCGCTGACGGCAATGCGGGGATGGGACAGGCCAAAGTCCCGGCGAAGCGCGTTTTCCGTGATCCGGATCGTGGTTTCCAAAAGCTCAGGCGTCAGGGCCTGCGGCACCTGCGCGAGCGCGATATGGATGGTGGCGGGCACAACCCGCAGCTGATCACAGGCGAGCATCATCACCACATAGGGGGTGTCCGCGAGATGGGCCAGAAACTCGGTATGGCCGGGAAAGGCAAAGCCGGCGCCGTCCTTTAGCGCCTTCTTGTGGATCGGCGCGGTGCAAAGGGCCGAGGCCGCGCCCGATCGCACCAGATCAACGCCGCGCCTAATCACCTCGATCACCCCTTGCGCATTGCGGGGCTCTGCAACGCCCGGCGATTGGGGCGCCGGGAAAGGCAAAGCCGGCACCGTCCTTTAGCGCCTTCTTGTGGATCGGCGCGGTGCAAAGGGCCGAGGCCGCGCCGGATCGCACCAGATCAACGCCGCGCCGGATCACCTCGATCACACCCTGCGCATTGCGAGGCTCTGCAGCGCCCGGAGATTGGGGCGCGGGGAAGGGGTGTGCGAGGACGGGCAGGATATTTGCCGCGATTTCCAGGGCCTGATCAGGCGTGTCGATCAGAATGAATTTGGTCTTGGGCGGCAGGTGCGCCGGATCGCCGATCCAGAAAAACGGCACCTCCGCCCCGAGCGCCGACCGAGCGAGGGGGGCGAGTTCGGGCCCCACGCCGGCAGGTTCGCCGCAGGTCAGGGCAATCGGGGGGAAGGGCAGTTTATGGCTCAACGATCAAGGCTTCGGCGCGCAGCTCTTCAAGATAGGACTGGGCGCGCAGTCCCATTTTCTGGTTCAGGATCTGGCCGCGCAGGTCATCGCGCGAGGGCGGGAATTCGGAAACCGGCATCCGGGCGCAGAGCATGACGATGCTGGTCTGACCGGCTGCAGTGCGGATCATGGCGGTCTCGCCCGCGTCCAAACCCCGAATAACGCCAGCCAGATCGCCGGGCAGGCTGGCCTCGGTTTGGGTCAGGCGCAGCCCGGCCTCTTCGGGCAGATCACGGCCAAAAGCCAGCAGGTCTTCGCAGCGGTCAAGTTTTGCGCGGATGCCATCGGTATCGGCTGCGGTCGGCAGCTGAACGTAGTCCACCGCCATTGCCCCAACCGTTTCCGCCGTTGTCGAGGAGCGGTCGCGCAGGAACAAGAGCATCACCGACCCGTCCATTACGATGGGCTCGCTCGTTTGGCCGGGCTCCAGATCCGCCACGGCGGCCGCGACCTGGGGCGGCAGAGCCGACAGGATGGCCCAATCGAGCACCCCGCCCAGCCTTGCCGTTGGGGCCGAGGAATGGACACGCGCGGCACCCGCAAAACCGGCGACGGATTTTACATCGCCCTTGATTCGTGTCGCCAACTCAAGCGCATCGGTAGGGCCGTCGGTTTTGATGATGATTTCCGATAAAAGGACTTTCAGCTCGCCGCCCGAACCCAGTCCGCGCGCGATGGCCCGGTCGATATCTTTTTCGGTCACTTTTGTTCGTGCCAGATAGCGGGAGCGCACCGTCTCGCGCCACAAAACACCGGTTTGGACAAAGTCGCGAAAGGTCTCGGCCGCCACGCCGCGTGTCGCCAGAGTCTTTAGAAATTCCTCAGCGCTCAGGTCCGCGCGGGCGGCAAAAGCCTCCATCCCCGCGGCGATTTCATCGGGGGACACCGTGACTCCCAGCTTTTCCGCCGCATATTGGCGCAGACGGTCGTCAATCAACGATTTGCGCGCCTCGGAGGTGGCGTCGAGGTCGGGTTGAAGCAGCGAGAAAAAGATGTTCCGCTGTTTCAACTCATAATTCGAAATGACGCGGCCATTCACCATCAGCGCGGGGGAATAGGGATTTTCTTCGGCCACCGCAAAGGGCGAAAAGGCGGTCTGCACCAAGAGGGCGAGCGCCAGAGCGACCCGGCTCAGAGCCCGTTTTGCACCATTTTGCACCAAATCCCGCACCCCTTGCCCCTTGTTTTCCGCCCGCTTCATTTCCGGCACTGCTTGCTTGGCCCCGATTGACCGCCGCCGAACCCCAAGAGTTCGACCGACAGACCAAAATCGGTTGCCGGCCTTACACTAGTCGAGGAGGTGAAACGACGCGAGACCGAAAGATCAACCTTCAGGCATTCATTCAGAAAAACCAGCCCCGCGCCGGTCGAAACCGGGTCATATTCGATCAGATCATACCGCGTATCGGCCCGCGCCGTCCAGTTATCCGTCAGATCGAGCTGGCCGTTCAACACGATCTCGCGGGTATCCGTGGTCCGGCTTTCGGCCGGGTCCGCAGCCAGATCGGTCAGGCCGATGGCCATGGCATAGCTTTCGCGGGTCAGATCAAAGCGCATCTCGATCTTGTCGGGCGCGAAACCGTCATCGGCCAAGAGCCGCCCGGTAAAGGCCAGACCCTTGCCATCCTTGACCGAGAGCGCCAAAAGCCAGTCCGAATGCTTGCCCGAGAGGCCCGAAGCCTCGGAGAATTGGCCGAAATCGTCCAGGCGAAACACCCGGCCAGCGGTCATGCCGAGCGAGAAGCCTTGGTCATTTTGATATAGGTAATTGCCGCCCAGATTGACATGCAGGCCGGCCTCGCGGACATCGGAGCCCGGAAAACGGTTCAATTCAAAGAGATTGCCTTCGTCAAATTCGACCAGATCGGAATCTTCGTTGGGTACGGTCAGATCAGGTCGGGGGGCGAGGACGACTTGCAGCACCGGCTCGATCATCTGGCTGGCACCGTCCGCCCCCCCTTTGACAAGGGGCAAACGCAGCTCGGACGCCAGGATTCCATTGGTGCGCCAACGGCTTCCGGCGAAAAGTGCGTCTTGGCTGATCGAATAGTAATCAGCCGAAACCTCGCCCATGGTGGCCAGGATCAGCCCATTGTCAAAGATCCAGTTCCGGCGCCAATCGGCGGCAAAGGACAGGCGCGACAGATCGCGGCCATCGGCAATGCCATCGCCGTCCAGATCGGCGGTCTCGTCCGAGGGGCGGTAATGGCTATGCGCCTCGAGCAAAAAGCCGCCCTGACCGCCCAAAGGCCCGCCACTGAAACGGCGGTGAAAAATCAGATCGGCGACGCCTACGGGCAAGGTGCCATCCCCCTCGTCGGCGCGCAGGGATTGATAGCCGATCGCCTGCGCCAGAATATATTCGTTGCGCTTGGTGCGCGACAGGGTGGCGCGGCTGTCCAGACGGTCGGCGTCCGAAATCCCGTAATCCGACAGATAGGTTGAATCCGAAACCAGAATGCCGTTGGCATTCAGGGTAAAGCCAAGCGGCATCGACAAGGTGCCCTCGCCCTCCAGATAGCCGCGGATCGGGCCACTGGTCAGCTGATCCTGCGAAAAGGCGGCGGTGATCATATAGTCGCCTTTGCGCAGGGCCTCGCGGTAGCGCAGGTTCAGTGTCCGGCCGGCCTTGGTGGTGAAAAACGGCGTGACAGTCAGATCGCGGCTGGGGCCGATGGCGATGAAATAGGGCAGGCGGAACCCGATCCCGGTGCTGGTCGAGGACGACAGACGCGGGATCAAAAAGCCGGTGGCCCGGTCGAGCGTCGGGTCGGGCAAGCGCAGGCGGGGCAGGTAAAATATCGGCACCCCAGCAAAGCGCATTTGTGCGCCGGAAAAGTAAAGCTGCTGCTCTTCGGCATCATGCAGCACCGATTTCGCCCGGATCTCCCACAGCGGCGCGCGGCCTGCGCAGACTTGACATGCCGAGGCCACGACCCGGACCAGCCCGGTAAAGCGCCCGCCTTGGCTGCGCTGCACCTCGGCCGCGGCCAGTTGCAAGCGGTCCTGCAGCACCAGCCGGGCCGAGGTCAGGATGCCTTCGGTCAGATCGGCCGACAAATCCGCCTGATCGGCGAGCAACAGATTGCCCCTGCCATCGTCGATCTGAATGGGACCTTCGATCGTCAGCCGGTTCGAATCGGCGTCAAAGACCAGGCGCGCAGCGGTAAGGTGCTGACCTTGGTAGAAAATCTCGACCTTGCCCTCGGCAATCAACGTGTTGCCGCCGACCAGTATCAATCGGTCGGCCAGCAGCGTCGCGCTGTCCTGCGCGCGGGCGGGCAGGGCCAGAAGGATGGTGATCACCAGCAGGAGGGCGGCGCGCAACATGTCAGCCATCCTCCAGATGCAGCAACAGACCGACCGACAGGAAGATCGCCACCAAGGGCGGCGACCAGGCGGCCAGAAGGATTGGAATCTGGCCGTTTTCGCCCAGAACCTGACCAAAATTGCGCAAGAAGAAAATCAGAAATCCGCACAGAATAGCCATCAGGATCAAAGGCCCGGAGCCGCCCGATCGGGCGTGACGCATGGTGAAACCGGCGGCGATCAGCACCATCGCGGCCAGAAAGGCGGGGGCTGCCATCTCTTGGTTATACCACATCCGGTGCGAAAGGCCGGAAAAGCCTGCATGCTCCAACTCTTTGATATAGATTGGTAAATCCCAGATGCTGACCTTCTGCGGGCTGCCAAAACTATCCGCGATCTTCTCGGGGGTAAGGTCGGTTTCAATCGACAGCGGGCCGGGCGCCAGTTTTGCCGCCCGCTCGGGGTTGCTGGCGTTCAGCGCCCAAGTCTTGCCGCCCTGCACCCGCCAGGCCCCGCCTTCAAGCAGCGCTTCGGGGGCCGAGATACGCGTTTGCAGCGCGCCTGCCTCATCATAGGTCAAAAAGGTCACATCTGTCAGGCGCGTGCCGTCGAAATTCGACTTTTGCGCCTGAATTACGGTTTGCCCGGCATCCGAGCGTTGGCGCAGCCACAGACCCGCGTCGCTGACGGACAGGACCGATCCGCTACGGGTCTGATCGACCGAGCGTTCCTGATAGGCGCGGCTGGTGGCCGCCATCAAGGGATTCAGAACCGCCACCACCACGGCGCCTATCATCAAAGCGCTAAGAACCGGGGCGGCCAGAAAGCGAAGACCGGACCGTCCCGCGCTGCGGATCACCACCAACTCCGAGGATTTTCCCAGCCCCAGAAACAGCGCGATGGCGGAGAGGATCATTATCAGCGGCAAGATCTGGTAGATGCTGGTCGGGGTGTTGAACAGGGCGAGGGCGAAAGCCTCGGAAAAGGTGATGTTTTTGGAAGCGAAACGCCTTAGCTCCTCGATCACGCCTATGGCGAGCATGATGGCGAAAAACCCAGCGAAGACGCGGGAGAAGAGGCCGATGAACCGGCGGGCGATGTAGATGTCCAGCGTCATGGCGCGGCTCTGGCGACGCGGCGCGGGCGCTGCGAATACCACAAAAGCCCGGTTCCGGCGGTAATGGCCAGCAAGGGCGCGAGATAGGCCAGGATCCAGCCCTGTTCCAACTTCAATCCATATTTGATCGAAGCCGTGGCAAGACCCTGAACCAGAACCATGAACACGACGGCCACCGCGATTTGGCGCCAAAGGCCAAAGCGGCTGTAACTGCCCTGAACCAGCGCTCCAAAGGCAATCAGCGCCACGCCGAGGCCGACAAAGGGGCTGGCGAAACGGCTATGGGCCTCGAACAAAAGATTGGCGCGCGAGGCTTTGGCCTCTGTCAACAGCGCTTCGGTCGGAAACAGCAGCTCAAGGGTCGAAAGCTCGTCTGCGGTGCGTCCCGGTGCGGTGCGGGCGGTCAATAGTCCGCCCAGATCATAGGTGAAATCGGCAAAGCGCGTGACCGACAGCCGCCGACTGGACAGGTCCAACACCTGCGCCATGCCATCGATCATGATCAGTTTCGGCCCGTTCTCGCCACGCACAAACAGGGCCTGGCCTGCTGTATAGGTGGTGACCCGGTTTTCGTTGCGGGCATCGGACAAAAGCAGATCCTCGAGTGCGCCATTGTCATCGATTTGTCCGATATAGAGCGTAACCCCTTTGGAAGGATGCAGAAATTGCCCCTCCTTCAAGAACCGCGCCGCAACATTCGCCGATATTTCATCGCGCCGCTCGATCATCATCTTGCGGCTTTGGGGGACGAGATAATGGGTCAGGATCATCATCATCCCCGCCACCACCAGACCGAAAATGAACACCGGGCGCGCCATGCGAAAGCTGGAAAAACCAGTGGCCTGCATGACGACCAACTCGCTGTCGGCCATCAGGCGGTTGGTGCCGTAAACGGTGGCTGCAAAGGCGGCCACGGGCAGGACCAGCATGATGACATTTGGCAGGGTCAGGGCCGAGATTTCCAGAAACACCAGCGCCGATTGCCCGTCGCCGATCAACTGATCAAACAGGACAACCGCGCGGTTCACCCAGTAAACAGCCACCAGAACCAAGGCGAAAAAGCCAAAGAGCCCAAGGAGCTGCGAAAAGATATAGCGGTCGAATCTTGGCAAGGGGGCCACCGGTTGTGTCAGCTCCCAGTCTATCCCAGAAAACGGGTCGGGGAAAACTACCATCTGGCGCTTTTGCGGCTGCGGCCCTAACTTTGGGCCAAAGCTTGCCGGGCCTGCCCGCTCGCCCCCCCAACAGACACCGGAGTAGTGCCTTGAAACCGCTTGATTTGACCCTCTGCGCCACCGATTTGGCCGAACTTGCCAGTTTTGCGGGGCGCATCGCCCTGATCGTCGAGGAGAAGGGCAAGCTTAGCCCCGCAGGCGCCCGGATTGACCGGATGATGCGCGGCGGGTTGCAGCGATTTCTGGCCAGCCCGGGTTTTGATGCCCTGAAACCGGGAGAGGTCAGCGAGTTGGCTTATCCGGCGGGTCTGGCCTGCGAAAGTCTCATGATCTGCTTTTTGCCGCGTAGAGCAGGCCGATTGATAGCGCGTAAGACCGGCGGCACCCTAGCCAAGGGACACGGCGCAAAGGGCACGCTGATTGTGGCGGCTAACCATTCGCTCGCCGGCGAGATTGGCCTTGGCGCGGTCCTGCGTTGCTATGAGTTTGCCGATCACAAGACCGCCGCGCCCAAGGCCTATGGCGATATTCGGATGATGGTCACTGATCCGGACAAGGCGCGCGCCGAGGTGGATGCCATTGCACCCCTGGCGACGGGCGTCTTTTTGACCCGCGATCTGGTGAATGAACCGGCCAATGTGCTGACCACCACCGAATTTGCGAACCGCTTGACCGGCCTGCGCGCGCTTGGGGTTCAGGTCGAGGTGCTGGGCGAAGAGGAGCTTGCCAAGCTGGGCATGGGCGCGTTTTTGGGCGTTGGCCTCGGCTCGGACAGCCCGACCCAAATGGTGGTCATGCAGTGGAACGGCGGTGCAAAAGGGGCTGCGCCCTTTGCGCTGGTCGGCAAGGGCGTGGTTTTTGATTCGGGCGGCATCTCGATCAAGCCTGCGGGCGGGATGGAAGAGATGACCATGGATATGGGCGGAGCGGCGGTGGTGGCGGGCGTGATGACGGCGCTGGCATTGCGCAAGGCGCCTGTCAACGTCGTCGGGCTGGTGGGTCTGGTCGAGAATATGCCGGATGGCCGGGCGCAGCGGCCAGGCGATGTGGTCCGCTCGATGAAGGGAGATACGATTGAGGTTATCAATACCGATGCCGAGGGGCGGCTGGTGCTGGCCGATGTGCTTTGGTACGCGCAGGAGCGGTTCAAGCCGACCGGGATCGTTGATCTGGCCACCCTGACCGGGGCGATCATCGTGGCTTTGGGCACGGAAACGGCGGGGGTTTTCTCTAATGACGATCCGCTTTGCACCGCGTTTTTGGCGGCGGCGGGCACCGAGGGCTCGGGCGCATGGCGGATGCCTTTGGGTCAAGGCTATGATGACAGGCTGAAATCCCGGATCGCGGATATGATGAATGTCGGCGGGCGCGAGGGCGGCGCATGCACGGCGGCGCAGTTTCTGAAGCGGTTCATCAAACCGGATCAGCCTTGGATCCACTTGGATATCGCCGGCGTGACCCTGTCCAAGTCCGAGACAGATACCGCCCCCAAGGGTGCCACCGGCTGGGGCGTTTTGGCGCTGAACCGGATGATTCAGACCCTGCTTGAGCCCAAATGAGCGGCCGCGCGGTCTTCTACCACCTGACCCGTTCAGGGCTGGAGGAGACGCTGTTGATGATACTTACCCGCGCGCAAGAGGCGGGATGGCGGGTGGTGGTGCGGGGTGCCGAGCCCGCGCGGCTGGAGGTTCTGGACCGCCGCCTCTGGGGCGGGGTGGGCGATACCGGCTTTTTGGCGCATGGTCTTGAAGGCGGGGATCATGACGCCGACCAGCCGATCCTTTTGGGCATCGGGCCTTTGCCGACAGGAATGCAGGGGCTCGTGCTGTTGGACGGAGCGGAAACTTCCGCCGCCGAATCGGCGGAATTGCAGCGGGTCTGGGTGCTGTTCGACGGCGCGGATGAGGCGCAGGTCGCGGGCGCGCGCCTGTTGTGGAAAGGTCTGACCGAGGGCGGCATGGCGGCGCAGTATTGGACCGAAGATAGCGGGCGTTGGGCGATGAAGGTGGAAAAGGCGGCGCAGGCCGAGGTTTGACCCTGGCGCCGTTGGCGCCGTCTAGCGCGACAGAATCATCTCGTCGCCGGTCACCGAAAAACGGTAAAGTGACAGATAGGTCATGCCCAGCAGCGAGATAGCCAGATCGCCGTCATTCACATCGGCGGCAAAGCCAATATCCGTGTAGGGGCCGAAAGACACCTGATCCAGCACGACCTCGGCGGTGCTCACGCTGCCATTGGCGGTGAAAGCCTCGCCGTCAAAGTTCAGCGCCTCCGGATCGATACCCAAACTTGCGACGTCCTGCTTGGTCAGGACCATGGCCGTCGCGCCAGTGTCGATCAAAAACCGGATCGCCTTGTTATTAATGGTCAATTCCGCATAGAAATGCCCGTCTTGCGCCCGCGGCAGAGTGATGCTGCCTTCGTCACTGCTTTGCTTGGCGCCCATCAGGCCGCTCTGAACATCATTCCACAGCCCAAATCCGGCGATCAGACCCATGGCGATCATCCCCCAGACCAGCAGATAGCGCAGAGACTGGCCGATGCGGCACCGCATCTCGGCCAGGGCCCAGCCCCCGATGGCTACGGCCAAAAGCGACAGATAAATCAGCCGCATCGTGGTCTCGCTGTCCATCAGATCAGCCCCGTCCCCTTGATGCCATCAATCACGAATTGCACCGCGAGCGCGGCCAGAAGCATGCCCAAGAGCCTTGTGATCACGATGGTTCCGGTTCGGCCAAGGAGCCGCTCTAGCGGCGGCGAGGCGAGTAGGAAGGCATAGGTGACCGCCATCATCAGGAGCATGAGGGCCAGAACGGCGAGGCTGCCGGACCAGCCCGGCCCCGATTGGCCGACCAGCAGGATCATGGTGGCAATGGCGCCGGGGCCGGCGATCAGGGGCGTGGCGAGCGGGAAAACCGATGGGTCATGGTCGGGGTCCGCCGTCTGCCCCTCGCGCCGCTGAGTGCGCCGTTCGAACAGCATGTCGAGCGCGGTCAGGAACAACAGGATGCCGCCCGCGATGCGAAAGGCGGGCATCGAGATACCGATGAAGCCCAAGACCGCCTCGCCCGCCAGACCGAAAAGCAGCAGGATCAGCGCAGCGATGATGCAGGCGCGCAGGGCCATGGCGCGGCGGCGCTCGGCATTCATCCCGCGGGTCAGCGCGATGAACATCGGCACCAGACCGGGCGGGTCGATGACCACGAAAAGGGTGGCAAAGGCGGTGATCAGGAAAGTTGAGGTCATGGGCCGCCTTCGCTTGGGGTTCGCTTAGCCTGTCGCTGCTTCAAGCTTTTCCTGAGCAGTCAGCCACATCGCTTCGGCCCGATCAAGGCCATCCATGATCTCGGCGTATTTCTTGTTCCAGGTTTCCAGTTCGGCCTTGCGGGCGTCCTCATAAAGCTCTGGGTCGGCGAGTTTCTTGGCCAGCTTGCTCTGCATATCGGTCAGCTTGGCCAAACGCTCTTCGGATTTGCGCACCTCGGCCTTGAGCGCCAGAACCTCGTCGCGGCTGGCTTTCTTCTTCTTTTCAACGGGTTTCGCGGTTTCCTTCGCGTCGTCATCCCCGGCAAGCAGCTGGCGGCGGTAGGCCTCCAGATCCTCGGTATAGGGGGTGACGGCGCCGCCTTTGACCAGCCAGAGCCGGTCGGCGACGAGGGAAAGCAGGTGCATATCGTGCGAGACGAGAATGACCGCGCCCGAATATTCGGTCAGCGCGGTCACCAAAGCCTCGCGCGATTCGATGTCGAGGTGGTTGGTCGGCTCGTCGAGGATCAGCAGATGTGGCGCTTCGATCGTGGCGAGCAGCAAGGAAAGGCGGGCCTTTTGGCCGCCCGAAAGCCGGCCAACCACGGTTTCAGCCTGATCGGCCATCAGGCCAAAGCCCGCCAGACGCGCGCGCAGTTTGGCCTGCGGCTCGGCGGGGCGCAGGCGCTGGATATGCTGCAGCGGGGTCTCGTCGATATGCAGCTCGTCCACCTGATGCTGGGCAAAATAGCCGATCCGCA
>CAIYZT010000220.1 GCA_903930735.1 uncultured Paracoccaceae bacterium | reverse complement strand
TATCTTCCGGCACGTGAAGGCGAAGCCTATTCGGCATCCGACGACTACTTCGGCGGCCAGGCTGTCTGGGCAGACTTCTCGGCATGGCAAGCAGCCATCCCGGGCGTGAACTATGGCATCTTCACCAACGAAGTTGACGCTGCCATCACCGCTCAGATCCCGGCCCTGCTTGCCGGCGGTTCGATCGATGAAGCAATTGCCGCCATCGACGCGCAAGTCGCGCTGCAGATCCAGTAAGGCTTTCCCCTATAAGAAAGGCCTCGCCGGTCCCTATTTCCGGCGAGGCGCCTTGCAAAAAGATCGGCTGGCTATGGCGCCCGGGTCTGCGCAAACAGTCCCAGCCCAAGACCACCGACAGAGTAGCGTTTCATCACGGGGGGATAGCATGGCCGGATCACGCGCAGACTTGCGTGCCAATTTGACGGGTTGGGCCTTTGTCGCCCCGGCACTCACGCTTTTGGGCCTTTTCATGGCCTACCCCATCCTGTGGTCGCTCTACATGAGTTTTCAGACTGGCAAGGGGATGAATTTCAAATTCGGCGGGATGTCCAACATCTACCGCCTGACCCAAGATCCGGTTTTCTTGCGCGCCTTGTCCAACACCATGGTGTTTTTGGTGGTGCAGGTGCCGATCATGATCGTGCTGTCGCTGTTGTTCGCGGCCGCCCTGAACAATCCCAAACTGCGCGGACGAGCTATTCTGCGCACCGCGATTTTCCTGCCTTGCGTGACCTCGCTGGTCGCCTATTCGGTGCTGTTCAAATCGATGTTCGCCATTGACGGGGTGGTCAACGACTCGCTTTTGTTCTTGCACATCATCTCCGAGCCGATCCGCTGGATGATTGACCCCTTCTGGGCCAAGGTCCTGATCATCATGGCAATTACCTGGCGCTGGGCGGGGTATAACATGGTGTTCTATCTCGCCGCGATGCAGAATATCGACCCTTCGATCTATGAGGCGGCGCGGATTGACGGAGTGCCGGCGCGGGCGCGGTTCTTCAAGATCACCATCCCGATGCTGAAACCGGTTATCTTGTTCACCACGGTCCTATCGACCATCGGCACGCTGCAATTGTTCGACGAGGTCAACACCATCACCGCAAGCCAAGGCATCGGCGGCGGTCCGGCGGATTCCACCCTGACCCTGTCACTTTATATCTACAACCTCACCTTCCGGTTCATGCCCTCCTTCGGCTATGCGGCCACGGTGTCTTGGGTCATCGTGATCCTCGTCGGCATCCTGTCCTGGGTGCAGTTCCAAGTGGCAAAGGATCGCTGAACATGAGCCTTTTCTCACGCCTTTTCAGCCTGTTGACCCAAGCCATGTTGTGGCTCGCGGCCTTCATCTCGGTCTTTCCATTTTACTGGATGATCGCTGGAGCCACCAATACCGCCAATGACATCACCGGCGGCAAGTTCACCCTTGGCACCAATCTGATCCCTAACATCACCAAATTCTTTGAATTGGTCGATGTGCCGCTGGTGTTTTTCAACTCGCTGGTCGTGGCTATTGGCGGAACCGTATTGACTCTGATCGTTGCCTCTCTGGCTGGCTACGGATTCGAGATGTTCCGCTCCAAGACCCGCGACCGGATCTTTGGTGGGCTGTTGTTGATGCTCTCGGTGCCGTTCGCGGCCATGATGATCCCGCTTTTCGTGATGTTTTCGGGCGTGGGCCTGATGAACACCTATTTCGCGATCATCGCGCCGGGCATCGCCTCGATCTTCATGATTTTCTACTTCCGCCAGAACACCAAGGCCTTCCCGTCCGAGTTGCGCGATGCGGCCCGGATGGACGGGCTGCAGGAATGGCAGATCTTTTTGCGCATCTATATGCCGGTCATGCGATCGACCTATGCGGCGGCGATGATCATCTTGTTCATGACCAACTGGAACGCCTATCTCTGGCCGCTGATCGTGCTGCAAACCAATGATATGAAGACCATCCAACTGGTCGTGGCTTCGCTTGCCACTGCTTATACGCCGGATTACGGCCTGATAATGGTGGCCAATGTTCTGGCCACGCTTCCGACCATCCTGGTCTTCTTCTTGCTCCAGCGCCGCTTTGTCGAAGGCATGCTGGGCGGCGTCAAATAGGACTACTTATGCCCGTTACCACCGATTTCAACGACAACTGGCTGTTCGAGGGCCGTGATACGGTGCGCCTGCCGCATACCGCGGTCGAGCTGCCCTATTCCTATTTTGACGAGACCTGCTATCAGCGCGAATACAGCTATGAAAAGACCTTTACCACCGATCCGGATTGGGCGGCGGGCGAGGTTTGGCTGCGGTTTGATGCGGCAATGGCCGATGCGCGGGTGTTTCTGGACGGCACCGAAATCGCCTCGCACCGCGATGGCTATACGCCATTTTCCGCGCGCCTGACCGGCATTTCGGCGGGTACGCACAAGATCAAGGTCGTGATCGACGGTAGCGAAAACCCCGAGATTCCGCCCTTTGGCCATGTCATCGACTATCTGACCTATGCCGGCCTTTACCGCGAGGTTTGGCTGGATACCGCCCCTGCCCTGCATATCGCCAATGTGAAGGTCGAGACGCCTGAAGTGATGGCTGAGGCCAAAAGGGTCACCGCCACAGTCCATCTGGACAACCCGCAAAACTTCGCCTACGGCGGCGATCTGACGGGCGAAGTTCTGGATGGCGCCGGCAAGGTGCTCGCCTCCGCCAAAGCGGTGGTCGATGGGGCCGAGGTCGCGCTGTCCTTTGACGGACTGACCGGCATCACCCTGTGGTCGCCCACCACCCCGGCGCTCTATTCCCTGCGCCTGACGCTGACCTCGCCCTCGGGCACCGACAGCCGCGACACCAGGTTCGGTTTCCGCGAGATCGCCTTTACCGACAAGGGCTTTCATCTGAACGGCCAGCACATCAAACTGCGCGGGCTGAACCGACACCAATCCTTTCCCCATGCGGGCTATGCCCTTGGCCGCGCGGCGCAGATCAAGGATGCCGAGATCCTCAAGCATGAATTGCGCGTCAACATGGTGCGCACCTCGCATTACCCGCAGTCGAAATACTTTCTGGACCGCTGCGACGAGCTGGGTCTTTTGGTATTCGAGGAGATCCCCGGCTGGCAGCATATCGGCGGGCTGCAATGGCAGGACGAATCGGTGATGAACGTCGCGCGGATGATCACCCGCGATTGGAACCACCCCTCTATCGTGATCTGGGGCGTGCGGATCAACGAGAGCGGCGACAATCACGATTTTTATACCCGCACCAATGCCTTGGCGCGCGAACTTGATGCGACCCGCCCCACCGGCGGCGTGCGCTACATCACCGATAGCGAGCTGCTTGAAGACGTCTACACGATGAACGACTTCATCCTTGGCAACGAGGAATTGGGCGGCAACCGCCCCCGCACGCCGCTGCGCCCGCAACAAGAAGTGACCGGCCTGCCCCATACCGTGCCCTATATGATCACCGAATTTGGCGGCCATATGTACCCGACCAAATCCACCGATCAGGAACAGCGGCAGGCCGAACACGTCACCCGCCACCTGGAAGTGCTGAACGCGATGTACGGCGATCCCAATATCGCGGGCGCCATCGGCTGGTGCGCCTTCGACTATAATACCCACAAGGATTTCGGCTCGGGCGACCGCCTCTGCCACCACGGCGTGATGGACATGTACCGCGAGCCGAAATTCGCGGCCTATGCCTATGCCTCGCAAGGCGATCCCGAAGAGGGCATCGTGATGGAGCCCGTCACCTTCTGGGCGCGCGGCGAGCGCAATATCGGCGGCGTGCTGCCGCTGATCATCCTGACCAATTGCGACGAGCTGGAGCTGACCTACGGCAATTTCCCGCCCAAGCGCGTCAAGCCCGACCGCGAGAATTACCCCCATCTGCCGCATCCCCCCGTGGTGCTGGACAACCGCTCTTTCACTCCCGAAGAATTGGGCGTTTGGGGGATGAAATGGGAAAGAGGCAGCATCACTGGCTATGTGAACGGCAATCCGGTGGCCACAAAGCACTATGTCGACAATGCCCTGCCCACCAAATTGCAAGTCGTCCCCGATGCCACGGCCATCGGCGCGCATGACGCGGTGCGGATCATGGTGCGGGTGCTGGATCAGGCGGGCAACAAGCTGCCCTTTCTGCCCGAACCGGTGACCCTTTTGGTGACCGGCCCGGCTTACCGTTTTGGCCCGGCAACAATTCCACTGCGCGCCGGCTCTACGGGCGTCTGGCTGCAAGCCACCGGCGCGGGCGAGATTACTGTGACCGTTTCCCATGATCGGCTGGACAGCACCACTGTCCGCCTGACCGCAAGCTAAAAGGACCATCGCCATGAGTGGCTTAAAACTGACGGGCCTGCGCAAGAACTATGGTGCGCACCAGGTGATCAAGGGCGTCGATCTGGTGGTCGAGCCCAAGGAGTTTGTGGTCTTTGTCGGCCCCTCGGGCTGCGGCAAATCCACCCTGCTGCGCATGATCGCCGGGCTGGAAGAGATCAGCGGCGGTGATCTGACGATTGGCGGCGTGCGGATGAACGAGGTCGATGCCTCCAAGCGCGGCATTGCCATGGTGTTCCAAAGCTACGCGCTCTACCCCCATATGACCGTGCGCGAAAACATGGGTTTCGCGCTGAAATACGCCGGGGAATCCGCCGCCAATATCGCGCGCCGGGTCAATGAGGCGGCCAAGATCCTGGAACTCCACAAGCTGATGGACCGCAAGCCGCGCGATCTGTCTGGCGGTCAGCGCCAACGCGTCGCCATCGGCCGCGCTATCGTCCGGCACCCCGAGGTATTCCTGTTCGACGAGCCCTTGTCGAACCTTGACGCCGAACTGCGGGTGCAAATGCGCATCGAAATCGCGCGGCTGCACAAGGAATTGCAGACCACGATCATCTACGTCACCCATGATCAGGTCGAGGCCATGACGCTGGCCGACAAGATCGTGGTGCTGCGCGAGGGGCTGATCGAGCAGACCGGCGCACCCTTGACGCTCTATGATGATCCGGACAATCAGTTCGTCGCCGGTTTCATCGGCTCACCGCGGATGAATTTCCTGCCGGCTGTGGTCAAGAACGGCGCTTTGACGCTGCCCGAATATGACGGCCAAGTGATCCCGATGCCGCCCGTCGCCGCCAAGCTGGCGGAGGGGGCCGAAGTCACCGTTGGCATCCGTCCCGAACATTTCAGAACCGGCGGCTCGGCCAGTCTGGATCTGACCATCGAGCTGATCGAACATCTGGGCGGCGAAAGCTTTGCCTATGCCCGGCAGGGCAAGGCCAATGTGATCACCATCGCCACGGGCACCGGTCGAAATTGGGCCTCGGGCGAGCGGATTCAAGCGACCTTTGATCCGGCCAGTGTCCTGCTGTTCACCGCGCAGGGCGCGCGCGTTCGTTAAGGCGCAGTGACGCAGGCGTGCTTTGCCTTTTGCGCCGAATGGATTACCTAGCGTTCTAACCGTCAGGAGGTGGCCATGAGATTTCAAAGACTTTGCAGCGCGGCGCTGGCGATGCTGACCCTTGGGATGCTTGGCACAGCAAGCGCTGAAAGCCGGATGAGCCGGATCCCGACCCAATATATCGCCGCCTTGGGCGATCCCTCGGCCAACTCGGGCGCCGATGCCGGCACTTGGGGGCTTTGGGCGATAGACCCCGGCCCGCGCGGCGTTTGGACCGACGATTTTGCGGATCTGATGGCCAAGGACGGCGTGGCGCCCGAAGGTTGGCAGTTTGACCCCGCCTCCTGGTGGCTAGAAGAGCATGGGCTGATCATGGAATCCCCCAGCTTTCCGCTGCCCGCAGGCCAATATGTGGTGACCGGCGGGCGCG
>CAIYZT010000219.1 GCA_903930735.1 uncultured Paracoccaceae bacterium | reverse complement strand
GCACGCCCGGGCGGTTTGTCCGCCAGCACCCCAAACCGCCCCAAATCCCGACTGCCGCTTGGATCAACCCGCCCAAGAAAACAGAGCCAGCCCAAGCCTAAACTCAAAAACCCGCTGTCTCAAAGTCGTTGACACGTTCCGGCGCGCCAAGGAGGCACTGGCGGTGGCCGAGGCGCGTGGTGTGAAGCTAGGCAACTCTACCGCGGCGGTGGCCCCCAGGCGCGCTGGCAAGGGCGATGTGGCGCTCAGAGAGGCGGTGGTGGCCAATACAGAGCAACACGCGCAAGACTTGGCGCCAGTGGTGACGGATAGCGACAGCGGCACTGTCAGAGCAACGTTCTTGTACCCGGATGGGCGGTCGTCTAGCCCCTCGACATGAGCAAACCCAGTCCATTTCGGTACTTTAAGACTAGCCCAGAAATCATCCGCCTTGCGGTAATGCTGTATGTCCGCTACCCGCTTTCCTTGCGCAACATTGAGGACCTGCTCTATGAGCGTGGGATCGAGATCAGCCATGAATCCGTGCGGTTTTGGTGGGGCAGATTTGCGACGATGTTTGCCGCCGAAATTCGCCGAAAGCGTGTCGAGCGGATGCGATCCCTACCTCATTGCCGCTGGCACTTGGACGAGGTCTTCGTGAGGATCAACGGCGTTACGCACTGCCTCTGGCGGGCCGTGGACCACGAAGGAGAAATCCTGGAGGCATACGTCTCTAAGAAGCTAGACCGCGAAGCTACGTCGAAATTCCTTAGAAAAACCGGAAACGTCACGGTCGGCCGCATAGCTTTGACGGGGACCTTTTTCAGCCCCAGCATCATCAGGTGCACCATGGGCGGGGTTGCGAAAATTATGGTGGCGATCGATCCGGCATCGTCGCCAACCCCGAACATCACCATGACCGGAACCAGATAGGAAAAATGCGGCATGGTCTGGGCGATGTTCAACAGGGGGCGCAGAACGACATCGACCTTGCGCGATTTGAACGCGGCGGTGGATTGGCCTTTGATTTGCAGAGGAAAGACGATGTTTTCCAGCACCGTCTTATGCGGCAGCAAGGCAAAGCTTTGGAAAAACATACCCATTTTGTTGCGCCGCAGATCGACCAACGGCTTGCTCGTCATCGCCGTCAGATCTTCGCCGTCGATGAAGATCTTGCCCGCTGTCGGTTCGGTCAGCCGCGAGATATAGCGCAGAAGCGTCGACTTGCCTGAGCCTGACATGCCCATAACCACCAGCAATTCGCCCTTTGCCGCCTTAAAAGACGCCTTGTTCACGCCGATGATACAGCCCGCGTCCTGAAAGGTCCTCGTGGCTCAGCTTGTCGATATCAACCAAAGCCGCCATTTGACCGATTTGGTCGGTGGAGAAGGACCGTTTGCTGAAGATGGCCATTTTTCGGAGCTTTGAAACCTGACTTCGCCCTGCCCTCGCCGCCTACCAAACAGAGCCCCCTCAATCACAGTGAGCGGAGGTCCGGGACCAATGATGACAGGACCGATAGCCATGCCCCCACGCCCCCTTTTCGCGGCAAAAGGGGGGCTTGCCGCGCAAAGAAGGGCCGGCTTTGATCGGCGGGCGATGTGGGGCCTTCCGTTCAACCAGGCTCCGAAGTCCCGTCACGGCGCGCGCGGGCCCAGGCGCGCAGCAAAAAACTCATCCTCCTCGCGGGTTTCGCGGAGGGCGCTTTGCGACGGAAATCCCGGTGGGGCGGTGGCGTCCTTGCGCGGGACTTGACGATGATCCTTGCGCCCGATGTCAGGTTTTGGCCGACTTATGACGTGTTTGACCACTCATAGCGCAATCCTGTGGCTAAAGTGCTCGAAAACCAACCCAAAGGATCGCCCGGAATGTCAGAGATCGAACGGCTCAACGCCCAGCGCCTTGCCTTGATCAATGCGACGAAAGACGGGGCTCCGGCGCGGACGGCGAATCCGTTCTTTGGCGTCGGGCCGATCACTGATGGGGCCGCCGATGAGGCTGACAGCCGTTTTCTGAAGTTCGAGTTCGAGCATTGGCTGGAAACCAACTACCGCAAGTTGGACGACAAGGGCCGCGACCTCGGCCCCTTTACCGCAGCCGAAATCGGCCGCTCGATGCACCGCGGCTACCCGGCGGACAAGTTCCTGCTCGATATGATGCGCGAGATCCATCGCTACTTCGAATTTCCAAAGGCCAACAAGATGGCCGTGGGTCTGGGCGGCGGGCATTCCGGCTTTACCGCCTGCGCGCTGCATCTGATCACCACGAATGACCCGTCGCAAAAGGTCTTTGTCGACACGCTGCGCCCAGAATCCGAAGCCGCCAAATCCTCGGGCTTTTTCCGCCAATCCTGGGGCGCGCAGATCATCGAGATGATGCGCTATGCGCGGGGCGGAGATGAGACCCGCATCCATTTCGCAGCCGAAGAAGGCGTGGTTCCCACAGCGGCTGAGTTGGCCGCGATGGGGATCAAGCTATTCGTGGGCGTAGGGCATGAGACCACTGGCGCCACCACCTATTCAACCCGCGACGTGCACGAACTGCTGGCTTGGATCGCGATGAACCCGGACGAACATCATGTGGTGCTGGATGCCACCTCGATGCTGGGCGCAATGCCTTGGGGCGAGGCCTTGGTGCGCGAAGTTACCGCGAAATGCTGCATGTTCATGCCGTTCCAAAAGGCGATCGGTGGCATCTCGGGCTACTATGTGATCTCCTTCACCCCCGCCGCGCTGGCCATGGTCGAGCGCAACCAAAAGCAGCCCTCCTGGGCCATTCCGCGCCAGTTGAAGATCGCAGCCCCCGTTGACCCCAAGATGCCGCTCAGCGGCGAGCGGACGGTGAATGTCGGCCCGATCTATGATCCGGCTTTGAACAAGATGCTGGGCGGGGTGATCAACACCTTCTCGACCCTCGCCTTTGCCGAAACCACTTTCGGCCTTTTGCGCGCCGAAAAGCGGATCGGCTCGGTTTCCGAATTGAACGCCCGTTCGGTGAAAAACCGCGCGGCGGTCGACGCCTGGGTCGCGGCCAATCCGCTGTTCGAGGCGGGCGTCGCCAATCCCGACTACCGGGGGGCTGCCGTGACGCTGCTAAAGGTCACGGACGCCGAGGTAACCGACGCCGCGATCCACGCCCGCATCCTCGCCTATTCCAAGGCGATCCTGTCCTACGACGGCGTGACCCATCCAAATGGCACCTACGAGCCGGGCTTGGATGTTGCGCGTTATATCAATGCCTTCCCCGGCACCCCCGGCGATTATCGCGCCTGGATCGGCGGCATCCGCCCGGTGTCCGACATCACGGCGCTGCTGGACAATCTGAAATATGCCTATCAGCGCGCCAAGATTGCCGTGCTGGAAGAAGAGCTTGTCAAGGCCGGGATCACCTTCCCCGCCGAGGGTGCCGGCGACGCCAGCCGCCGCATGGATGACCCTGCCCGCGCCTACAAGGTGCTGATCTGTGACCGCGTTGGCCTGCGCTTTGACGCGAAAGGCGCGCCCGATCATTCCGAAATCCGGGCCTATGTCGCGGCCAAGGGCGGCGTTTTCCACGAGGTCGCGCTGGCCGATGAAAGCAGACTGGCCAAGGGCAAGATCCATTTCTTCTACGTCCCCGATATCTCGACTGAGGCCGAGATCATGTCTGTGGCGGGCCAAGGCCAGTATGATGCGGTGATCGCGGCGGCCACCTTTGTGCCGAAAGCGGCGGTTTTTGGTCTGGGCGGCGTGCGGATTGGCACGGGCACCGGCAACATGGGCTCCGGCTCCTGGGGCGGCGGCAATGGAACGGGCGGCGAGGCGGCGCTGATGAATACGCCCAGCTTTAACAGCCGGGCGACGGCGCAGATGGCGATCAAGGCTTTGCTCAAGGTCTTGCCTGACTTGGCCGTCGACAAGATGCATGCGATGACGGCTGCAGGGCAATTCGACACGGGCCGCCAGCTGCGCGATTTCCCGACCGAAAAGCTGGAAGGCAAGACCATCGCGGTCTTTGGCTATGGCAATATTGGCCGCGAGGTCGCCAAATTGGCCGCCGCCTTTGGCATGAAAGTGCAGGTATTCGCTCGCGCGCGCCACAAGGTCTGGATCGAAAGCGAAGGCTTTACCCATGCCGAGACCAAGGAAGAGGCGGCAAAAGGGGCGGATGTTCTGTCGCTGCACACCGGTCTTGGCGCGCTGAACGCGGACACGGGCACCTTCGCCAATGCCGGCTTTCTGGGCGACAGTGTCTTTACCGCGGTGAACCACGGTGCGGTCCTGCTGAACTATGACCGCGGCGAAGGCGTCGACGCCGGCGCGCTCGACCACGCCATCGCCTCTGGCAAGATCCGCTATGCCGCGATCGACGCTGATCTGTTCGTAAATGCGCAGACCAAGGCCACCTCCGGCCCGATGGTCCCCTATCTGCCGCTCGGGGCGAAATATCCCGGCCGACTGGAATTGCTGCCCCATGCTGCGGCCGATACCGAGCATAACTCCCGCGTCGAAGGCGCCCGGCAGGCGGTGGACCAGATCTATGATCTGATCCAGTTCAAACGCGTCGTGAACCTGAAGGGCGATCTTCCAGCGGGCTACAGCGATGGCGGGGCGCTGACCGTCACCGGCATCGGTGCGGCGACGGGCCGGAATATCAAGACCTTGGCGGCAAGCGCTGCCG
>CAIYZT010000218.1 GCA_903930735.1 uncultured Paracoccaceae bacterium | reverse complement strand
CTGTACGAGCCGGAAAGCACGACCATCGTGCACCACGCGACGCAGGCGCTGCGCGCGCACAAGCTATATTCCAAGGACCAGCAGTACATCGTCCGCGAGGGCGAGGTGATGCTGATCGACGAATTTACCGGCCGCATGATGAAGGGTCGCCGCCTGTCGGATGGCCTGCATCAGGCGATTGAGGCCAAGGAAGGCGTCAAGGTTCAGCCCGAAAACATAACGTTGGCCTCGGTGACCTTTCAGAATTACTTCCGCCTTTATTCGAAACTGGGCGGCATGACCGGCACGGCCTCGACCGAGGCTGATGAGTTCTTGGAAATCTACGGGCTCGGCGTGATCGAAGTGCCGACCAACCGCCCGGTGCAGCGCAAGGACGAAGACGATCAGGTCTACCGCACCGCGCGCGAGAAATACGACGGCATCGTCAAAAGAATCCAAACTGCCCATGCCAAGGGGCAGCCGCTGCTGGTCGGAACCACCTCGATTGAAAAATCGGAAATGCTGTCGGAAATGCTGAAGGCCGCCGGGATCACGCATAACGTGCTTAACGCGCGCCAGCACGAACAAGAGGCCAAGATCGTGGCCGATGCGGGCCGTCTGAACGGGGTGACCATCGCCACCAACATGGCGGGCCGGGGCACCGATATTCAGCTGGGCGGCAATGTCGAGATGACGGTGATGGAGGCGATCGCCGCCGACCCGCACCTGAACCCCGACGAGGTCCGCGCCCGCGTCGAGGCTGAACATGCGGATGAAAAAGCCGCCGTCATCGCGGCGGGCGGTCTGTTCGTTCTGGCCACCGAACGCCACGAATCGCGGCGCATCGACAATCAGCTGCGCGGTCGTTCGGGCCGTCAGGGCGATCCGGGACGTTCGGCGTTTTTCCTGTCGCTCGAAGATGATCTGATGCGGATCTTCGGCTCGGACCGTCTGGACGGTATCCTGACCAAGCTGGGCCTCAAAGAGGGCGAATCCATTGTTCACCCTTGGGTCAACAAATCGCTGGAGCGCGCGCAGGCCAAGGTCGAGGGCCGCAACTTTGACATCCGCAAACAGCTGCTGAAGTTTGACGATGTGATGAACGATCAGCGCAAGGCGATCTTTGGCCAGCGGCTGGACATCATGCAAAGCACCGATCTGGCCGAGATTGCGCAGGATATGCGCCATACGGTGGTCGATGATGTAGTGGATTTCTTTATGCCGCCCAAGACCTATTCCGATCAGTGGGATGTGCCGGGACTGAAGGCGGCCGTCACCGAACGGCTGAACATGGACCTGCCGATTGACGATTGGGCCGCCGAAGAGGGCGTGGACCAAGAGGTGATGCGCGCGCGGATCATCGAGCAGTCGGACAAGATGATGGATCTCAAGGTGCAGGCCTATGGCTCCGACACCATGCGCAGCTTTGAAAAATCGCTGCTGCTGCAGAACATCGACGCCAAATGGCGCGAGCATTTGCTGCGGCTGGAGCATCTGCGTTCGGTCGTCGGATTTCGGGGCTATGCGCAGCGCGATCCGCTGAACGAGTACAAGACCGAAAGCTTTACCCTGTTCGAATCGATGCTGAACTCGCTGCGCCAGAAGGTCACGCAGGATCTTTGCCGGATCCAGCCTTTGACCGAAGAACAGCAAAAGCAGATGATCGCGCAGTATCTGGCGCAGCAGGCGGCAGCTGCCGCTGCAACGGCGGCTCCTGCGGCAGTGGCTGCTGCTGCGGAGCCGGCTCCGGCCCCCGCCGAAGCGCCAGCGCCCGCAGCACTGGCCAATACAGCCCGCCCGGGGTTTGATGAAGCCGATCCCGCGACCTGGGGCAATCCGGCACGCAATGATACCTGTCCCTGCGGTTCGGGCGAAAAGTTCAAGCATTGCCACGGCAAACTGGCCTAGGCTAACGCGGTAACGGGCGGGCTTCGGCCCACCTGTTTACTGCGCGGCAATGTCTTGGGTCAGGCCCAGTCGCTGCATCGTCACCGAGGACAGCGCCAATGCCGCCGCCCCATGCGCCCACAAAAGATCGCCCCAGGCATGGACCGCAATCATAGGGGTTGGGCGGTTGATGGTCAGCGACTGGGTGGTCAGCGCGGCCAGATGCTCGGTGGAATAAAGATAGTCAAACCGCATCCGCTCGCCCGATAGAATGATCAGTTCGGGGTCGAACAGGTTGATCACATTCGCCAGCCCCAGCGCCAGATAGCGGCCCGCGCGTTCAAAGATCGACCGGGCGGCCTGATTGCCCGATTTGGCCTGATCATAGAGGCTTTCGAGCAGAATATTGACCGACTGCAGCTCGCGCGTGGACCAGTTCAGCGCCGTCGTCGCCTCGCGCACGAGGGCGTAATCGGCGACATAGGCCTCCAGACAGCCGCGCTGACCGCAGCGGCACAGGGCTCCGTCAAGCTGCACCTTGGTATGGCCCAGCTCCATCCCGACCCCATGCGAGCCACGGTAAAGCTTGTGGTTCAGCACCAGCCCCATGCCCAGGCCATGTTCGATCGTCACCACGGCGAAATCTGACAGGCTGCGCCCGGCGCCGAACCAGAGTTCGGCGAGGGTCACCAGGTTGGCATCATTGTCGATAAAGACCGGCAGGACAAGGCGCTGAACCAGCGCCGCTTGCAGGGGCGCCTCGCGATGGGTCAGGATCGGGGACCAATGCGCGATTCCCAAATTAGCGTTCACAAACCCCGGAACGCCCACGCCCACCGCCGAAAGATCGCGCATCGCGAGACCTGCCTTTAGGCAGATCTGTTTCAAAAGTTTCTCGGTCGCATCGACCAGAGCCTCCATCGACAGAGCGCCGGGCTGGCGGGAAATGGCGAGATCGGCGACCAAATTCCCCGCAAAATCAACGATAACGGCCATATGCTGACGGTCCGACAGCTTGATCCCGGCAACACGACAGGCCGCGCCGCGCACGCCCAGTGCCACGGCCGGACGCCCGCGCGCCGTCTCGGAATCACGCTTGTCACTGACCTCTTCTACCAGCCCCGCTTCGATCAGATCCGAGGTCAGCATCGTTACGGTGGCCGGGCTGATCGACAGGTCGCGCGCCAGCTGCACCCGAGGCGTGCGCCCCGCGGCGCGGATGCGCTCAAAGATCTGCAGCCGCAGCGGGCGAGCCGCATCCGAGACCGGCGGCACCAATGGACCACAGCCGAGCTCGCCCCCCATCATGCCTTGCGAGACATCAAAGCTGGGGTGTCCATTATTTTCAGTGTTCGAACTAAACATGGGCTGTCATATGGGTTTTGACCGGAATTTATGCTGCAGTGCAGCGAAAATGGGGGTATACGAGTAGATGGACAGCATGATGTGAAGATTTAAATTTGACAACCGAAATATTTAATTGCAGTGTCTGCGGGCACCGGCGAATCCGCTGGGCTGGCCCGAAAACGGGGCCAGAGTCATTGGGAGGACTTCATGCGTAACACTTTGCTCGCCACGCTGCTGGCGGCGACCGCCTTCTCGTCCGCTGCGTCGGCCGAAGGTATGAAAATCGGCGTTTCCTGGGCCAGCTTTCAGGAAGAGCGTTGGAAAATCGACGAAGCTGCAATGGTTGCGGCCATCGAAGCTGCTGGCAACACCTATGTTTCGGCTGACGCTCAGTCGTCCTCGGAAAAGCAGTTGTCCGACATCGACGCGCTGATCGCGCAGGGCGTCAACGCTCTGATCATCAACGCTTGGGACAAGGATGCTATCGGGCCGGCCATCGAGAAAGCCGCTGCCGAAGGCATTCCGGTCGTTGGCTATGACCGTCTGATCGAAGACGATCGCACGTTCTACCTGACCTTCGACAACGTCGGCGTTGGCCGTATCATTGCCGAAAACGTCTTTGCCGCCGTCCCGGCTGGCAACTATGCCATCATCAAGGGCGATCCCGGTGATCCGAATGCCGGCTTCTTGCTGCAGGGCATGATGGGCGTCATCCAGGGTGCGGTTGATTCGGGCGCGATCAAGATCGTCGGCGAATCTTTCTCGGACGGCTGGAAGCCAGAGAATGCTCAGAAGAATATGGAGCAGATCCTGACCGCAAACGGCAACGCTGTTGACGCTGTTATGTCGCAAAACGACGGCATGGCTGGCGGCGTGGTTGCTGCGCTTTCGGCTCAGGGTCTTGTGATCCCGGTCGGCGGCCAAGACGGTGACCTGGCTGCTATCAACCGCGTTGCGCGCGGCACTCAGACCGTTTCGGTCTGGAAGGACGCACGTCAACTCGGCAAGGCTGCTGGCGAAATTGCCTCGGCTCTGGCAGGCGGCGCGGCTCTTGACTCGATCGAAGGCGCATCGAAGTTCTCGGGCGGCGAGAAGGGCATTGAAATGAATGCCATCCTGCTGGCTCCGACGCCTCTGACCGCGGCTAACCTGAACGTCGCTATCGACGCTGGCCATATCTCGAAAGAGCAGGCTTGCGAAGGCGCGATCGCTGGCGTCGTCGGCTGCGAGTAATCTGACAAACGAAGAGCGCCGGCCGGTTAGGTCGGCGCTCTTTTCTTCAAGCGCAGATAGGGTACCTCCCTGATTGCGGTTTCGTCCTCGCGAGACTGGAGCCAGCCAAAGTTCCGCCCCGCAGGGACCCGGCGCTCAAGTATTTGTGACCTCATATCATGGACGCAAAATGACCAATACTTCTGAGATGACGCCCCCCCCAGCCAAGTCTGGCGGCCCCTTCGCCAACTTCATGCGGTCCACCGAGATTGACCCGCGTCTGCTGGGCATGGTAGGCGCGCTGCTGCTGATCTGGGTCGGGTTTCATCTGTACAGCGCGTTCTTTCTGGGCGGCGGCACCTTTTTGACGCCGCGCAACCTGTGGAACCTGTCGGTGCAGACCGCCGCCATCGGTATCATGGCCACGGGCATGGTTCTGGTGATCATCACCCGCAATATCGACCTGTCGGTCGGCTCGCTTGTGGGGGTGACCGGCATGGTCATGGGCATTTTGCAGGTCGAGATCATGCCCGCCTACCTCGGGATCGGCCACCCCGCGATCTGGATCACCGCAGCACTGGCTGGCATCGCGACTGGCGCCCTGATCGGCGCGTTCCACGGCTGGCTGTCGGCCTACCGCGACATTCCTTCGTTCATCGTCACGCTCGGCGGTCTGATGATCTGGCGCTCAGCCGCGTTTCTGGTGGCGAACGGCAAGACCATCTCGCCGGTGGACGAAACCTTTGCCCTGCTCGGCGGCGGACCTTACGGCGCGATTGGCGCGGTTGGCAGCTGGATCGTTGGCATCATCGCCTGCGCCGGGGTCATCTATATGATCCTGCAGGGGCGCCAGAGCCGCCAAAAGCACGGCTTTGTCCTGCGCCCGATGTGGGCCGAATACTTCATGGGCATGCTCGGCTGCGGCGTGGTTCTGGGCTCGGTGATGGTGGTCAACGCCTATCCCTGGCCGATTGGCATCCTGAAGCAGTTTTACGAAAAGCTGGGGCAGGAAGTGCCCGAAGGCATCTTTGTCAGCCATGGCTTTGCCTATCCGGTGCTGATCCTTGCCGCAGTTGGCGTGGCTATGACCATCTTGATGACCCGCACCCGATTTGGTCGCTATGTATTTGCCATCGGCGGCAATCCCGAAGCGGCCGCGCTTGCCGGTATCAACACCCGCGCCATGCAGGTCGGCATCTTTACCCTGATGGGCGCGCTTTCGGGTCTGGCGGGCGTCGTCGCCTCGGCGCGTCTGAACTCGGCCACCAATGCGCTGGGGGTCGGGGACGAGCTATTCGTGATCGCCGCCGCCGTGATCGGGGGCACCTCGCTGAACGGGGGGGTGGGCACGATTTACGGCGCCATCCTGGGCGCGCTGGTGATGAAAAGCCTGCAAACCGGCATGGTTCTGATCGGCTTTGATACCGCCGTCCAGAACATGGTCGTCGGCGCTGTTCTGGTTCTGGCCGTCTGGCTGGACAACACCTACCGCAAACGTATCAAGTGAAGGGACCTGCCATGAGCACCAATCGCGGAACCCCCCTGGTCGAGATGCGCGATATCTCGATCTCCTTCGGCGGTATCAAGGCCGTCGATCATGTGACGGTTGATCTGTTCCCCGGCGAGGTTGTTGGCCTTTTGGGTCACAACGGCGCCGGCAAATCGACGCTGATCAAATGCCTGTCCGGCGCCTATCAGGCCGATTCGGGCGAGATCCGGATCAATGGCGAAAAGGTCGATATCCGGGACCCGCGCGACGCCCGCGCCCTGAATATCGAGACGATTTACCAGACCCTCGCCCTTGCCGACAATCTCGACGCGGCCTCCAATCTGTTTTTGGGCCGCGAGTTGGTCAGTCCCTTCGGTTTCGTTGACGAGTCAAAGATGGAGGCAGAGACCCGCAAGATCATGAAGCGCCTGAACCCGAATTTCAAAAAATTCGCGGTTCCGGTCTCTGCGCTTTCGGGCGGCCAACGCCAATCAGTCGCTATCGCACGCGCTGTCTATTTCAACGCCAAGATCCTGATCATGGACGAGCCGACCGCCGCACTTGGGCCAGAAGAAACGGAAACCGTCTCGCGGCTGATCCAAGAGTTGAAGTCGCAGGGTCTGGGCATCTTCCTGATCGAACACGACATTCATAACGTGATGAAGCTTTGTGACCGCGCCGTGGTGATGAAGAACGGTCAGCATGTCGGCACCGTCAATGTCAAAGACGTCACCGATGACGATATTCTGGGCATGATCATAATGGGCAAAAAGCCTGCAAAGGCTGCCTGAATCCCTTCTCCGTCAGCCCCCATGGGGACGGCGCCACATCCTGCCAAAAGGGCCGCAACTATGACTGATTACTTCAGGGGAATTCCCGCCATTGCCTACGAGGGCCCGAATTCCACAAATGGATTCGCCTTTCGCCACTATAATCCCGACGAGGTGATCCTCGGCAAACGGATGGAAGACCATTTGCGCTTTGCCGTCGCCTATTGGCATTCCTTTGCCTATCAGGGCGGCGATCCCTTTGGCGG
>CAIYZT010000217.1 GCA_903930735.1 uncultured Paracoccaceae bacterium | reverse complement strand
GCGTTTGCTTTGTCGAGGATTGCGCCCAGACGCTGGGCAGCGGTGCGGCGCCTTGGGGAGATTGGCGGCTTTTCTCGCCGCGCAAGCTGATGGGGGTGCCGCAGGGCGGGCTTTTGGTGCCCAGTTCAGTCCGCGCTGGCAAAGGCCCTGCCCCGGCCTTGCCGCCGGACCCCGAGACTGCCCGCCAAGGCCGCCTGCCCATGGAACTGCGCGCCGCCCATCCCGCCGACAACGTGCTTTGGCACCCGCTCCATCAGGTCGCCGAGCGTCTGGCAACCCCGTCCCTGCGCGCCATGGACCCAGCGGCTTTCGTCCTTTTGGCCTCGCTTGATCCCGCCCCGATGATCGCCGCGCGGCGCGCCAACTTTGCGGAACTGGCGCGGCTCTTGCCCGACTTTGCCCTGATCCGCGACGAAGCCCCGACCTTTGCCCCCTTCGCCTTTCCCCTCGCCTTGCCGGCCGACCGCCGCGATGCGGTTTTGGCCCGCATTTACGCGCAAGGGGTGTTTCCAGCCATCCATTGGCGCGACATCCCCGCACCGCCCAGCTTTACCGTCGATCACGACAGAGCCGCGCGGCTTATCAGCCTGCCCTGCGATCACCGCTATGACCTCGATGATATGACAAGACTATCCAAAGCCTTTCTGGGAGCCATGAGATGAAGATTGCCGCTTGTCTGGGGATAAAGGACGAGGTCGAGCTGGTCGCGCGCGCCATTGCCCATCTGCGCGCTATCGGGGTGGATCACATCATCGCCTCGGATGCCTATTCCACTGATGGCACCGAGGTGATCCTGTCGCGGATGGTCGGCCAGCCAGGATTTGAGCTGACGCATTTTGACGATGTAAACATGGATGGGCCCGGCGAAGAGGCCGCGACACATGAGACTTTCGCCCTTGCGCGGGCGGCGGGGGCGGATTGGCTGTTGTTCTGTGATGCGGATGAGTTTCCGATGCCGCGCAGCGGGAACTTGCGGGATGTGGCGGCGTTGGCGCGGGCCGATGCCTTGATAATCTCGCGCTTTAATGTGCCGTTGGTGACGGTGGGGGCGCAGCTGCGCTTTGTCGGGGCGGCATTGGACCCCAGCGCGCTGCTGCTTTACGCCCCCGACAAGGCGCAGCCTGAAACCCAGTCTCGGGTCCGTAACAACAGGGATGCCGCATGGATCGCGGCGATACCGGCTCCCAAGATGATGGCGCGCACCGCCAGGATTTCGTCAACCGCCGAGGCGCAGCACAATATCGCCGCGGCAGATGCCGGACAGGTGACGACCGAAGTGCCGGATGATCTGTTCATCGCGCATGTGCCGTTTTCAACGCAAAGCCGCTTTGCCCGCAAAATGGCGAATATCCAGATGCTGGTGGAGGCGACGGGGACGAGTTGGGGGCCGGAGGCGGCCTGGCATTGGCGGCGCTGGCTGAAGAACATCGAAGAGAACGGCGGTATCGCGGGCGAGATGGCGCGCAATCTGATCACGGCCGAGGAATTGGCCGAGATGCAGCGTTCGGCGGTGATCAAATCGGCGGCGCAGGTTTGGGGGCGTTAGACGATCTGGATTTGCGGGTGCCGCTGGAAATTTCCGAATCACTTTTGCTTCGAACCGATCGATTGGGCGAATTGGGCAAGGGGACGCAAAAATAGCGCCCAATTCACCCTGCTTTCGGGGCTCGGTACTGCGGAAAAAACGTGGCTTGCGGGTCCGCGCCGCTTTGCGCGCAAAGATGGTCATAGCGGGCTTGGTCATAGATCTGCAGCACCGCGCGCAGGGGATGCTCCTGCGCGCCAAACCGCGATTTCATCCAATGCAGACCGTCGCCTTCGACCCCGTAACCACCGATATTGATAAAACGAACACCCTGCACACGCAGCACGCCCAACGCTTGCCAGATGAGCCAGGCCTGCAGGTCGCGGCCCTCAGAGGTCGCACGCGCCAGGTGCAGATCCGCCCATTCGCCATGACGGCGCCCCATCTGGATATTGACGATTTGGCCGTCTAGTTCGGCGCCAAAGGCAATGATCCCCGGCTCGGCAAACCAGCGGTCCAGCACCTTGGGCGAAAACGGGGGGCTGCCGCCGGAAAGAGCGAGATGCTCGGCCTGCAGGGCGGCAAATTCCGCAGCCATCGCACTTGGATCCACCAACAGCGTAGCGCCCAATCGCGCGCCCAGTTTCAGATTGCGGCGCATGTGGTGGCGGACGGCGGTTTCGATGTCCCAGGCCTGAACGTCAAAAACAAACAGGGCATTCGT
>CAIYZT010000216.1 GCA_903930735.1 uncultured Paracoccaceae bacterium | reverse complement strand
GCGCACGGTCAGCGGGGTTCAAATACAAACAAATGTCATCGCGTCTGATGTCCAGACAGTGACACACCTGATCAAGAATGGGAATCCTTCGTCAGGTGGGGAACACTAGTGCGTGTTGCGCTCAGTCGTGTTCACAGGGTTGAGCGCAACCGCAATGTTCCCGGCCTGTGCTGGTCCTGGATTGCCTTCAATCTGAATCGGATTGAAGGCAATCCGCTCCAGGCCGCCCAGATAAGAGCGCCCCTTGGGGTCTCCAAGGGGGCGCAAGTCTGCTTTATCGTTTCTTTTGCCTGTTATCTGAACGCCCGCTTTAGCGGATAAAAGCGTCCGAAAATCCCACCGAACGCGCCGCAGACAAGGCCGATTGCGCCTCGGCTGCGGTGCCAAAGGGGCCAGCGTAAACGATCTGCAACGCCTTGCCATTCTTGTTCAGATTGCCCTTGGCCGTCGGCAATCCCAACGAAGACAGCCGTAAGGCCGCCCCAGCGGCGTTTTCGGGTACGCCAAAGGTACCGACTTGCACATAATAGCTGAGGCTGGCGGCGGCGGTATTGGTGTTGGTCGAAACCGTGGTCTTAGTCTTGGCAGGTTTGGTATTGGCCGCTGGATACGTCGCAACCTGCTGGGCGGGAACCTGCTGCGACCAAACCTTATTTTGATCGGCGCGGCCCGAAGCGCTGCCAAGACCGCGCGCCGGGTTCAGCCGGTCATCCTCGAAAACCGTCTTGTAGCCCTCAGGAATGTCGGGCGCCGTTCCCGCTGACACCAGATCGCCATTGCCGGTCATGTGATAGCCCGCCAGCTGCGGCAAGTTCAGCGATGCACCGACCGGCGCGCCCTGCAGATACAGCGGGCGCCAGCCGTTCATCGTGCCGTCGCCCTTGGTACAGACAACAGCCGTGCCGCCGCCTCGCAGGGGGACAACCATCGCAACCGGCGCAGATTTGTAACAGCCGATCTTGCCCGGACCGGGACCCGAAGCGGCGGCTGCCACCTGAACCGGTTGGCGCGGCGCGGCGACTTGCGGGGTGCGCTGTGCGGCGACGCCCACGGGTTGCACTTGGACGGGCTGAACCCGCAGAGCCGGCGCGGCGACAACGGGCTGCTGGGCGACAACCACGGGCGCGGCGGGCGCCTGTGCCGTCTCATCCGCCATCTCTATACTTACCGCGGCGAAGGTCGGGGGATAGCCGCACAGCGGCTGACGGTTGGCCGAAATCCTCTGCACCCATTGCACCTGTCCGCCATACCCCGCGCGTAGAAACACGCAGCCCCGGCTGTCAACATATTGCTGCCCGGCATAGCTCGCCGGCGGAATCTCGGATGGGCCGGACCGGGCAAAGGCAGAGGTCGCACTGGCAAGACACAGCAAAGCTGCCGCCGCAACTGGAGCAAAACGCATCATTACCCCCCAGGTAATTGGCACCGACTGTGGAACAAGATTGTTTCCGAGTAAAGGCCAAGGATAGTTTATTTAGTACCAAACATCCGATCGCCCGCATCCCCTAGGCCCGGAACGATATAACCGTGATCATTCAGATGGCTATCGACCGAAGCTGTGACGATCGGCACATCGGGATGGGCCTCTTTCATCCGGGCGATGCCTTCGGGTGCGGCCAGAAGACACAGAAAGCGGATGTTCGCGGCGCCGGCGTTTTTCAGCAAGGTGATGGCTGCGACCGAGGAATTGCCCGTGGCCAACATCGGATCCACCACAATCGACAGGCGCTCGTCCAGATGGTCGGGCAGTTTGCAGTAATACTGCACCGGCTGCAGGGTCTCGGGATCTCGGTAAAGGCCGACAAAACCCACCCGTGCCGCCGGAATCAGCTCCAATATCCCGTCCAGCAGCCCGTTGCCCGCCCGCAAGATCGACACCAGCGCCAGTTTTTTGCCGTCGATCACCGGGGCATCCATCGGCTCCAGCGGGGTCTCGATACGCTTGGTTGTCATCGGCAGATTGCGCGTCACCTCATAGGCCAAAAGCAGGCTGATCTCGCGCAAGAGCTTGCGAAAACTGGCCGTCGAGGTTTCCTTGTCGCGCATGATCGACAGTTTGTGCTGCACCAAAGGGTGCGAAACGACGGTCAAATGGTCTTGCATCAGGCGGCTCCCAGCAGTTTTGCGATCTTTGCCTTGGTATCGGCGTCGCAGAAGGCGGCGTCAAGCGCGGTGCGGTTCAGCTTGGAAAACTGGCCCTCATCCCAGTCAAAAGCGCGGTTCAGCATCTCATATTCCAGCGCCATGGTAGTGTGAAAGAACGGCGGATCGTCGGTTGAAATGGTGACCTTGACGCCGCGCCGGTCAAATTCCGCAATCGGATGGTCGCGGAAACTGGGATAGATCCCCAAGGCCACGTTCGAGCCGGGGCAAACCTCGAGAACGACGCCTTTTTCAGCCAGCTCATCGACCAATGCCAGATCGGCAATCGCGCGCACGCCATGGCCGATGCGGTCCGCCTTCAGGTGGGTCAGAGCATCGCGCACCTCTTGGGGGCCGTTCCATTCGCAGGCGTGCACCTCGAGCCCCAACCCCGCCTCGCGGGCGCAGTCAAAAGACCAGATGAAATCTTCGAGATTGCCAACCTTTTCATCGCCAGCGATGCCAAAGCCGCGGATGAAATCGCCTTTGGTCTGGGCCGCGCAATGCACCGTCTCGCGGGCCTTTTGCGGGCCGAAATGGCGGATGCAGGTGACGATGCCGCGCAGGGTGATGCCCATCTTGGCCTCGGCCTCGGCGGCGGCCTCTTCGATGGCATGCAGATATTCGCGCCAGGCGCCCAGATCCCGCCCGCCGCAGAAATCGGGGCTGAGAAAGGTTTCGGTATAGACCACGCCCGAGGCCGCGGATTCCTCCAGCACCGCCATGGTCAGGCGGTAGAAATCCATCGGGTTTTGCAAGGTGGTGCAGGCGGCCTCGTAAACCTTTAAAAACTCCCAGAAATCGGCATAGCGATAGTGGCCCTTTTCATCGAAAATCCGCGAGATATCGATGTTTTTCTCGCGCGCCATGCCGCGGATAAAGGCGGGCGGCGCCGCGCCTTCGAGGTGCATGTGCAGTTCGATCTTGGGCAAAGCGGTGACGGACATGAGAGGGCTTTCTTGCAAGAATTTACAGAAACGAGCGGCCAGGCCCCTGCGCGGGAACCCCAAGATGGGCCGCGACACTGGCGGCCAGATCGACAAACCCGCGCAGGCCGATCGGCTTTGGCCCCGCCCCGATCCCGATCACCGGCACCCGCTCACGCGTGTGATCGCTGCCGCGCCAGGTAGGGTCATTGCCGTGATCGGCGGTGAAAAGCATCAGGTCGCCAGGCCGCAGGCGGGGCAAAAGCGCGCCAACGCGGGCGTCGAACCCTTCGAGCGCGCGGGCATAACCTGCGACATCGCGCGGATGGCCATAGAGGCTGTCGAATTCGACAAAGTTGGCAAAGGTCAAGGAACCTTCTTCTGCCTCGTCCACAAGGCGGTCCAGATGATCGAAAAGGTCAAGGTCGGACTTGCCCTTCCACAGCTTGCCAATGCCCTGCATCGAAAATATATCGCCGATCTTGCCGACGGCATGGGTGGCGCGACCTGCGTTTAGCACCCAGTCCAAAAGCGTGGGCGCAGGGGTCGCCATTGCGAAATCCTTGCGGTTCGAGGTCCGCTTGAAATCACTGGCGGTGCCGGAAAAGGGCCGTGCGATGACGCGGCCGACCTTCATCGCATGCAGATGCGGGGCCAGATCGTGACAAAGTTTCAAGAGCCGCTCCAGCCCGAAGGCCTCTTCATGGGCGGCGATCTGAAACACCGAATCCGCCGAGGTATAGCAAATCGGCCAGAGGGTGCGCAGGTGCTGGCTGATGTGCTGCTCGATGATCGGGACGCCCGAGGCGTGGCAGTTCCCAAGGATCGCCGACGTGCCCGCAAGCTGGCACACCAGCGCGACCAGATCTGGCGGAAAGGCCGGCGTTGTATCGGGGAAATAGTGCCATTCCCAGGGCACCGGCACACCGGCCACTTCCCAGTGGCCCGAGGGCGTGTCTTTGCCACGGCTGATCTCGGTGGCCGCGCCCCAAAGGCCGGTAGGCGCCGCGCCAAGGCCGGGCGCCACCAGACCAGAGGCCAAGGTGAGCGCGGCACCAAGGCCCAAATCGTCCAGATGCGGCATTTTGAGCGAGCCCTTGCGGCCCTTGTCGGCCAGACCAGCGGCGCAGGCCATGGCGATATGGCCAAGCGTGTTGGACCCCGCATCGCCAAAATCGGCGGCATCCGGCGCGCCCCCGCAGCCGACCGAATCCATCACCACGACAAATGCACGTGCCATCAGATGATCCTTTTCAAAATCAGCGGAACCTCTGCCGGGGCGATTTCGTCCAATTGATAAGCGGCCTGCACCGCAGCAATCGCCTGCACAGCCGCTGCCTCACTAGAGGCATGGACCATGGCCAGTGGATCGCCACGGCGAAATTCGGTACCCAGACCGGCAAGTTCGGACAGCCCGGCCGAGGGATTGATCCGGTCGCCCTCGCGCTGCCGACCCCCGCCGAGCGCCACCACCGTCAGGCCCAGAGCCTCGCCATTTATAGCGCTGACGTAGCCATGGCTGGGGCAAGGCACGGGCACGATCACCGTCGCAGCGGGCAAACGGTCCGGCCAGCGGTCGATGAAATCGGCCGGCCCGCCCTGCGCCGCGATCATCCGGCCAAAGTTCTCTGCCGCAGCCCCCGATTCCAGCACCTGCTCAATCCGCCCCGCGCCCGCCTCGGCATCGGGCACGAGCCCCGCCAAGGCCAGCGCCTCGCCGCCCAAAGCCACCGTGATATCCCAAAGCCGACTACTGACCGAAGCGCCGGTAAGCACCTGCATTACCTCAATAATCTCCAGCGCGTTCCCGGCGGCGGCGATCAGCGGCTGGCTCATGTCGGTGATCAAAGCCGAGGTCATGCAGCCCGCGCCCTGCGCTGTGGCCACCAGCGCGCGGGCCAAAGTCTCGGCGTCGGCAGAGGTTTTCATAAAGGCGCCGGAGCCGCATTTGACGTCCAGAACCAGCGCCTCCAACCCCGCCGCCAGCTTTTTCGACAGGATCGAGGCGGTGATCAGATCGATGCTTTCCACCGTGCCGGTCACGTCGCGCACTGCATAAAGACGGCGATCCGCGGGGGCAATCTGGGCGCTGGCCGAGACGATCGCGCAGCCGATATCCGCGATCTGGCAGCGCAGCTGATCTTCGGTAAGCCCGGTGCGAAAGCCGGGGATCGCCTCCAGCTTGTCCAGCGTGCCGCCGGTATGCCCCAAACCGCGCCCCGAAATCATCGGCACATAGGCCCCGCAGGCCACCAATGCCGGGGCGAGCAGCAGGGAAACACAGTCGCCGATCCCGCCTGTGGAATGCTTGTCGATCACTGGGCCGGGCAGATCCCAGCGCAAAACCTGCCCCGAATCCCGCATCGCGCGGGTCAGCGCGACACGGCCCGCCTCGCCCAGACCCTTCAGCAGCACCGCCATAGCAAAGGCCCCTGCCTGCGCATCCGTCACCGCACCGTTCGCCAAGCCATTGGCGAACCATAACAATTCATCAGCATTTGGTGGGTCACCCTGCCGGATCTTGACGATGACCGCACGGGCATCGATCGGGGCAGTCATCAATTGATGTCCATGAACGAGGCATCAAAGGATCCGGGCAGCAGATCGGCCACCGACATGCTCATCGATTTGCCCGAGGTGGTGCACATCGTCACCTGAACATCCGAGCCCGCAAATTCCGCGATCTTCTGGCGGCAACCCCCGCAGGGCGGCACCGGCGAGGGGCAATCCGCAATCACCAGAATCTCGGCAATCTCGGTCTCACCGGCCGCGATCATCGCCGAGATCGCCCCGCCCTCGGCGCAGGTGCCCTGCGGATAGGCCGCATTTTCCACGTTGCAGCCGACATGGATCGTGCCCGAGGCGCTGCGGATCGCCGCTCCGACCTTGAACCGCGAATAGGGGGCATAGGCGCGTTCGCGCACTTGGGTGGCGGCATGAAGCAGGCTGGACATCGGACCCTCCGTATTATTTGACCATACGGTCAGATATTGGCCCCGTTTTCAAGGAGAGCCTATTGGATTTTTTCGCAATTCCCTTGCGCCACGCTTTAAGCCACAGTGGAACCATTCGGGGCGGTTTTGCAAGCATTGCAGGAAAGACCTATCGCAAACCCCGCAAAGAAGCATGGCGCAAAGTAGTTTAAGGCTAAACTACTTTTTCGGGAGAGCACTATGGACGAGGCAAGGCACGATGCCGCCAAACAGGCAGCGCTGGATTATCACGAGTTCCCCAAGCCCGGAAAGCTGGAGATTCGCGCCACCAAGCCGCTGGCCAATGGCCGCGATCTGAGCCTGGCCTATAGTCCCGGCGTCGCCGAGGCCTGTCTTGAAATCAAAGCCGATCCCGCGACCGCCAGCCGCTATACCTCTCGCGGCAACCTTGTGGGCGTAGTCACCAATGGCACGGCGGTGCTGGGTCTGGGCAATATCGGCCCCCTTGCCAGCAAACCGGTGATGGAGGGAAAGGCTGTTCTTTTCAAGAAGTTCGCCAATATCGACTGCTTTGACATCGAATTGAACGAGCCTGATCCCCATAAGCTCGCCGAGATTGTCTGCGCGCTGGAGCCGACCTTTGGCGCGATCAATCTGGAAGATATCAAGGCGCCGGACTGTTTCATCGTCGAACAGATTTGCCGCGAGCGGATGAAGATTCCGGTGTTCCACGACGATCAACACGGCACGGCGATTGTGGTGGGGGCAGCGGCCACCAATGCGCTGCATGTGGCGGGAAAAAGCTTTGATCAGATCAAACTGGTCTCTACCGGCGGCGGGGCGGCGGGGATTGCTTGTCTGAACATGCTGCTGAAACTGGGCGTGCGGCGCGAAAATGTCTGGCTCTGTGATCTGGCCGGGCTGGTCTACAAGGGCCGCACCGAGCAGATGAGCGCGCAAAAGGCCGAGTATGCGCAAGGCAGCGTCCCGGCCGGTCTGATCGACGTGATCGTGGGCGCGGATCTGTTTCTGGGCCTGTCGGGTCCGGGGGTTCTCACCCCTGAAATGGTGGGCATGATGGCCGACCGGCCGATCGTTTTTGCCCTCGCCAATCCGATGCCCGAAATCCTGCCAGACGCCGTGCGCGCGGTGCGCCCCGATGCGATCATAGCCACCGGCCGCAGCGATTTTCCAAATCAAGTCAATAACGTACTGTGTTTCCCTTTCATCTTTCGCGGCGCTTTGGATGTGGGGGCGAGCACGATCAACAAAGAGATGGAGCTGGCCTGTATCGCGGGGATTGCGGCCCTCGCGCGCGCCACGACCAGCGCCGAGGCGGCGGCGGCCTATCAGGGCGAAAAGCTGACCTTTGGCGCGGAATATCTGATCCCCAAACCCTTTGATCCGCGTCTGATCGGGGTTGTTGCCAGCGCCGTTGCCAAAGCCGCGATGGAAACCGGCATCGCCGCGCGCCCGATTGCGGATCTGGAGGCGTACCGCAAAAACCTCGACGGCTCGGTCTTCCGCTCGGCGCTGATCATGCGCCCGATCTTTGAGGCCGCCCAGCAAATGACCCGGCGCATCATCTTTGCCGAGGGCGAGGACGAGCGCGTGCTGCATGCCGCGAACGCGATGCTCGAAGAGATGACCGACAGGCCGATCCTGATTGGCCGACCCGAGGTGATCGCCGCGCGGGCCGAACGCGCCGGGCTGCCCATTCGCCCGGACCGCGATTTTGAAATTGTGAACCCCGAAAGCGACAGCCGCTACCGCGATTACTGGACCACCTATCACGAATTGATGGAGCGTCAGGGCGTGACCCCCGATAGCGCCCGCGCCGAGCTGCGCACCAATTCGACTGCGATTGCCGCGATTGCCGTCCACCGGGGCGATGCGGACAGTCTGATCTGCGGCACTTTTGGCCAATATCTGTGGCATTTGAACTATGTGCGGCAGGTTCTGGCACGCGGCGGTCTGCGCCCGCATGGCGCGCTATCCTTGATGATCCAGGAAGACGGCCCGCTTTTCATCGCCGATACCGCCGTCAATCCCGTGCCCACGCCCGAACAGATCGCCGATACCGTCTGCGGTGCCGTGCGCCATGCCAAGCGCTTCGGCGTCGTCCCGACCGTGGCCCTGTGCAGCCATTCCAACTTTGGCAATCTGGACAGCGATTCGGGCCGCCGGATGCGCGGCGCAATGGATATCTTGCAGGCCCGCGAGGTCGATTTCGTCTATGAGGGCGAGATGAATGTTGATGCCGCCTTGGACGGCGAGCTTCGCCACCGCATCTTTCCAAACTCGCGGCTGGTCGGGGCGGCCAATATCCTGGTCTTTGCCTTCAGCGATGCCGCCGGCGCCGCGCGTAACATCCTGAAGATGAAGGCGGGGGGGCTTGAGGTCGGGCCGATCTTGATGGGTATGGGCAACCGCGCCCATATCGTGACGCCCTCGATCACGGCGCGCGGGCTTTTGAACATGTCGGCGATCGCCGGGACCAGCGTGGCAAGCTACGGCTAAAGCGTGTTGCGCTCAATCGGGTTCACCCGATTGAGCGCAACCGCAATAGTCCCGGCCTGTGCTGGTCTTTTATTGCCTTCAATCTGAATCAGATTGAAGGCAATCCGCGCTAGCCGATCAGGCGAACTGCTCCACAATCAGCCGTTCTTCAAGGCCGTGGCCGGGGTCAAAGAGGATGCGGTGGCGGACTTTGGGCTCAGATCGGATCTCGACCGAGACCACCTCCGGCACGGCGCGGGTATCGGCGTCGGCGCGGACGGGGCGTTTTTGCGGCTCCAGAACTTCGATGCGGATCACGGCGGATTTAGGCAGCAGCGCCCCACGCCAGCGGCGAGGGCGAAAGGCGGCCATCGGCGTCAGCGCCAGCACTTCGGAGCCGATCGGGATAATCGGGCCATGGGCGGAATAGTTATAGGCCGTCGATCCGGCGGGCGTTGCGATCAGCACGCCGTCGCAAACCAGCTCAGGCATCCGCTCCTTGCCGTCGATGAAAATACGCAGTTTCGCCGCCTGCGGGCCCGCGCGCAGCAGCGAGACCTCGTTGATCGCCAGCGCCTTCGTCACCGTGCCGTCCGCGCTGGTGGCCTTCATCTTCAATGGGTTGATCGTCGCCTCTTCTGAGGCGTCCAGACGCTCCAGCAGCCCCTCGGTCCCATAAGCATTCATCAAGAATCCGATGGTGCCGCAGTTCATCCCGTAAACCGGCAGCTTCAGCTTTTGCGTCTCATGCAGGGTTTGCAGCATAAAACCGTCGCCGCCCAGCGCCACAATCACATCAGCCTCTTCGGCCGGCACCGCAGTATAGGCGGTGGTCAGGGCGGCATAGGCGTCTTGGGCGGCCTTTGCTTCGCTGGCGCGAAAGGCAATCTTGGAAAAGCGCAAAGGATTCTCTCCGTTGGTCTGGCCGCACATCGGGCCAGAGACCGTAGCATCACCGTCCAGCCCCGAAAACTCAAGGGCTGGCGGGCGCGAGAGGCGCTTCGTGCCTGATCAGGTCGTTTTGTCACCTTCCCTCAACCGCTCGCTTGGCCTAGAAATGCGTCAGAGCCTATCATGATCTTTTTGGAGATTACCTGCATGTCCTTCTTTACGGAAAGCCTGACCACCCGCGATCCCGAAATTTTTGGGGCAATTACCTCGGAACTTGGCCGACAGCGCCACGAGATTGAATTGATCGCGTCGGAAAACATCGTCAGCCGCGCCGTGATGGAGGCGCAAGGCTCGGTGATGACCAACAAATACGCCGAAGGCTATCCGGGCAAGCGGTACTATGGCGGCTGCGAATTCGTGGATGTGGCCGAAAATCTGGCCATCGCGCGGGCCTGCCAGCTGTTCGGCTGCGCCTATGTCAACGTGCAGCCGAACTCGGGCAGTCAGGCCAACCAAGGCGTATTTCAGGCGCTGTTGCAGCCCGGCGATACCTTCCTCGGCATGTCGCTGGATGCGGGCGGGCATTTGACCCATGGCGCGGCACCCAACCAGTCGGGCAAATGGTTCAAGGCGGTCCAATACGGCGTGCGCAAACAGGATCTGACGCTGGATTACGATCAGGTTCAGGCACTTGCCACTGAGCATAAGCCCAAGATGATCATCGCCGGCGGCTCGGCTATTCCGCGCATCATCGACTTTGCCCGCATTCGTGCAATTGCCGATTCCGTGGGTGCCATCTTCCTTGTGGACATGGCGCATTTTGCCGGCCTCGTGGCGGCGGGCCTTTACCCCTCGCCCTTCCCCCATGCCCATGTCGCCACCACGACCACCCATAAAACCCTGCGTGGCCCGCGCGGCGGCATGATTCTGACCAATGACGAAGCGATTGCCAAAAAGATCAATTCGGCGATTTTCCCCGGCATTCAGGGCGGCCCCCTGATGCATGTGATCGCGGCCAAGGCTGTGGCTTTTGGCGAGGCATTGCGGCCCGAATTCAAGAGCTATCAGGCGCAGGTGATCAAGAACGCTCAGGCGATGGCGGATCAATTGGTGAAGGGCGGGCTCGATATCGTCACTGGCGGCACCGATACCCATCTGATGCTGGTCGATTTGCGGCCCAAGGGTGTGAAGGGCAATGCGACCGAAAAGGCCTTGGGGCGCGCGCATATCACCTGCAACAAGAACGGCATCCCCTTTGATACCGAAAAGCCGACCATCACCTCGGGCGTGCGACTTGGCACCCCGGCGGGCACCACGCGCGGTTTTGGCGAGGCAGAGTTCCGTCTGGTCGGCCAGTGGATCGTCGAGGTAGTCGATGGCCTGGCGGCAAACGGTGAAGAGGGCAATGCCGAGGTTGAGGCCGAGGTAAAGACAAAGGTCGAGGCCCTCTGCATGCGCTTCCCGATCTATCCGGATCTTTGATTGCTCAAACCGCTAGGAAAGAACCCCGCCTCGGCGGGGTTCCTTTTAGCTCACTCTGATATCTCGCTATCGCCCGCATAGGCTCGGTGGAGGCATTTGAACCCGCTACATTCCGCCCTCGGCATCGAGCGCCGCCTTGGCGATTGGGCCCGCGCGCGCCTGCCCTTTGCCCTTGCCGAATTCATCATGTTCGTCCTCAAACAGGGATGGGCCAGCCTTTTTTGCGCCCTGCTGCTGCTGGCCATCATCAGCTCCAAAATGGTCTGGCAATAGACCTGGGCGCTGCAACGCTACGACGCGCTGTTCCTCTTCGCCGTCGCGGCCCAGATCCTGTTTCTGTGGCTCAAACTCGAAACCTGGGAAGAGGCGCGGGTTATCCTGCTTTTCCATCTGACCGGCACGGCGATGGAATGGTTCAAGGCCCACGCCGGATCCTGGGGCTACCCTGAGCCCGGCATGTTCAAGATCTTCGATGTGCCCCTGTTTTCGGGATTCATGTATGCCAGCGTTGGCAGCTACATGGCGCGGGTGATCCGGATTTTCGACATGCGCTTTGCGCCCTATCCGCCGTTCTGGACCACCGTCCTGCTGGCCGCCGCGATCTGTATCAACTTCTTTTCGCATCATTTTCTGCCCGACATCAGGCTGGCTCTCTTTGCCGCCACGCTGGTGCTTTTTGCCCGCACAAGGATCAGCTTTCGCATTTCCGCCCGATATTGGTGGATGCCCCTGCCGCTGGCAGCGTTCCTGTCGGCGCTGGCGCTTTGGCTGGCCGAGAACATCGGCACAGCCACGGGGACATGGCTTTACTCTGGACAAGGTCCGGATCAAATGGTCAGCTTTGCCAAAATCGGCTCTTGGTACCTGCTGCTCTACGTCAGCTTTGTCTCTGTGACCTTGGTGGCAAGATCGGCGATCCAGCCTCTAAAAATAGCCGCGCCAGCGCAGAATCGCCGCGATGATCGCGGCCAGAACCACCATTGAAGTGACCACGGACAGCAACCAGCCATCAAAAAAGGCGCGGCGGCGGTCCCATTTCTGCAGGCCGCCCAGATGGCGCAAGCAGGTGCCATAGGCCTGCGCGATGGCCTCTTGGTCCAATTGCATGAAAAGCTTTGGATTTTGCGCCATGGCAGCGGCCTTGGCCAACTCCGTGGCAGCATTTCGTTCGCGCCGCGGCAGCTTGCGCCCGCCCCGGCGCAGCTTTTCCTCCAGCCCGCGCCCGGCGACCTTGAGCCTTGTTTCCATCAACTCGGCCACCCGGTCGGCCATTTGCTGTATCGACGCTGCGCTCATTGCTCTGCCCTTTTGGCGGACCGTACCGCCGCTTGGCCCACCAAGGCAACCACTGGCCAAAGACCCTATTGCCTTATAAAACATCGCAATGCTGACCATGATCCGCCATCCCGCCGACACGGCACCAGTGCATCCGCCGTTGGTCATCGCCCATGGCCTGTTCGGGTCGGCGCGCAATTGGGGCGTGATTGCCCAGCGGCTGGCGCAGGACCGCGACGTGGTCGCGGTGGACATGCGCAACCATGGCACCTCGCCGCGTTTTGCCAGCCAAAGCTATGCCGATATGGCCGGCGATCTGGCCGAAGTGATCGCGCATCTGGGCGGGCGGGCGGATCTTTTGGGCCATTCGATGGGCGGCAAGGCGGCAATGCAGCTGGCGCTGAGCACGGGGCATTTGCTGCGCCGACTGGTGGTCGCCGACATCGCGCCGGTGGCTTATGGTCATGACCAGAGCCGCCATATCCATGCAATGCGGGCGCTGGATCTGAACGGTCTGACCTCGCGCGGCGAGGCTGACCTGCGCCTGCAAGCCTGTATCGAAGACCCCGGCCTGCGCGCATTTTTCCTGCAATCGCTAGATCTTAAGGCCGAAGGCGGGCCGATCTGGCGGCTAAATCTGGACGTGCTAGAGGCCGAGATGGCACAGATCGTCGGCTGGCCGGGCACGCTTGGGGTCTTTGACCGGCCAGCGCTGTTTTTGACCGGGGCCGAGAGCGACTATGTGAAGCCGGAGTATCGCGGGGCAATCACCACCCTGTTCCCCAAGGCACGTTTCGCCAAACTGGCCGGCGCGGGTCATTGGCTGCATGCCGAACGTCCGCGCGAGTTTGAACAGACCGTCGCGATTTTTCTGAAATCTTAAAGCCGGGCCCCTTGCCAAATTTGATTTCATTCGAATTTGGCCGCGCCTGCCTGCCCCGGCAGGCAGGCGCAGCCAAATTCGTCCAACCGATTGGGATTGCGGATAGTCCCTTGCTCAAACAGCGTTCCGCCGTTTGAGCAACGAACCGAAAAACGCTCCTTTGGGAGCATTTTTTAAATCGGTTCGAAGGAGGAGGAGGGGAGGAAAGCCTCATACCTTCAAACTCAGCCCGGCCTTGCCCGCCGATTGCTCGGCCCTGTCCATCAAACGTTGCAGCATCGCCGCGCGGGCGAAATCGGGATCGGGGGTGTTCTCGCCGCGGATCGCGCCTACAAAGCGCTGATAGACATTGGCCAGAACCGGGGCCTCGATCTCGTGCCAGATCGCCTTTTGCACGTCATCACCATTGCAAAGGCGCAAGCGACTGACGTCCTTTTCCCAAAGAACCTCCATCCCGCCCTTGTCGCCAAAGAGCCGCAGGCGCAGGTCGTTCAGATGGCCGGTAGCGAAACGCGAGGCCGAAACCGTTCCCAAAGCCCCGTTTGTCAGCACCAATTGCATCGTGCAGCTGTCGTTGGCGTCCAAAGGATACTCGCCAATCTGATCGCCGGGGGCCTTGTGGAAGGTCGCCAGACGGCAGGAAACCTCGTCGGCATCGAGCCCTGCCGCGTATAGCGCGAAATCCAGAATATGGATGCCGACATCGCCCAGCACGCCTTTGGATCCATGTTTGGTGGACAGACGCCAGAGCCAAATCGTCTCGCAGTCCCAGTGCCCCCAGGCCGGCTGCGTCAGCCAGGACTGCAGATAGGAGGCCTCGAAATGCCGCAGGGTGCCGATGGCGCCCTCGCGGACCAATTTTGCCGCCTGCTGTAGCGCGCCGACGTTGCGGTAGGACAGATTGACCATGTTGATCACGCCGGCGGCCTTGGCAGCGGCGGCCATCTCATCGGCATGGGTCTCATTGGTGGCCAGCGGCTTTTCGCACAGAATATGCTTGCCCGCCTTCAAGACCGGCAGGGTGGTTGCGTAATGCGCGGCGTCGGGCGTGACATTGCTCACCGCGTCAAACTGCCCCCAGTCCAGCGCCTCGTCCAGCGAGGCAAAGCCGCGCTCAATGCCGTGTTTGGCGCAAAAGGCGGCCAAGGGTTCGGCACGGGTATCGACGCCGCCGACCAGGGTAACCCCTTCGATTTCCTTGAATTTCTGGGCATGGTTATTGGCCATGCCGCCGGTGCCAAGGATGAGAATGCGTACCGGGCGGGCCATCAGCGCAGCCCCGATTCGCCGTCATGGTGCAGACGCGGGCCCCGCTCGGTGATCGGCTCCAGCGCCGATTGCACGGGCCGGTTGGGCGCGTCACCCGGATCCGCGATCCGCGCCGCCGGGTTATGGGCCCAATGCACGCCATTGCTGATCACCCTCATCACATTGGCATCGTGATAGGTCGGATAGGTCTCATGGCCCGGACGGAAGTAAAAGATATTGCCCGCGCCACGCTTGTAGGTCAGGCCCGAACGGAACACCTCGCCGCCCTGAAACCACGAGATGAACACGGTTTCCAAGGGCTCCGGCACGCCAAAAGGCTCGCCGTACATCTCTTCATATTCGATCTCGAAATGGTCCGGCAGACCGGCGGCAATCGGGTGATTGCGCGAGGTGACCCAAAGACGTTCGCGCTCGCCTGCCTCGCGCCAGGACAGATTGCAGGGGCTGCCCATCAGCCGCTTGAAGGGTTTGGAGAAATGGGCCGAGTGCAGGAAAATCACCCCCATCCCGCCATGCACGGCCTCGCAGACCCGATCGGCGATCTTGTCATCAACCGCGCCGTGCGCCGCATGACCCCACCAGATCAGAACATCGGTTTCCGCCAGACGCTCTTTGGTCAGGCCATGTTCGGGGTCCTGCAAGGTCACGGTCGTGGCCTTGATCCCTGCATCGCGGTTCAGCGCTGCGGCGATCGTGCCATGCATGGTCAGCGGGTAGACCTCTGCCACGACCTTGTTTTTCTGCTCGTGGACGTTCTCGCCCCACACTGTTACGCGGATGACCATCATCTTCTCCTGGAAATTCTGCCCCAACCTCTAGCGGATCGGCAGCCCTTTATCATCAAACTTATGCAGTGCCCCGCCTTCGGGCTAAGGCTGACCGTCGCGCCCAGCGCGATTTGCAATTTGCCGGATTGGCGCACGATCATTGCTTCATCGCCGCCCATTCCGACAAAGATCGAATTGGGCGTTTCATAAAGCTCGGCCGGGGTGCCGACCTGCTCCAGCTTGCCATCGCGCAGCACCGCGATCCGGTCGGCCAACGTCATGGCATCGACCTGATCATGAGTCACATAGACCATGGTCACATCGGACATGGAATGGTGCAGATTGGCGATCTCAAGACGGGTTTGCACGCGCAGGGCGGCGTCGAGATTGGACAGGGGTTCGTCAAACAGGAACACCCGCGGGTTGCGCACGATGGCGCGGCCGATGGCAACGCGCTGGCGCTGACCGCCCGAAAGCTGTTTGGGCAGACGGTCCAGCAGGTGATCAATCTGCAGCAGTCTTGCCGCATCGCGCACCCGCGCATCCATATCCTCGGGGCTGGCCTTGGCCAGTTTCAACCGGCTCTGATGATGTGACCGCCCCCCGACGGCATCAATGTGCCAAGGTGGTTCTGTGAGGATCCACAAAGGAGGACGGTCATGTCGGAGATTACCACTGTCGGGCTCGACCTGGCGAAGAATGTGTTTCAGGTGCATGGG
>CAIYZT010000215.1 GCA_903930735.1 uncultured Paracoccaceae bacterium | reverse complement strand
CTGGCCCACCTAAGGGCGCTGCTTGCGCTGATCATCGGCGCAATCCTGTCGCCCCTTCGCGCGACAGGACCGGCCCAAATACCCGCCGAAACCGCCTGATCAGGTTATTCAGGCCGAACTACCTAAGCGATTTTTATGCCAGCATTCTCTTGGAATTTCTCGGGAGGAGAGGCTGATGTCAGGGAGAAAATTATGGCTGAAAAATATGCGGGCGGATGTGCCCAAGTTCATGTCACCTCGGCCGCCGAACCGATCGACAACCACTAATGCCACTGCAACGTCTGCAAGGCCGTCACCGGCCAGCATTCCACCCATGTCGCGTTTTTCAACTATAGCGATCTGAAAGCTGACCACCCCGAAAAGATGAAGCGCGTGCCGTTCAACGCCCAGAATCCGAATGGCCCGCTAGAGATTTGTCTGTGCACCGATTGCGGCGCGGTCCTGATGTTGGACGACAAACAGCACCGCATCCGTGTCGCCGTGCCCAACGTCATGGGCTATCACGACAGCTTTCCGGCGCCGAGCTATCACGCGTTCTGGGACGAGACCAAGGGCTATGCCAAACCGTCCGACAGTCGCCCGGTGTTTGGCGGATTGCAGCCGAGTTTCGTATGGCCTGCCAATGCCTGACAGGTAGGGCGGGGTTCACCCCCGCCTATATCGCTACGGCGGGGTGAACTCAGCCGTACGTTGCTAAAATCGGACGTCGTGCAACAGCGGGGCGCCCTTTTTACGGGAGAAACCGAAATTCTGCGCAGAATTTCGCCAGTTTCAGATTTTCACGTTGGCGCAGCGAGAAGTGCCACGCATGATCAAGCACCACTTGCGCGGCGTTAATCAACTGGTTGTCCCGTTCGGAGTGAACCTGCTTTTCACCGTGGAATAAGCTGTTGCGTACATCCTTGATGACTTGAAGGAAGTCGGAAACGGAGTTGACGGCGCGTGCCTTTTTCCAAGTAACGGAACGGTTCCCGTCAACTTTTAGCAGCCGTGGAGGAGCCACGAAGAGTACCTGCAATTCGCCAAGTTCCTTACATTGGGCATAGAAATCAGGCCCAAGATCGGCAGAAAACTGATCCCAACCCGCTTCGGCCGTGGTGCCTGGCTTTTCGTATTTCAGATAACCCGCCCGCTTCAGCGCATATTCGAACCGGGCAAAGGTGGCAAAGAAGGAACTCCATTCGCTTTTCAAGAGCGACTTAATTCCGGCGCGGTAGTTGGTATCGACAGCCATGGGTCGTTCAATCCTTCTTGCAGCAACGCGCAGACTTGCAGCAATCCCTGCGACTGTCTATATGCCCCGAGTGGCCTCCTATGGCCATAGAATCAACAATCGCCGCGTTTGCCCTCGCCGTCGCAGCAAGGGCAGTTCCGGCATAGGAGTATGCGACATGAAATTGAATGAGCTTCACGACAATCCCGGCGCCACCAAAAAGCAAAAACGTGTGGCACGTGGTCCGGGTTCGGGTTCGGGCAAGACGGCTGGCCGCGGTATCAAGGGTCAGTCCTCGCGTTCGGGCGTGGCACTCGGCGGCTACGAAGGCGGCCAGATGCCGCTGTACCGCCGTCTGCCCAAGCGCGGCTTTAACAAGCCGAACCAGCTGCATTTCGCGGTGGTCAATCTGGGTCTGATCGAAAAATTCATCGCGGCTGGCAAGCTGGACGCGAAGATTGAGATCACCGAAGACGCGCTGGTTGCTGCTGGACTGACCTCGACCAAGCTGGACGGGATCCGGATTCTGGCAAAGGGTGCCTGCACCACGGCGCTGAAACTGGCGGTTACCGGCGCCTCGGCTTCGGCCATCGCGGCGATCGAAGCGGCTGGCGGTTCGATCACCGTTTCGCGCCCTGCAAAAGTTAAAGTAGCGGCTGAATAAGCACGCTCTCGGAATCTTGGCTTGTGAGCGGCCGCAAGACCGCTTAAATTAAAGTTCGAAGTTTTCCCGCGCCGCCATCCGGAAACGGGTCGGCGGCGTCGTTGCATGAAAGAGACCGGAAATGGCATCTGCTGCAGAGCAAATGGCCGCAAACCTCTCCTGGGGTGCGCTGTCCAAAGCAACTGACCTGCGTCAACGCATCTTCTATACCCTTGGTTTGCTGATTATTTTTCGCCTCGGCACCTATGTGCCTGTGCCGGGAATCGACGCGGTCAAGCTAAAGGAGTTCATGGATTCGGCAGGCACCGGCATTGGCGGCATGCTGTCGGTGTTTACCGGCGGCGCGATCACCCGGATGGGGATCTTTGCGCTGGGGATCATGCCCTATATCTCGGCCTCGATCATTGTTCAGCTCTTGACCTCAATGGTTCCCTCGCTGGAGCAGTTGAAGAAAGAGGGCGAGCAGGGCCGCCGGAAGATCAACCAATACACCCGCTACCTCACCGTTGTCCTGGCGACGTTCCAGGGCTGGGGCATCGCGGCATCGCTGCAATCGGGGGGGCTGGCGCTGGATCCGGGCCTGTTCTTCATGCTGTCCTGCGTGATCACCATCGTCGGCGGCACCTTGTTCCTGATGTGGCTGGGCGAGCAGATCACCGCGCGCGGGTTTGGCAACGGCACCTCGCTGATCATTTTCGTCGGCATCGTCGCCGAGATTCCGGCCGCCTTGGCGCAGTTCTTTAGCCAGGGCCGTTCGGGCGCGATTTCGACCCCGATCATCATCGGCGTTCTGGTCATGGTCGTGGCGGTTATTGCCGCCGTTGTGTTCATGGAGCGGGCGCTGCGCAAGATCCATATCCAATACCCCCGCCGCCAGGTCGGCATGAAAGTCTATGATGGCGGATCCAGCCATTTGCCGATCAAGGTGAACCCGGCCGGCGTTATCCCGGCGATCTTTGCCTCGTCGCTGCTGTTGCTGCCGGTCACCGTCTCGACCTTTTCGGGCGAGGGAACTGGGCCGATCATGTCCACGATCCTGGCCTATTTCGGCCCCGGACAGCCGCTGTATCTGCTGTTCTACGTCGGGATGATCGTGTTCTTTGCCTATTTCTACACGCAGAATGTCGCCTTCAAGACCGATGAAGTGGCCGAAAATCTGAAGAATCAGAATGGCTTTATCCCCGGCATCCGCCCCGGCAAGAAGACCGAGGAATATCTGGACTACGTGGTGACGCGTATTCTGGTGCTGGGTTCGGGATATCTGGCGGCGGTATGTTTCCTGCCTGAGATCCTACGGAATTATGCCGGCATCCCGTTCTATTTTGGCGGTACCTCGGTGCTGATCGTCGTCTCGGTGACCATGGATTCGATCAACCAGTTGCAATCTCACTTGCTTGCGCACCAGTATGAAGGTCTGATCGAGAAATCGCAACTGCGCGGCCGTAAACGTGCGCCTGCAGTCAACAAGCCGCCCGCACGCCGCTAGAACCCCGCGCGCGCTGAAAGAGGTCTGTACCGATGGCAAATATCATCCTGCTGGGCCCGCCCGGTGCCGGAAAAGGCACTCAAGCAAAGCGTCTGGTGGATGAACGTGCCATGGTGCAACTGTCCACCGGCGATATGCTGCGCGAGGCCAAGACCAGCGGTACGGAAATGGGCAAGCGCGTTGCCGAAGTGATGGCGCGCGGCGATCTGGTGACCGATGAGATCGTGATTGGCCTGATCGCGGAAAAACTGACGCAGGGCGCGGCGGGCGGATTCATCTTTGATGGCTTTCCCCGGACGCTCAAACAGGCCGATGCCTTGGCCGGTCTTTTGACGTCCAAGGGCCTGACTATGGATGCGGCGATTGAGCTGGTGGTGGATGATGCGGCTCTGGTCGGGCGGATCGTCAAGCGCGCCGAAGACGCGAAGGCCGCCGGTCAGGACGTTCGCCACGATGACACTCCCGCGGTCTTTGAAGTGCGGCTGCGGGCCTATTATAAACAGACTGCCCCGCTGATCGGCTATTATTGGGCCAAGCAGAGCCTTGTCCAGATTGACGGAATGGCAGATAAGGACGCCGTGGCCGCTGCGATTTTCAAAGTCATCGGTAAGTCATGAAATTGTGACCCTCGGCCTTGACGGGCCTGCGGAAAGCCCCTACTGCACGGTGTCCCGTGGCGGAATCACCGCGCACGGGTTTCCCTTTTTTGGGAAGATTGAGCGTTCGGACCTTCTGGGTTCGGGCAGTTGTGAAAAAAGGTTCTGGAAGTACGGAACCGCAACGATAAGGAAGCCACGTTTGGCACGTATTGCTGGCGTTAACATCCCGACGCAAAAGCGGGTGATCATTTCTCTTCAGTACATCGCAGGAATCGGGGCAACCAATGCCGCCAAGATCTGTGAAGCGCTGAAAATCGACGCGGCGCGCCGTGTCAACCAATTGTCCGATGCTGAAGTGCTGGCGGTCCGTGAATTCATCGACGCCAACTTCACCGTCGAGGGTGATCTGCGCCGCGAAGTCACCATGAACATCAAGCGTTTGATGGACCTTGGCTGCTACCGTGGCCTGCGTCACCGCAAGGGTCTGCCGACCCGTGGTCAGCGCACCCATACCAACGCTCGTACCCGCAAGGGCCCCGCAAAAGCCATCGCTGGCAAGAAGAAGTAAGGGGAGCGCACAGATATGGCACGCGATACCAAAGCTACACGCACCAAGAAGAAAGAACGCAAGAACATCGCCGCAGGCGTGGTTCATGTGAATTCTTCGTTCAACAACACCAAGATCCTGATCTCCGACGTTCAGGGCAACGCGATTTCCTGGTCCTCCTCGGGCACCATGGGATTCAAAGGCTCGCGGAAATCCACGCCTTACGCCGCGCAGATGGCTGCTGAAGATGCCGCCCGCAAGGCGCAGGAGCATGGCATGAAGACTGTTGAAGTCGAAGTGCAGGGTCCCGGTTCGGGCCGCGAATCGGCACTGCGCGCGCTGGCCGCTGCCGGGCTGAACATCACCTCGATCCGTGATGTGACCCCGCTTGCGCACAACGGTTGCCGTCCGCCAAAGCGCCGCCGCGTTTAAGCTCTCTCTCATTTGGTCGGGCCGGGCGATTTCGTCTGGTCCGATTTCGATATTCAGACCCTCGGGCGTCTCCTGGCATACGGAACATGGACAGGCGACTAGAATGGAGGCGACACCATGATCCATAAGAATTGGAAAGAACTCATCCGTCCGGCACAGCTGGTGGTTAAAGGTGGGTCTGACCCCAGCCGCACCGCCACGCTGACCGCAGAGCCGCTGGAGCGCGGTTTTGGTCTGACGCTGGGCAACGCGCTGCGCCGCGTGCTGATGTCCTCGCTGCAAGGCGCGGCGATCACCTCGGTTCAGATCGACAACGTCCTGCACGAGTTCTCCTCGGTTGCCGGCGTGCGTGAAGATGTCACCGACATCGTGCTGAACCTCAAGGGCGTGCGCCTGAAGATGGAAGTCGAAGGGCCAAAGCGCCTGTCGATCTCGGCAAAAGGTCCGGGCGTTGTGACGGCGGGCGATATCTCGGAGTCCAGCGGCATCGAGATTCTGAACCGCGATCACGTCATCTGCCACCTTGATGACGGCGCCGATGTCTTCATGGAACTGACGGTCAACACCGGCAAGGGCTATGTCTCGGCCGACAAGAACCGTCCCGAAGATGCGCCCATCGGCCTGATGCCGATCGACGCCATCTATTCGCCGGTCAAGAAAGTGTCTTACGAAGTCACCCCGACCCGCGAGGGCCAGGTGCTGGATTATGACAAGCTGACGATGAAGGTTGAAACTGACGGCTCGCTGACCCCCGATGACGCCGTGGCCTATGCCGCGCGCATCCTGCAGGACCAGCTGGCGATCTTCGTCAACTTTGACGAGCCGGAATCGGCCAAGCTGGGCGAAGTGGACGCGGGTCTTGAATTCAACCCGCTGCTGCTGAAGAAGGTCGACGAGTTGGAGCTTTCGGTGCGTTCGGCCAACTGCCTGAAGAACGACAATATCGTCTACATCGGCGATCTGATCCAGAAGACCGAAGCCGAAATGCTGCGCACGCCGAACTTTGGCCGCAAGTCCTTGAACGAAATCAAGGAAGTGCTGTCGGGCATGGGCCTGCATCTGGGCATGGAAGTCGAAGATTGGCCGCCAGAGAACATCGAAGATCTGGCCAAGCGTTTCGAAGACCAGTTCTGATTTTCAGGGGGGCGTTCGCGCCCCCCGCCAAATGCCCGGACTGCCGGGGAATTGGATCGAAAGAGGCAAGGCTTTCGATCTCGGGTGGCAGCACCCCAAGGTGAGCGGGACCAATCGTAGGCCCTGCCGGACAAAGTAAAACATAGTTTTCAGGAGAAACCCATGCGTCACGCATCTGGCTACCGCAAGCTGAACCGCACCCATGAACACCGCAAAGCGATGTTCGCCAACATGGCCGGTTCCTTGATCGAACATGAACAAATCAAAACCACCCTGCCCAAGGCCAAAGAACTGCGCCCGATCATCGAAAAGCTGATCACGCTGGCCAAGCGCGGCGATCTGCATGCCCGCCGTCAGGCGCATTCGCAGCTCAAGCAGGACATCCACACCGAACGGCTGTTCGCCATCCTCGGCCCGCGCTACCAGGACCGCAAGGGCGGCTACGTCCGCGTGCTCAAGGCCGGTTTCCGCTACGGCGACATGGCACCGATGGCAATCATCGAGTTTGTGGACCGTGACGTCAGCGCCAAAGGCGCAGCCGACCACGCCCGCACCGCCGCTTTCGAAGTGGCTGACGAATAGATCCCGGCCTTTACGGGCAGGGCAGGGGCCGCACCGATGGTGCGGCCCTTTTGCTTTGCCCCCATCGCGCGTGCCCGTTAAAGCGGTTCAGGTTTCGGTCGAATCGGAAATCGCTGCCTCTTGTTTCACTCGAACGCGTTTTCCGATGTTTTGTTTCCGTCAAAACCTGAACCGCTCTAACCTGAGGCCATGCACAGCAAGGACCGCCCGATGAAACGCATCTTTACCTATGGCCACGGCCACGAATGGCGCAACCTGACCGTCGCGGGCAAAATCGCCAACAAGGCGCGCGGCACCAAGATGACGCAGGTCACCGCCCGCAATGCCGAAGAGGCCGCCATCATTGCGGATCAGGGCGTGGACATGATCATCACCGGCAGCGACTGGTTCGCCGATGTCCGCCGGGGCGCGCCAACGACCTTTATCACCGCCGCCCTTTTTGCCGGCCGTTTCATCACCAAGGACGAGATCCTGCGCGGCGCTATCGAAGCTTCGATGCAGGGCGCGGATTCGGTCCTGACCCCGCGCAGCATGGAAGTGGTTGAGATGCTGGCCAAAGAGGGGCTCTGCGTGCAGGGCCATGTGGGCATGGTGCCCTCGACTTCGTCACGGCAGGGCGGGATGCGCACCCTTGGCAAGACGGCGGCCGAGGCGCTGACGATTCTCGACGACATGCGGCGGCTGCACGACGCGGGGGCCTATGGCTGCGAGGTGGAATGCGTGGCCGAGGATGCGCTTGCCGCGATCTCAAAACACTCGCCTCTGGTGACCAGTTCCATCGGGGCGGGGGCCGGGGGCGATGTGATCTTTCTCTTTTTTGAGGATATCTGCGGCGAGAGTGAAAACCCGCCGCGCCATGCCAAATCCTGGGGCGACGGCGCCGCGATCCGCAAGCAACTGGACGATGAGCGCCGCAAGGCCGTCGCCGGTTTCCGCGCGGCTGTCACCTCGGGCGCCTTTCCGGATGCGGCCCATAGCGTGCAGATGCTGCCCACCGAAATGGACCGCCTGCTCGAAGCCTTGGACAAGCGTTGAAGCTGGCATTGCCGGCCCGCCGCGCGTAACCTGCGATCCATGTCCGATCTTTTCGATACCTCGTCACAGACGCCCGCGCCCCAGGGACCCCGCCCGCTGGCCGACCGTCTGCGCCCGCGGTCGCTGGATCAGGTCATCGGGCAGGACAAGGTCTTGTCCCCCGAAGGCCCACTTGGCGCGATGCTGGTGGCCAAATCCCTGTCGTCGCTGATCCTTTGGGGCCCGCCCGGCGTGGGCAAAACCACGATTGCCCGGCTGCTGGCGGACCAGTCTGATCTGGCCTTCGTGCAGATATCGGCGATTTTTACCGGCGTGCCGGATCTGAAAAAGATTTTTGAATCCGCGCGGATCCGGCGCCAGAACGGTCAGGGCACCCTGCTGTTCGTCGATGAGATCCACCGTTTCAACAAGGCCCAGCAAGACGGTTTCCTGCCGCATATGGAAGACGGCACCATCCTTTTGGTCGGCGCCACCACCGAAAACCCAAGTTTCGAGCTGAATGCCGCCTTGATGTCGCGCGCGCAGGTGATCATCCTCGACCGGCTGGGTCTGGCCGATCTGGAGCGGATGACCCAGCGCGCCGAGCAGGATCTTGGCCGCGCCCTGCCCCTGAAGGGCGAGGCGCGCGAGGCGCTGATGGAGATGGCCGACGGCGACGGGCGCGCGCTACTGAACCTGATCGAACAGGTCTCGGCTTGGAAAATCGAAAGGAATCTGACCCGCGAACAGCTGGCAACACGGCTGATGCGCCGCGCCGCGAAATACGACAAGGCGGGCGAAGAGCATTACAACCTGATCTCGGCCCTGCATAAATCGGTGCGCGGATCGGACCCGGATGCGGCGCTTTACTGGTTCGCGCGCATGCTTGAAGGCGGCGAAGACCCGCGCTTTTTAGCCCGCCGCATCACCCGGATGGCGGTCGAAGATATCGGTCTGGCCGACCCGCATGCCCAGCAGATCTGCCTCGAAAGCTGGCAAACCTATGAGCGTCTGGGATCGCCTGAGGGCGAGTTGGCCCTGGCCCAGGCGCTGGTTTACATCGCGCTCGCCCCCAAATCCAACGCGGTCTACACCGCCTACAAGGCCGCCCGCGCCGCCGCCCGCGATACAGGCAGCCACCCGCCGCCCCTGCATATCCGCAACGCGCCCACCAAGCTGATGAAGGAAATCGGCTATGGCGCGGGCTATGCCTATGACCATGACGCGGAGGACGGCTTTTCGGGGCAAAACTATTTCCCTGACGGCATGAAGCGCCCGGTCTATTATCTGCCCCCCGAACGCGGATTCGAGCGCGAGTTGAAAAAGCGCATCGACTACTTCGTGAAACTGCGCGCCAAACGCCAAACGGATTAACCAGATTCCCCGCTGACCCCACCTTGCCTGACGCCAAAGGTTGACAATTCCGCGCCTGCGCCCCAAGGAAACCTGATGTTTTTGACTTTGATCCAAGTTGCCTTTGGCGGCGCCATCGGCTCTGTGCTGCGCTATTGGGCTACCGCCATGGTCAGCGCGCCCTTTGGCACGGGTCTTGTCAACGTGCTGGGCAGTTTTGCGATGGGCATCCTCTTTGTTACCCTGTCCAGCCGCACCGCCCTATCGCCGCTTTTGATGACCGGCATCCTCGGCGGTTTCACCACCTTTTCGGCCTTTTCGCTGGATGCCTTGCGGCTCTGGCAATCGGGCCAGACCGTCGGGGCCGCGCTCTATGTCGGCGGCTCGGTCGTCCTGTCCCTCTTCGCCGTCGCCCTTGGCGCGGCCCTTGCCAAAGGAGCCCTCGGATGAGCGGCGTCAAACTTGTAACCGTCACCGAGGATGAGGGCGAGCAGCGGCTGGACAAATGGTTCAAGCGCAAGTTCCCCCATGTCACCCAAGGTTCCGTCGAAAAGATGTGCCGCACGGGGCAGGTCCGCGTGGATTCTGCGCGGGTCAAGGCCTCGGACCGGGTGGCGCCGGGGATGGTGGTGCGGGTGCCGCCCTTGCCGGACAAAGAGGCGCCTGCCGTGCTGGAAAACGGCAAGGTCAACATCGAAGACGCGCGCATGATCCAGAACGCGGTGCTGTGGAAGGATGAGCATATCATCATCCTGAACAAGCCCGCCGGCCTGCCCTCGCAGGGCGGATCGGGTCTGGGCGACCGGCATGTGGACGCGATGTGTGATGCGCTGAAATTTGGCTACAAGGACAAGCCAAAGCTGGTGCACCGGCTCGACAAGGATACCTCGGGCCTGTTGATGCTGGCCCGCACCGACCGCGTGGCGCGCGCCCTGTCCGAAACGCTGCGCCACCGCGAAGCGCGCAAGATCTATTGGGCCGTGGTGGCCGGGGTACCCAATCCGCGCAAAGGCTCGATCAAATACGGGTTGGAAAAGGCCCAAGGCCATGGCCGGGGCCCCGAAAACGAAAAGATGGTGTGCGTCCATCCGGCGAAAATGGCCGAGCATCCTGAGGCGAAACGCGCCCAGACCGATTTCTTTACGCTCTGGTTTCTGGGCACGCGCCTGTCCTGGATGGCGCTGGAGCCGGTGACCGGGCGCACGCACCAATTGCGCGCCCATATGGCCGAACTTGGCCATCCCATCATCGGCGACAGCAAATATGGGCCAACCGGTGTTGAAAACCCCGGCGATGGCTGGGGCACGACCATTGGCGGTGATATCTCGCGCAAGCTGCATCTGCACGCGCGCAGCCTGACCATCCAGCATCCGATTTCCAAGGAAACCCTGACCTTCATCGCCCCCTTGCCCGACCATATGGCGCGGACTTGGAAGGCGCTGGATTGGAAGGAAAAGGACGTACCCGCTGACCCGTTTGAGAAGCTGCGTTGAGCGGTTGGAAGGCAAAAAGGTTCTGGACCAAGGCTGAAGCCGCGCCTTGCGGGGGCGGCTTTACCGTGCTCTTGGACGCACGCCCGGTCCGCACTCCGGCCAAGGCGGGCTTTGTGCTGCCGAGCCTTGCCATGGCGCAGGCCTGCGCCGCCGAATGGGACGCGCAAACCGGCGCGGTGCGGCCCGAAACTATGCCGATGACCCGCTATGCCAATTCCGCGATCGACAAGGTCGCCCATCAGCATGCCGAGGTCGTCGAAATTGTCGCCGCCTATGGCGCGAGCGATCTTCTGTGCTACCGGGCCGATCGGCCAGAGGCCTTGATCGCCCGCCAGGCCGCCGCTTGGGATCCGCAACTGGAATGGGCCGCCCACGATCTGGACGCGCCTTTGCGCGTGACTACTGGCATCGCGCCCATTGATCAGGCCCCGGCCAGCATCGCCCGCCTGACCGAACTGACCCAAGCTTTCGACGCCTTCCATCTGGCGCCCTTCCACGATCTGGTGGCCATTACCGGCTCGTTGGTCCTCGGTTTTGCGATGGCGCGGGGGGTTTTGACCGCCGATGCAGGATTCACACTAAGCCGAATCGATGAGCATTGGCAGACCGAACACTGGGGTCAGGATGAAGAGGCCGCCAAATACGAATCTGGCAAGAGCACTGACCTATCTTCAGCGCTCCGTTTCTTTCGCTATCACGAATAACATTCTTTCACTGCAGGGGCCCATTTGGGCAGCAATTTGGCGGCAGTGCCCGGCATTTCTCGCTGATAGCGGTATCATCCCGGGGATCTGTTGTTTTGCTTGACCTTTCAAAGCGCTTTGCCCGATGATCACCGACACTGACGCCCCCGACCCTGTCGGAAAGGCCCGTCATCGGTACAAGGACCTGCGACCCACGCAGGGCATCAATCCAAGCCCAGAAAATGGGCGAACTCAGGAAGAGGTCAGTATGAAAAAATCGGTATTTCTCAGCACGCTCGTAGCCACGAGTGTCGTAGCTGGCGCCGCCTTTGCGGGCACGCTGGACGACGTCAAGGCGCGCGGCGAGCTGATCTGCGGTTCGAGCTCCGGCCTGGCCGGCTTTGGCGTTCCAGATGCAAACGGCGTTTGGTCCGGCTTTGACGTTGATCTGTGCCGCGCTGTTGCCGCCGCCATCTTTGGCGATGCGACAAAGGTGAAATTCGTCGCAACCACCGGCGAGACCCGCTTTACCGCGCTGGCTTCGGGCGAAGTTGACCTCTTGGTCCGCAACTCGACCTGGACCTTCTCGCGCGATAACGACCTCAAGCTGGATTTCGTGGCCGTGAACTACTACGATGGTCAGGGCTTCATGGTGAAATCGGATCTGGGCGTTGGCTCGGCCAAGGAACTGGATGGCGCCACCGTCTGTATCCAGACCGGCACCACCACCGAGCTGAACCTTGCTGACTTCTTCAAGCAAAACAACATCAGCTACACCCCGGTCACCGTGGCCGACGACAGCGAAGCGCAGCGTCAATACGAATCCGGCGCTTGTGACGCTTTCACCACCGACGCTTCGGGCCTTGCTTCGACCCGGGCTGCGATGGCGGATCCTGCTGCTCACATCATTCTGCCAGAGATCATCTCGAAAGAGCCTCTGGGCCCGGTCGTTCGCCACGGCGACAACAACTGGGGTGACATCGTTCGTTGGACCTATTTCGCAATGCTGATCGCTGAAGAAAAAGGCATCACCAAAGCGAACATCGACGAAGTTCTGGCAGCGACCACCGACCCGGAGGTCAAGCGTCTGCTCGGCACCGAAGGCGAAATGGGCGCGATGATGGGGCTTGACGCTGCTTGGGCCTATAACGCGATCAAAGCTGTTGGCAACTACGGCGAAGTCTTTGAAACGAACATCGGCACTTCGACCCCGATCGGTCTGGCCCGTGGCCTGAACGCTCTGTGGTCGCAAGGCGGTCTGCAGTACGCACCGCCAGTGCGTTGATCTAAACCTGGGCTCGGGCGCGGCAGATCGCCGCGCCCGATTCTTTTTGCGCCAAACAGACTGACCAGCGGGGTCCGAACCTCATTCTATAAGCCGCCAAAGAGCGGTCCATGGGTCTGCACAAGGGGGAATACATGACGCTTGCAGTCGATGCGCCGAAAGGCGGTTTTCGGATCAGTCAGCTTATCTATGACACGCGCTATCGCAGCTATACGATCCAGTTGATTGTGCTGCTCCTGTTCTTTGCGGCCTTGATCTGGCTGCTGAACAACACGGTCCAAAACCTGGCCGAACGCGACAAGGACATCAATTTCTCGTTCCTTTTCAATCGTGCCGGCTATGACATCGACCAACAGTTGATCCCTTATACCAATGACAGCACCCATTTCCGCGCGCTGATCATCGGCCTTTTGAACACGCTTCTGGTCGCGGTTTTTGCCTGCACCTTTGCGACGATCCTTGGCGTCACGGTCGGCATCCTGCGCCTGTCGAAGAACTGGATCGTCGGGCGTTTGATGACCGTCTATGTCGAGGTTTTCCGCAACGTCCCGCT
>CAIYZT010000214.1 GCA_903930735.1 uncultured Paracoccaceae bacterium | reverse complement strand
TCCAGCCCGTGCAGAGCAAAGCACAGCGCCGCACCGGTAAAGGCCATGGTATCGGTGCCATGGGTGACGATGAAACCCTCATAGGATTCGTGTTGATCCGCGATGGTTCGCGCGATGCGGTTCCAGTCGGCCCAAGTGGCATGGGCGCTGTCGATCAAGGGATCAAAGCTGATCACCGAAATCAGCCCAGCGGGGGCGAGGGCGGCGATCGCCGCCTCCAGCAAGCCGGGCAGAGAGGCGAACCCTGCAGCGCCCGGCGCCATGCCGATCGTGCCTCCGGTATGGATCAAAAGCAGCCTTGCCATCGGGGTTTAGCGCCCGCGAATCCGAGGATCGAGCGCGTCGCGCAAACCGTCTCCGATATAGTTCACCGACAACACCGTCAGCGAAATAGCCAGACCCGGCCAGATCACCCGCTCGGGGTAAAGCTGCATGTACTGCAACCCGTCGAACAGGAGCCGCCCCCAGGTCGGAAAATCGGGCGGAAAGCCGAGGCCGAGGAAGGACAGGACCGATTCCGTGATGATCGCCTCTGCAACTCCAAGCGTGGCCGCGACCATCACCGGCGAGACTACATTGGGCAGGATATGGCGCAGGATGATCCGCCGCGAGGGCGCGCCGATAGAGCGTGCGGCAAGAACATATTCGCGTTCCTTCAGCGCCAGAACTTCGCCGCGCACAATCCGGGCGGCCTGCATCCAGGAGGTGATGCCGATGGCAAAAACAATCAGGGTAAAGGCCCCCAGCTCTGGCCCCATGATCGAGGCGATCTTGTCGCGGAAGAGCATGACCATGACCAGCAGCAGCGGGATCAGGGGCAGCGAGAGAAACAGATCGGTCAGGCGCATCAGCGGGCCGTCGAGGCGCTTGAAGTAGCCGGCCATGACGCCGACCGTGGTGCCCACGAAAATCGCGATGATCATGGCGACAAATCCAACCGCGAGCGAGACCTTGCCCGCCGCCATCATCCTCGTCAGCATATCACGGCCGAGCTGGTCGGTCCCGAGCGGGAACATCAGCGAGGGGCCTTGGTTCTTGACCTTCATCGCCTCGGAAACCTTGAGCTTTTCCTCGGGCCAAAGGAAGGGGCCAAAGACCACGAAAGTCACCAAAATCCCGAGGACGATCAGCCCAAAGACGGCGCCGCGGTGGACGCGGAACTGGTTCCAGACCGCGCCAAGCTGGCTCTGCGCCGGTGGGATGGCGATGCTGTTGTCAGTCATAGCGGATCCTCGGGTCCAGGAAGCCGTAAAGAATATCGGCGATCAGATTGAAACCGACGATCAGCACGGCAAAGATAAAGGCCAGCGTCTGCACCATCGGCAGATCCGAGGCATGGATCGCCCCGATCAGCGCCGCGCCAATGCCGTTCACGCCAAAGAGATTCTCGGTGATGATCGCGCCCCCAAAGATTGAGGGGATGCCGAGGGCGATGACGGTGACCACCGGGATCATCGAATTGCGCAGCACATGTTTCAGAACGACGGTGCGTTCGGTCATCCCCTTCGCGCGGGCGGTGCGGACGTAATCCTGTCCCATGTTTTCCAGCATGGAGGAGCGCATATAGCGGCTGATCGCAGCGGCATTGGCGAGGCCAAGGACCATGACCGGCATGGCCATCTGCTGCATTTGCCTGATGAAACTCGCCCAGTCCGTGACTTCCAGCGTGGTGTCATATTTGGTCGGGAACCAGCCCAGCCAGACCGCGAAGATGATGATGAACAAGGTCCCGGTGAAAAAGGTCGGCACCGAAAAGCCGATCATGGCGACGAAGGTGCCAAGCTGGTCAAAGAGCGAATACTGGCGGTAAGCCGAATAGATGCCGATCGGAACCGCGATCAGGATGCCGACCAGATAGGCGGTGCCGATCACGGTCAGGGTCTGCGGAATCCGTTGGCCGATGACGGTGAAAACCGGGCTACGCGACTGCCAGGACAGGATGCGCTGCTGATCGCCAGCCAGATCGGTGCCGAACCAGCCATCCAGCAGATAGGCGGGCTCTACCCAGAAAAACTGCCGGAGCCAAAGGATGTAGCGCACGAAAACCGGCTGATCGGCGCCGAGGGCCGCGATCATCTTTTGACGCACTTCGGGCGGGACGGTCAGAGGGATCTCGGACATTGGCGATCCGGGGGCCAGATCGACCAGCAAGAAGATGATCAGACTAATGAACAAAAGCGTCGGTATGGCCAGTAAGAGCCTGCGGAGCGTGAAGGTGAGCATGAGCTGCGACGCCTCGGTTCATAAGTAGGAACGGATAAGAAAGTGGCGGGCCCCGGACGAGGGGCCCGCCGCAAAGGGTTCAGATCACTTCACGCGGAACCAATCAGCCACGTTCCACATTTCGGTGTCCCAGGCATTGATCATAACGCCGCCCAGAGCATTGGAATGCGCCGACAGCGTGCCGCGGTGCACCAGCGGAATAACGATACGGGTGTCTTTGGTGACCATATCGTTCAGCGCCTTCGCCATTTCGGCGCGCTTGGCCGGATCGCGGGTCGAAGACAGCTCGGTGACCATGGCGTCGTAAGCCGGGTCACAGAAGCGGTTCATGTTCTCGCCCTGCCATTGATTTTCCGGGCTCGGGGCTTTGTCGCACTTGTACTGCGTCAGGTAAGCCTCGGGATCGGTGCCGTCAAAGTTGTTGGCGTACATTTCGACGTCGGCATAGAACTTTTGGAAGGTATCGGGCGAGCCGGCGTCGCCGCCGAAGAACACGCCGGGATCGATTGCCTTCAGCTCGGTTTCAACGCCGATTTCCGACCACCAATCCTTGATCAGCGCCTGGAAGTCCTGACGGATCGGGTTGACGGTGGATTGGTAGAGGATCGACAGTTTCGCGCCGTCCTTGTCGCGGATGCCGTCACCATCGGTGTCGGTCCAGCCCGAAGCTTCGAGCAGCGCCTTGGCGCCTTCGATGTCTTGGGTCAAGCAAGCGGTGTTGTCCGAGGCATAGGCGGCAGGGGCCGGAACGATGTTACAGGTCGGCTTGCCGCCGGCACCGTAGCCCACTTCGCGCAGAATGTCGCGGTCGATCGCCATCGACAATGCGGTACGCACGTTGATGTCGGTCAGGAAGGGGTGGGGGTGCATCGCGGTCGAACGCTCGCCTTCGGGCAGATCAGCCGAAGGGTTGGTCATGTTCATTTCAAGGCGCTCGACAAGGGTACCGAAAGCCACAACAAACTGACCTTTGCCAGCGGCAGCCATAGCGGCTTGGCTGTCGGGCGGGATCTGGGTGTTCCAGGCGTAGTCAAACTCGCCAGTTTCCATGACCGCGCGGGCCGAACCTTCGGCGTCGCCGCCACCTTTGATCACAGCGGTCGCAAAGGCTGGCTTGGCCGGATCGCGGTAGTTCGAGTTTGCTTCCATCGAGACGGTGTCATTGACGGTAAAGCCCGTGACTTTGAACGCGCCGGTGCCTACTGGCATCGAGTTTTGGTCGGTGCAGGTCGGGGCCGCCGCGCCGATGCAAGCCTCGAACTGCGCTTTTTGCAGGATCGGAGCGGTCGCGCCCACGAAAGCGGTATAGGGATTGGGCTTGGGTCCGGTGAAAGTCACCTTGATGCTGGTCTCGTCGACAGCTTCGATCGAAGCCACGCCTTCGAATTTCGACAGCTGCGCGCAGCCGCCGGCAGGGTCCATGCAATACTGTCCGGTGAACACCACGTCAGCCGAAGTGACCGGCGAGCCGTCGGACCACAGAAGGCCCGGGATCAGCTTCCAGGTGATCGAGGTCAGATCCTCGGAGATGCCGCCATTTTCGACGGTTGGGATTTCGCTGACCAGTTTGGGGATCAGGTTGCCGCTGTCATCAAAGCCGGCGAGCGGCTCGATGACCATCGAGGCGGCATAGATATCCTTGGTGCCCGAGGACAGATACGGGTTCATGATCGAAACGGCTTGCGGGAAGGTCAGCTTGACCTCGCCGTCGGTGCCGCGCTCGGCAAAGGCCGCGGGGGCTATTGCAAAGGCGCAGGCTGCCCCCAGAAGGGCGGAGTTAAGTTTCATTGTGTCACTCCATGTTGAAGGTGCTCTTTGGCCTCGGAACCACCGGTTGATCCGGTGGCAGGATGAATGGTTTCGAACAGGTGGCAAGCCACCTGGCGACCCGGTTCGACCTGCACAAGCGCAGGCTTCTCGGTAAGGCAGCGCGCGAAAACCTTGGGGCAGCGGGTGCAGAAATTGCAGCCCACCGGCGGGTTCGCGGGCGAGGGCAGATCGCCCTTCAACAGGATGCGCTTGCGGGTCTTGGCGCGGTCGGGGTCCGGCTCGTTGACGGCGGACAGCAGCGCCTCGGCATAGGGATGCAGGGGCCGCGCATAAAGATCATCGCGCGGCGACAATTCGACGATGCGGCCCAGATACATGACCGCAACCCGGTCCGCGATATGGCGCACCATCGACAGATCGTGGCTGATGAACAGATAAGTCAGGCCGAGCGTATCTTGCAGATCTTCGAGCAGGTTCACCACCTGCGCCTGGATCGAGACATCGAGCGCGGCAATCGGCTCGTCGCAAACGATCAGCTTGGGGTTCAGGGCCAGGGCGCGGGCGATGCCGATGCGCTGGCGCTGGCCGCCCGAGAATTCATGCGGAAAGCGGTTGGCAAAACGGCGGTTCAGGCCGACCTGATCCATCAACTCATAGACCCGGTTCTGGCGCTGAGCGGCGGTCAGTTTGGTATGTTCGGTCAAAGGTTCGGCGATGATCGCCGACAGGGACATGCGCGGGTTAAGGCTGGCTTGGGGGTCCTGAAACACCATCTGCATGGTTGGACGCTTGCGGCGCAAAGCCTCATGCGACAAGGTCGCGATATCCTCGCCGTCGATCACCACACGGCCCGCCGTCGGCTCGTATAGCCGCAAAAGCGCACGGCCCACGGTGGATTTGCCGCAACCGCTTTCGCCCACCAGACCCAAGGTTTCGCCCTGATGGATGGCAAAGCTGACGTCATCGACGGCTTTCACATTCCCGGTATGGCGGCGCAAAATGCCGGTATGGACCGGGAAATACATCTTGAGCCCTTCGACCTGAACCAAAGGCGCGGCTTGGGTGTCACGCATTTTCGGCCTCCGGGGTCCAGTGGCAGGCCACATCATGGCCCTGCCCAAGGGGCTTGCCGTCTACGGCGCGGCGCGCGGGGTTTTCCGCCTCGCAGCGGGCATGGGCATGGGCACAGCGGGCGCGGAACGGACAGGCGCGGGGCACCGAAGTCATGATCGGCGGCTGGCCTTCGATAACCGAAAGTCGGCCCTCGCGGGCGCCAGTTATCTTGGGGATCGTGCGCAAAAGCGCGCGGGTATAGGGATGCTGGGAGTTGTGAAACAACGCGCGCACCGGGGCGTGTTCGACGACTTGACCGCCATACATGACCATAACCCGGTCTGCGATGCCGGCGATCACGCCCAGATCATGGGTGATCCAGATGATCGCCATACCCAGCTTTTCGCGCAGCTGCGTCATCAACTCCAGGATCTGCGCCTGAATGGTCACGTCCAGCGCCGTCGTCGGTTCGTCCGCGATCAGCACGTCCGGATCACAGGCCAGCGCAATGGCGATCATCACCCGCTGACGCATGCCGCCCGAAAACTGATGCGGATAATCCTTGACCCGGCGGGCGGCATCGGGGATTCCGACAAGATCGAGCAACTCGACCGCCCGCGCCTTGGCGTCAGCTGCAGACATCGCCATATGGCGTATCAAGGGCTCAATGATCTGATTTTCAACGGTAAAAACTGGATTTAGGCTGGTCATCGGGTCTTGAAACACGAAACCCACCTTGGCGCCGCGTACCGAAGACAGCTCCGCCGGACTGGCCCGCAGCAGATCTTGGCCCCCCAGCAAAACCTCGCCCTCGCGGATTTCGGCCGGCGGAGAGGGCAAAAGACCGACCAGCGACATCATCGTCACCGACTTGCCCGAGCCGCTTTCGCCAACAACGCCCAGAACTTCGCCCTTGGACAGGGTAAAGCTGACAGAGTTCACCGCGTGAATCTCGCCCTGACGGGTGTGAAAAACGGTTGTTAGCCCCCGAACGTCCAGAACGGGCGCGGCCCCATCGGCCATATATACACTCCCCAGTGTCTTGTTCTTATTAGGTCTGTTCGCGGTGACAGCTTGGTTGCCGACTTGCCTAGTCGTAACTGTTTCCCATTTCCGGCGCTGGTTCAATCCTGAATATTTTCGTCGTTACGGCAATTTTCCCGACATTCTGCCCAAGTATCTGACATTATCACCTCCCGCTGCCCGCCTCCTTGACAGCGCGCGGGCCAAGGGGGCAGGCTTGGCTTGGAAATCTAGACTTAAGAGGCTGGTGAATGACCGAAATTTTGACGCCCCGAGAGATCTTGCAAGCGCTGATTTCCTTCCCCACGATCAGCACGGACAGCAATCTTGCCCTTGTCGACTGGACCGAGGTCTATCTGCGCGGGCATGGCATTGAATGCCACCGTTTCTGGAACGAGGACCGCCAGAAAGCCGCCCTGATGGCCCATGCCGGGCCGCGCGTGCCGGGGGCGGTGGTGCTGTCGGGCCATTCGGATGTGGTGCCCGTGCAGGGGCAAGCCTGGAGCCAGGACCCCTGGACCCTGACGGAGCGCGATGGCAAGCTTTTTGGCCGCGGCACCTGCGATATGAAAGGCTATGTGGCGCTGGCGATCTGGGCCCTCGTCGAGGCGCAGCGGCACGGTGCCGCGCGGCCCCTTCAACTGGCCCTGTCCTATGACGAGGAACTGGGCTGTACCGGCGCGCCGCCGATGATCGCGGCAATGCAGGACCTGCTTCCCAAGGGTGATATTGCCCTGATTGGCGAGCCTTCGGGCATGGCGGTGATCAACGGCCACAAGAGCGGCTCCGGTTTCAAGGTGCTTGTGCGCGGCTATGAGGTGCATTCCTCCTTGTTGCCCTACGGGGTCTCGGCGGTGATGGAGGGTGCACGGTTCATCCAATGGGTGAACGATCTGAACGTGCAGATCCAAGCCCGTCCCGTCTCCCCCATCGCCGCCGCCTTCGATCCGCCCTTCACCACCTTGCATGTCGGCACGATCAAGGGCGGCACCGCCGAAAACATCACCGCCGCTGAATGCCATTTCGCCGTCGAGGTGCGCGTGGTGCCGGGCGAGAGCGAGGCGTTTTATGACGATCTGATCATCGCCCGGGCAGCGCAGATGGACGGCGCGCTCAAAACCATCCGGCTGGAGGCGGGGGTAACCCTTACAACCTTCCTTGGCGTGCCCGCCCTGATGCCTGAACCCAATGGCGCGGCTGAGGCGCTGGCGCGTCATCTGACCGGGGACAATAGCCTTGGCGTGGTCAGTTACGGCACCGAGGCCGGGCAGTTTCAGGCGGCGGGTTATTCGGCGGTGGTCTGCGGGCCGGGCTATATCGCGCAGGCCCATCAGGCAGATGAATTCATTTCCCTGGCCGAATTCGACAAGGGGCATCGGTTCATGCAGGCCCTGCTTGCCTGGCTCGGCTGAGGCGGGCCGTCGCAGGGGCGATTTTCCCGTCAGCACCGGTTTACTTTGCCCACCTGCTTGAGATAGCCCCTCGGTTTTGGCGCGCAGGCTTGAGGGTTGAATGGCGGATCTTTTTTGCGGCATTGATTTTGGCACCTCCAATTCCACGGTAGCCCTTGCAGACCGCAGCCGGGCTTGGCTCTTGCCGCTGGAGGCCGGCGAGGTCACGCTGCCCTCGGCGGTTTTTTGGGAGGCGGACGGCCCCCCCAGCTTTGGCCGGGCGGCGGTCACGGCCTATGTCGAGGGCGTCGAAGGGCGGCTGATGCGGGCGCTGAAATCGACGCTCAGCTCTTCGCTGATCGACGAGCGCACCGCGATTGGCAATAAGTCGGTCAGTTTCAAAGCCGTCCTGACCGCGTTTTTCCGCCATTTGGTCACCCTGCAAGCCGCGCAGACCGGGCCCCTTGCCAGCATCATCCTTGGCCGCCCGGTGCATTTCGTGGACGGCGATCCGGCGGCAGACGCACGGGCACAGGCGGCGCTGGAGCAGATCGCCCGCAGCCTCGGCTTTGCCCATGTCGGTTTTCAGTTTGAACCCATCGCGGCGGCGCTGCATTACGAACAATCGGCTAGTGCCGAGGAATTGGTTTTGATCGTCGATATCGGCGGCGGTACTTCTGACTTTTCGATTGTCCGCGTCGGCCCGGAGCGCGCCAAAGCTGCCGACCGGGGCGCGGATATTCTGGCCAATGACGGCATCCGCGTCGGTGGCACCGATTTTGACCGTCTGTTAAGTCTGGCACAGCTGCTGCCGCATCTGGGGTATCTTGCGCCGACCAAGGGCGGGCTCGGCACCATGCCGCGACATTATTATCTGGATCTGGCCAGCTGGCACCGGATCAACTTCCTTTATAATCAGCGCGTGGCCGCTGACCTCAAGGCCCTGCGACTAGAGGCCGTGCGCCCAGAGCTGATTGACCGGATGATGAAAGTCGTGGCCGGGCGGCATGGCCATGCTCTTGCCATGGCGGTCGAGACGGCCAAGATCGCGCTGTCGGATGCGCCCGCTGCGCGGATGTTGGTTTCGGATCTGACAGGCGGGCCAAACCCGGTGGTCCGCCGCGAAGGATTCGAGACGGCGGTCGATGCACCCTTGCAGCGGATCGCGGACACCATCGCCGCAATCTTGCAGCAGGCGGGGCTGACACCCGAACGGATCGGGACGGTTTTCATGACCGGCGGCTCGTCTGGCCTGCCGGTCCTGCGGACGCTGGTGGCGGCGGCCTTGCCGCAGGCGCGGATCGCAACCGGCGATATGCTGGGCTCGGTCGGCACCGGCCTCGCGCTCGAAGCGCGGCGGCGCTTCGGCTAGGACTTGCGGGCGGCGCGGCTTTGGGCCTAGCGTGGTGGCAAAAGGGAGGCCCTCATGCCCGTCAAGAACCGCTTTGCCGACTTGCTGCCCGAAATCACCGAATGGCGCCATGATTTTCACGCTCACCCTGAGCTTTTGTTCGATGTGCAGCGCACCGCGGGCCGGGTGGCCGAACTTTGCCGCAGCTTTGGCTGTGACGAGGTCACCGAAGGCATCGGGCGCACCGGCGTGGTGGCGGTGATCAAGGGCCGCTCCAACGCCTCTGGCCGGGTGGTGGGCCTGCGCGCCGATATGGACGCGCTGCCGATCATCGAGCAGACGGGTCTGGACTATGCCTCCGGCACCCATGGCAAAATGCATGCGTGTGGGCATGACGGCCATACCGCCATGCTGCTGGGCGCCGCGAAATACCTCTGCGAGACGCGCAATTTCGACGGCACGGCGGTGATGATTTTCCAGCCCGCCGAAGAGGGCGGCGGCGGTGGGCGCGAGATGGTCGCGGACGGCATGATGGACCGCTGG